>CAIMCI010000289.1 GCA_903839465.1 uncultured Pseudomonadota bacterium
GCACGAGGCCGTTCATCGCCACGCCGAGGCGCGACTGCAGGTAGCGGGTGATGCGCGGTCCGCGAAAACCGCCGTAGCTTTCGCCGACCAGGTACTTGCGGGACTGCAGGCGCTCGGCCTTGACCAGCCAGTCGTAGATGACCCGGCTCAGGTACTCGATGTCGGCCGTGGTGTTGTAGAAGCGCTTCTTGGCCTCGTCGCCGGCCAGGTCCGTGTACGAAAAGCCGGTCCCGACCGGGTCGATGAAGACGAGGTCCGTGAAGTCGAGCCAGGTGCCGGCATTGTCGGTGAGGACCGCCGGGTCCGACGGGCTGTCCCCCTCGCTACCGAACTGAAGGCGCTTCGGTCCCAGCGCGCCGAGGTTCAGGTACACCGACGAGGCGCCGGGACCGCCGTTGAGCGCGAAGGTTACCGGCCTGTTGGCGCCCGGCGCCGTGTAGGCCGTGAACATCACGTGGGCGATGACCTTGCCCCGCGCGTCGTGCACCGGCAGCGAGCCGACCGTCGCCTCGTAGGCGAGCGCCCGGCCGCCGAGCTGGATGGTCTGGCGGACGGTGCGGTCGGCCGGGAACGGCGGCGCCTTGGCCTCGTCGTCCTTGGCAGCCGCCTTGGCGGGGTCCTTCGCCGCTTCCGCCGGGTCCGCCGCGGCTGCACCGGCCGGCGCTGACAGGACAGGGACGAGGAGGGCGAGCAGGCAGGCGAGGAGCGCGGTACGGACGCAGGTCGGCGGATGGCGGCGCATGAGGGCACTTCCCGGAGCACATCCGGCGTGGTTAGCGAGACGCGATTATACGGCGCGATTGCCATCGGCGGCTGCCAGTCGAGCGCGTGGCCGGCGGACAGGGGGGCGGACCGGGCGGGTGGTCGCGCCGCCGGTCGCCCGACGTGGTTTAAAGCTTCCCCCCACGGCGGGATCGCCGGAACACCCAAAGTCCGGCCCCGGAACCCTGAACCTGCCGCGCACTCCGTGACCTCGGTCACGCGCGCCGCGAAAGCTGCGTTTGGCCACTTAACTAAAGTGCGGGCGGGCCGCTACTTCCCACAGGACGGATCCTGTGACCAAGGGAGTCTGCGGCGTGAACCTGGGACTTGCGAAGCAACCGATCGTGCGGCTTGGCGCCCTGCTGGCGCTGCTGTCAGCCGTCGGACCGCTCGCCGCGGCCGGCCTCGAGGGCGGGGCGCGATTGCAGATCCTGCCGCAGGCCTGGACTGACGACAGCGGCCGGCGCATCGAGCTCGCGGAATTCACCGGCAAGCCGGTGGTGCTGACGATGGCGTACGCGAACTGCCATCGCATCTGCCCCATGACAATCGAGCAGCTGAAGAAGCTGCAGTCCTCGTTCGATACGCGCGGCGAAGCCGTCACGATCGTCGTCGTCGGCTATGACCCGGCCAACGAGGATGCCGGCGCCTGGCGGCAGTACCGCGCCAGCCATCACCTCGGGCGCCCCAACTGGCACTTCGTGACCGGCACGCCCGCGCAGACCGCGCAGCTCGCCAGTCAGCTGCACTTCGAGCTCTGGAAATACGACGAACACGTCATGCACGACTCGCGCGTGCTGTTTTTCGATTCACACGGGTTGCTCGTCCGGGAATTCGGTCCCGATTCGGCCGTGACGGCTGACGCGCTTTGAACCACGCATCCTGCAAGGAAGGCACCATGTCCAAACTACTGCAACGACACGTCCGCGCCCTGTGTCTGGGCGCCACGCTGGCCGTTGGCCTCGCCAGCACCGCCATGGCCACGGAGCCGACCGCGGAAACGGTCAAGTCGCTCGAGCAGAAGCTCGACCAGAGCCTGAAGATGATCGACGCGCTTGCCGCGCGGGTCAAGGAACTGGAGGCGAAGCAGGGCCAGGCGGCCGCCCAGGCGGCGCCGGCAGCGGCACCGGCCGCGGCGGTCGCCGACGAGCGGCTGCAGTCGGTGGAGCAGAAAGTGGCGCAGATCGAGACCGCCAATGCCGCGCGGCGCGGTGACGACACGGGCCTGCCGATCCACGGCTTCGCCGACGTCAACGTCGGCAACCACAATCCCTACCACCCGTACTTCAAGGGTGCGAGCCTCAACAACCTCGACTTCTACCTGACACCGAAGCTCGGCGACAAGCTCGTCTCGCTGTTCGAGCTCAACGTCGAGGTCGGCTCCGACGGCGGCGTCGGCATCGACATCGAGCGCGGCCAGATCGGCTACCAGGTGAGCGACCAGGCGACCTTCTGGGTGGGCCGGTTCCACACCCCGTACGGCTACGTCAATACGGCGCTCCACCACGGCGTCTGGCTGAACGACGCGCTGCGTCGGCCCGCCTTCCTGATGTTCGAAGACCAGGGCGGCATCATGCCCGCCCACACCGTCGGCGGCTGGGTCACCGGTGCGGTCCGCGGCGATGGCGGCAAGGTGCTCTATGACGCCTACTACGGCAACGGCCAGCAGATCATCGGCGGCGTCGTCGACATGCGTACCGCCGGCAACGAGCACGGCCGGCCGATCTACGGCGGCCGGCTCGGCTACCAGTGGACGTCCGGTGCGCTCGAGGGCCTGAGCGTCGGCGTCAATGCCCTGGACTCGCACATCACCGACGATGCGAGCCCGCAGAACATGACCGACGTGCGCATCTACGGCGCGTACGCCGTCTACGACACCGACAACTGGGAGATCCTCGGCGAAGGCTACCAGTTCGACAACGATAGCCTGTACACGGCCAAGGGCAGCCACCGCAGCAAAGCGTACTTCGCGCAGGCCGGGTACCGGCTGCCGATGGTCATCCCGTACGCCCGCTACGAGCGGGCGCTGCTGGATCAGACCGACCAGTACTTCGCCGCGCTCAGGTCGGGCGGCTCCTACTACCGCACGGCAGCCGGTCTGCGTCACGACCTGAACCTGAAGGCGGCCCTGAAGTTCGAGGTGGCCAACACCCACTACACGGACCGGGAGGTCGGCAGCTTCAACGAGTTCCTGGCCCAGTTGGCCATCCGCTTCTAGCCTGCGCCGGAGTAAACCATGACAACCCCAATGCCTTCCCGCCGTGCGCATCGCTGGCCGACCTCCGCCGGGCAGCGCGGCGTGTCCGCCGCCCTGCCGTTCGGGGCCGCCCCGGCGGTGACCGCGGCAGCGCAGCCCGGCAGCCGCGCGCGCTTCGAGCCGCTGGCCCTCTTTGCGCTCTTGTTCTGCCTCGGGGTCGCGCCAGCCGCTTGCGCGGGTGATCTCTACGTCATCTGCGCCAGCGGCGTGTCGCTCAGCATGGCCGAGGTCCGTGACGTCTTCCTCGGCGAAAAGCAGTTCGCGGGAGCCGTGAAGCTCGCGCCCGCCGACAACAGCGCGGCGCAGGCCGAATTCCTCGACAAGATCATGAAGATGGACTCGGCGAAGTACCAGACCGCGTGGACCAAGAAGTCCTTCCGCGACGGCTCCTCGGCGCCGCCCTCCAAGGGCAGCGACGGCGAAGCGGTCGAGTACGTCAAGCACACCGCTGGCGGCTGCAGCTATACCGCGTCGGCCCCGCCGGCGGGGCTGGCCGTCATCGGCAAGCTCTGAGCATCGGAACATCGCGCCCAGGCGCCCAAGGTAGCCCGTGAACGTCAACAAGACCGATCGACTCGTTGCGCTGCAATTCACGGCGGTCGTGCTGCCGGTTGTGGCCGTGCTCCTCTTCCAGATGGTCGGCGACTCGCGCCGGGCCGCGGCCCTGGGCCATTCACGGCCACTGCACGAACTCGCGCAGGGTGTTCGCGGCAACTTCAAGACCTTCATGAACGGCGTCACCGACGCGGTGGACACCGGCACGCTGTCGGGGCCGGCCGCCGAGGCGCTGGCCGGGGCCGCCGACGGCCTCGACAAGCTGGTATCGGGCGGCGAGGGTCCGCTGGTCGGCAATGCGCCGAAGGTCGTGCGCTCGCTGTCAGCGGCGCTCGGCAAGGGCGCGGCGCTGACCGCGATCATGCCGCTGCGCGAGCAGATCAAGGAAGCCGACCGGCTGACCAAGGACATCGACGACGAACTCGCGCGCACCGACGCCGAGGTCGTCGCCGGAGCCGTCGCCTCGGCGCACCGCCAGCAGCTGGCGGTGATCGCGGCGCTGATCGCCACGTTCCTGGTCACGACCTTCTTCCTGCGCACGACCCAGCGACGACTCAAGGCGCGGGTCGAGGCCGACCGGATCAAGGCCGAGGAGGGCCTGCGCCTGCGCAACGCGCTCGACAACTGCTCGATCGGCATGCTCGTCGCCGACGCCGGCGGCACCATCGTCTTTGCCAACCGCGCCGCGGTCCGCCAGCTGTCCGCCGCGTCGCGCGCGCTCGCCGCGCGTGGCTTCGCCCAGGGCGCGCAGCACCTGGAAGGCGGTAGCCTCGGCGGGCTCGTCGGCCGGCCGGGCCTTACCGAGAGCCTGACGCAGCGCTACGCAGCCGAGCTCGAGATGGACGGCAGGACCTACCGCACGGCCATCGACCCGGTGCTGGAGACCGACGGCCATCGCGTCGGCTTCGTCGTCGAGTGGACGGACCGCACCGCCGAAATCGCCCTCGAGCGGGACGTTGCCGCGGTGGTCGCGGCCGCGACCAAAGGCGAC
>CAIMCI010000290.1 GCA_903839465.1 uncultured Pseudomonadota bacterium
CTCGTAGGCCGGGTCGCAGCCCTGCACGTTGAACGGCGCGAGGCCGATCGCCTGGCCTTCGTGGACCGGTGTCGAACAGGCCGTGAGGTCACACCGTGCCGCGCCCAGGATGTCGACGGTGAGTGCGATGTGGACGTAACAGGCGCTTTCGGGACCAATCGTTACCCGGCGTGCAGTCACGGCACTGCCGTAGTCGCGCAGGCCCTCGTCCAGAATACGTTCGAGATCCCCGCGGTCGAGATCGATCGGCGCGCACACCGGGGGGGCCGCGAGCGCAACACCGAATGTTGCCACAGCAAGCCAGAGCGCCAGACGCCCGGCCTGCGGACCGAAGGTTCTGATCGAACGACCCGCAAGTCTGGCGTACATTGGGACCCTTGGCCGTTAACGGCCGGCAACGGACTGTCGACGGCGATGGCCACTCTACACCCACTGGAAAACGTGTTCTGGCTCTCGCTGACCGGAGCGCAGGCGCACTTCGCGGCGGGCACGGGCGCGGCACGGCGCTATGCCCCCGGTTTCTCGCCGATTCTCGGCTTTGCCGAACCGAACGACCCGGACTTCGCGGCGATTGGGCCCTACTGCGCACCGACTGAGCGGTTCTATTGTGCCGGCTGGACGGGGGTTGTTCCGCGCGGTTGGGTCATCGCCATCGAAAGTTCCATGCATTGCATGGTCTGGAATGGCCGGGCTGTCCCCGAGGAGTCGGACTCCGGCACGGTCATTCTCGGACCGCAGGACGGCGCCGAAGCAGTCGAGCTCGCGACATTGACCCGACCGGGACCCTTCGGGCCGCGAACGCTCGAACTCGGTACGTGCATCGGCATCCGCGAGGGGAACCGACTGGTGGCCATGGCCGGCGAGCGCGCCCACGTGGGTCAGTTCCGCGAAGTCAGCGGCGTGTGCACGCATCCCGACGTCCAGGGACGGGGCCTCGCCCGTCGGCTCATGCACCTTGTCATCGCCCGCCAGCTGGCCAGCGGCCAGGTGCCGTTCCTGCACGTGATGCGCGACAACGTCAGCGCCCACGACTTCTACCTGCGCATGGGATTTGTCGACCGGCATGAAATCGCCGTGCGCGTCATCCATCGGGACGAGGGCTCGCCCGGTCACTGATGGGCCACCGGGCCCCGGTACCCTTCACGCCCCCGCACAAATGACGATGCCCGTGACTCGCGTCACGGGCATCGTTTGGTCAGGGGTCCCAGCGCCGGTGCCTCCTCACACCGCCCCGCTGAGAACCCCGGTCTATTGACCGTCTGCCAGAACGTTTACTTCCAGAAGTAGACGTTGTCGATGTAGAACGTACCGTTCTGGTTGCCGCCGATGTTGTCGACCCACAGCAGCTGGTAGATCGACGTTGTCGACCCGAGGCCGTTGGAGGTGAACGCAGTCAGCGGAATGTCCAGGCTGATCCACGAGCCCTTGGCAATGGCCGGGGTTGTCGTCGCGTTGTACGGAACGGCGCCCTCGGTCTGGCCGGCCGGACCGTTGACGAGGTGCACGGCGAACTGCAGCGTGTCCGGCGTCCACACGTCGACGTGCATCGTCGTGTAGCCCGCAGCGGCCAGGTTGGCCGTCGTGAACTGCCAGCCCTGGTAGTTCATCGACACGTACTGCCAGACCTTGACGCTGCCGACGGTGTACTGCTGGAACGACACCGCGTCGCCAAACGCGTTGAAGTTCGTGCCGGCCTGGTCGGTGTACGTGCCGCTGCTGTTAAACAGCGACAGCACGTTGCCGGCCGGGTGCGACGGAGCCGGTGCCGTAGTCGTGGGCGCCGACGGCGGCGGCGGCACGGCAAGCGGCGGCGCCGACGGGCCACTCGCGCCCTGGAACGTGAAGTTGGCGACGTAGAGCGTCTCGTCCGCCGGCGGGTTTGCACCACCGCAGACGAAGTCCGGGAACAGCGTCAGCTTGTTGAAGGTAAACGTCGGGTCGAACGTTGCCGTCGCGAAGTTCTTGGCGTCCCAGCTCAGCGTCTGCCAGCCCGTGGTCGCAGGCGTAACGTCGATCTCGACGTAGTGGGCACTGTTCGACGCATCCTCGAGCTTCAGGCGGTACTTGACGCCAGCCACCGGCACGTAGACGACGCCCTGGACGACGCTGTTGGCATTCGACAGCGGGATGGTGCCAATCGACTCCTTGTAGCCCGTGGTCAAAGTTGAGGCCCACATCGTCGAACCCGAGTAGCAGGCGTCCACTGGACCCGGCGCCGCGCCGTGCCGTATGAACTTGACGTAGGCAGGACCGCCCGCCGGCGCGCTCGGCGGGACGCCCGCCGACGTGGTGGCCACGATCGCACCCGTTCCGAACGTGTCGAAGTTGTAGGTCAGCGTACCGTCGTTGAAGCCGAGGATCGTGTACGACGACACGCCGGCCGCGACCGTAATGACGCCGGTTGTGGCCGTCTTGCCCGAGGCGGTGTGTGTGGCCGTGATGGTGGTCGTGCCGGCCGCTACCGGCGTCACGACGCCCGATGCGCTGATCGACACCACGCCTCCCGTATTGGCATGGAACGTCGATCCCGCAGTGAGGTTCTGTGTCGGACCCGTGTCGTAGGTACCCGTCACCGTGAGCTGGGTGGTGGCCCCGCCCACGGTCAGCGACGACGATGCGGACGTCACAGCGATCGACTGCAGCACGGGAGCCGTGGCCGTGACGGTAATGACGCCGGTTGTGGCCGTCTTGCCCGATGCCGTGTGGGTCGCGGTAATGGTCGTCGTACCCGCTGCGACCGGTGTCACGACACCCGACGCGCTGATCGAGACGACACCGGCCGTGTTGGCGTGGAAGGTCGAGCCGGCCGTCAGATCCTGCGTCGGACCCGTGTTGTACGTGCCCGTGACGGTAAGCTGCGTCGTGGCGCCACCAACGACGAGCGAGGTCGCGCCCGGTACCACGGCAATCGACTGGAGGACCGGCGGCGGCGGCACCGTGACGGTGATCGTGCCGCTCGTGCCACTGACTCCGGAGACGGTCGCAGTGATCGTCGTCGTGCCGGCGGCAACGGCCGTGACGACGCCCGCCGAGCTGACCGAGACGATTCCCGCCGTGTTGGCCAGGTAAGTCGCCGTCGACGTCAGGTCCTGGGTCGGGCCGCGGTCGTAGGTGCCTGTGACCGTGAGCTGGGTCGTAGCAGCGCCTACGACGAGCGAACTCGCGGCCGAGGTAACCGCCAGCGACTGGAGTACGGGCGGCGGCGTCGGGCCGACAGTGATCAGACCCGTAGCAGCCGTCTTGCCGGAGCCGGCATTCGTTGCCGTGATGACCGCCGTGCCCTGAGCGACGGGCGACACCTTGCCGGTCGAGTCGACGGTCACGACGCTGGTGTTCGACGATACAAACGTCGACTGCGACGTCAGGTCGCTGGTGCGGCCGTCGCTGTAGTACCCGGTCACGGTGACCTGGGTGCTCGGCCCCGCAACGTAGAGCGAACTGGACGCCGTCGTCGCTGCGATCGAGGTGAGAGAGGCTGTGGTGCCGCCTCCGTCACACGCGACTAGGGTCAGCGCAGAGACCAGTGCTGAGGCGAACAGCGAAAACTGCCGTAGTAGACGCATGTGGAGACTCCGGATGCAGCGTAAAAAGACGCCGAACAGTGATGATTCCGAGTTGAGAGCGCATTTCCATCGGCTCACGCGTCGCCGTTTTCCCCCGCGACGTAGTTCTTTTCGAAAGCGCTTTCAGAGCGAAATCTAGCACAGCGGCTGCAAATTGTGTCAACGGCGGACGCCACTTGCACTTGATGCAATGCCGCAGAAGCATTTGACGCACTGCGCAAAAAACACCGTTTTTAGCGGCATATTCGTGCCGTAGTCCCGCGAACACAACGGCTTAGCGGTTGCCGCACGGCACCCCGTTTGCAACTGCCGGCAAGCCGCCCAGGTGCCTCGGCCCCCAGCGTCCTGTACCGGAGGGCTGGTTTCTCAGCCGCGAAAGCGCTGCCTAAATGGACAGGAGTTGATTCCACGGTCTCCGGCTCGCCTCAATGGAGTAACTGGCGATGTACCATGCGGTGATGGACCGACCCCCACCCCGCGCCTATCTCACTGCCAGATGCCGGGACGACCGTCTTGCCGAGCAGCCGCCGCCCGGCACGCTTGCGCCCGGCCACGGCCGGACGGCGGTTACCGTGCTTCCAGACCATGCCTTCCAGACCATCCTCGGCTTTGGCGGATCGTTCACGGAGGCGGCCGCCGTCACGTGGGCCAGGCTGGACCCCGACGCCCGGCACGCTTTTCTCATCGACTACTTCGATCCCGTGCGCGGCCACGGTTACGCGCTCGGTCGGGTCCACATGGGGAGCTGCGACTTCGCGCTCGGCAACTATTCCCATGTCGAGGAGGTCGGGGACCTGGCACTGCGCTCGTTCAGCATCGAGCGCGACCGTGGGGCCTTGATCCCCTTCATCCGGGCCGCCGCCGCCGTCCGCGGCGCGCCACTGCGCCTGCTCGCCTCGCCATGGAGCCCGCCGGGCTGGATGAAGACCACGGGCGCCATGAACCGCGGTGGCAGGCTGCTTCCCGACTGCCGGTCGGCATGGGCCCGCTGCTACGTCCGCTTTATACAGGCATACGCCGCCGCGGGCATCCCGATCTGGGCGGTATCGGTACAGAACGAACCCGAGGCCACGCAGTCGTGGGATTCCTGCCTCTACACCGGTGAGGAGGAGCGCGACTTCGTCCGCGACCATCTGGGCCCGGAGCTGCAGCGCGCCGGCCTGGGTGACGTGCGAATCATCATCTGGGATCACAACCGGGACCGAATGGTCGAACGGGCCGCGCTCGTTTACTCGGATCCTGCCGCCGCGCGCTATGTGTGGGGCACGGGCTATCACTGGTACGGCGCGGATCACTTCGACCACGTGCAGATGGTGCATGACGCCTGGCCCGACAAACATCTCCTCTTCACCGAGGGCTGCCAAGAAGGGGGCCCGCACCACGGGTCGTGGGATCTAGGGGAGCGTTACGCGCGGTCCATGATCAACGATCTCAATCGCTGGACCGAGGGCTGGATAGACTGGAACCTCACGCTCGACGAGCGCGGCGGACCGAACCACGTCGGCAATTACTGCAGCGCGCCGGTACTCGTCGACACGGCGAACGGCACCCTGCTGCACCAGAGTTCCTACTACTACATCGGCCACATCTCGCGGTTCGTACGGCCAGGCGCGCGACGGGTTCTGTGTGCGACCGCGGATGGGGACGTTGAGACCGCGGCATTCCTGAACCCGGACGACAGCGTGGCCGTTGTTGTCCTCAACAGGACCGAAAGCGAAAAGGCGCTGGCCCTGCGGCTAGGCGGCAGAGACTTTGCGATCAACCTTCCACCCCGGTCGATAGCTACCTACGCGCTCTGAGCATCCCTCACCAGCTCGGGATAGGACGCGCACATCAGTCGCTTCGGGCGGCGGTCGACGGTGAAA
>CAIMCI010000291.1 GCA_903839465.1 uncultured Pseudomonadota bacterium
CGGCCCGCGCCGGCTGCGCGGCCGACTCCCGCCGCGCGGCCGACACCCGCACCCAGCAACAACGCCGCCGCACAGCGCGGCCGGGCCAGCGTCGGCGGCGGCGGTACGCGGCCCATGCCTGCCAAAGCCCGTGGAGGTCAGCGATGAGCGGTTCAATGGTTTACGGCAGCCGCCTCGCGCGCGGGCTCGCCCTGCTGGCCGTCACGGCGCTCGCCGGCCTCGCGTCCACGACCGCGGCGGCGGCCGCGCACGAGGCCTTCGCGACGAGCGACGCCGCGGTCGCGGCGCTCGTCAGTGCCACGAAGGTCGGCGATATCGAGCGGCTGAAGGCGCTGTTCGGGCCCGGTGCCGAGGATCTCGTCGACTCGGGCGATCCGGTGCAGGACGCGCGTGACCGCAAGGCGTTCGTCAGCCTGTACAAGACGCGCCACCGTCTGGTCGCCGACGGCGCCGACCGCCGGCTCCTGATCGTCGGGCAGAAGGACTTCACGTTGCCCACGCCGCTCGTGCACACGGCCGAGGGCTGGCGCTTCGACGGTGCGGCCGGTGCCCAGGAGGTCATCTACGAGCGTATCGGGCGCAACGAGCTCGATGCCATCGCGGTCCTGAACGGCGCGGTCGAGGCGCAGCTGGAGTACCGGCGGCTGAACCCGGAGCACCGCACGCCATCGGTCTATGCCAGTCACTTCGTCTCGGAGCCCGGGCGCCGCAACGGCTTGTACTGGCCGACCGGCGCGAAGGAGAAGCCGAGTCCGGCCGGCGCGCTGGTCGCGGCGGCCGCCGACGAGGGCTACGACTCGATCGCGAAAGTCCCGTATCGCGGCTACTACTTCCACCTGCTGAAGGGCCAGGGGCCGGCGGCAGCCGGGGGCGCGAAGAGCTACGAAGTCGACGGCGGACTGGCCGCCGGCTTCGCCTTCGTCGCCTGGCCGGCGCAGTACCGGGCCAGCGGCGTGATGACCTTCATCGTCAACCAGGAAGGCGTGATCTACCAGAAGGACCTCGGTGACGACACCGAGGCCACGGTCAAGGCGATGCAGGCCTTTGATCCGGGCGCAGGCTGGGTCGCGCTCGACACGCCCTGAGCGCGGTGAGCGGTTCGGCGGCCGCCGGGCTCCGGCTGCTGCCGGCCGATGGCGGTGATCCCGCGGCGATGGCGCGGCTCGCGGCGCTCGCCACGGCCGCGTACCTCCCGCACTACGCGGACCTGTGGACCGACGGGGGGCTTGGCTACGCGGCGCGGGCGTTTGCGCCGGCGCGGCTCGCGGCGTTGGCCGGCGATCCCCGCGTCCGGCTGCGCCTCATTACCGCGCGCGGCGAGCCGGCGGGCTTCGCCCAGTGGCAGCTGCCGGCGGCGGCGCTGATCGACGGTGCGACGGGCGAGCCCGGGTGTGCCGCCGTGTACCTCGAGCGCCTGTACCTCCTGCGGTCCGCGACCGGCCTTGGCCTCGGCGCCGCCGTATTGGCTGCGGTCGAAGACGATGCCCGGGAGCAGGGGCTCGCCGCGGTGTGGCTCCGGGCGATGAGCTGCCGGCCGGCGCTCGTCGCCTACTACCGCCGGCACGGCTATGAACCGGTCGGCGAGGATCGTCTCGACGCGCCCGGCGTCGTCGCCGGCCGGGAGGGCATGGTCCGGCTCCTGAAGCGCGTGACCGTCGCCGCCGGGAGCTGAATTGTCGGATTATTTTACAATTATTGCCGACCGAGCTTAGGTGCTGTCGAAGGACCACCTCGTAACTCATTGTATTTTAAAGATCGGGTCAGCGATGGCCCGCCGCCTGCCTGTACCGTGGCGGGTGCGCGCCGGCGGTGAGGTTCGCCCGATCGGGCGCCCGGCTCCGGGCCCGTCCGGTCTGTCGGGCTTCCTTACAGGTCCGGCCCGCAGGGCGCGCGCCGGGTCGGTTGGCAGCAGTTAACGTGTTGATTTTTAATACCTGATCGCGTGTGGGCACGGAACTTGTATTGATAGCTGCGTCGAGGAAGCTCGTGTGCGGTTGAATCGCGTTACTTATCGAACAGGGGATTTATATGAACAAGTTTTTCACGGGTCTCGCGGGCGCTGCCCTCCTGACCGTCGCTGGCGCTGCCAGCGCGACGACCTGGGACTTTGCGGCCCAGGCCCAGCTTACCCCGGGTGCGACGGCCAATCCGTTCGTGTTCGGCGCGCCGGCCATCAAGGCCTGGGGCTTCGACGCGATGCTCTCGCCCACCGGCTTGTACCTGAAGAAGGATGCGGACCCG
>CAIMCI010000292.1 GCA_903839465.1 uncultured Pseudomonadota bacterium
GCGCCGCGTCCGTGCCGGTGCCGCGCGCGACGCCCGCCCGGCGCCAGACCCAGCAGCAGTCCGGCGCCGGCGAGTGCCAGCAGTCGCCACGGCAGGCCGCTGGCAAGCGTGTGCCACGGCTCGTGGCCACGCGCGACCGCGTCGACGAACCCGGCGACGGCGGTCACCGTCAGAGCGCCGATGGCGGCGGGCAGCGGCGAGGCCAGCAGGCGAAGCCACGACTGGCGACGAGCGAGGAGCACGCCGGCGAGGACCGACCACACCACGAGCACCGCGGCCGCCAGACTCGTCAGCCCGGCGCCGGATCCGATCGCCATCGTCATGGTCCCCTCCCTTCGTGTGCGGCCACGTCTCGTGCCAGGCTGTCGCGCCGTCGCTCGCCGAGCCTAGCGCTTCAGACGCGCGCCGGCCGGCTCAGTCTCCAAATTCAATGCCGTGGCCGCGCTCGCGGCCTCGCTCCCGGGCACTGCCCTTTTCGAGTTCACGACGCGCCTCGGCGGCGCGCATCGGGTCATCGAGTGCGGCGCGATAGGCCTGCCAGCGCTCGCGCGCGCGCGCCGCGCGCTCGTCCAGGTCGAGGCCGCCATCGCGGGCACCGCGCTCGGTCGCTGCCGCGTGCACGTAGTAAGGGTGCGAGGCGCGCAGCGAGCGCATGACGTCGGTGGCAATACCACGCCGCTCCATCTGCACGACCGCCATCGGCACGTGGGGTTTGGGGATTCGGTCGATGCCCTGCGCCCTGAGCGACCGGCTGTCGACCGTGACGTCAAGGCCGGCGGTGCGCAGCGCTTCGTTCATGCGCTCGGCCCAGTCGGCCCGCAGCAGGCGCAGCTCGTCACCGGCCCGAAGCAGTCCGCGGGCGGCACGGCTGGAGTCGGATAGTTCAATGCTCGCCTTCGGCCCGAGGCCGGCCGGCGTCAGTTCGCGAGTCGTGGCCAGGAGGTGCGCGTGGAAGTTGCGCGGATCACCGGCCGGACGCGGTTGATGGCTGGCGAGGTCGACGACGGTCCCGTAGCGGTCGGCGAGGTGCTGCGCGAAGGCCCGCGCCAGCGCGGTCCGCCGGTCCGCATCCAGTTCAGGCGGCAGCGCGACCGCAAACTCCCGGGCCACGCGCGCATCGACGCGCCGCTCGCTGCGTTCCGCGGCGTTCCAGAGCGCGTTGCGGTCCCGTACCCAGTCGGGCGCGTCCGCCGCCCGCGCAGCGGGCAGGAGGATCTCGCGATGGACGACGTCGCGCCGTCCGGCGTGGTTGTAGACGGCGTTGCGCACCTCGTCACGCAGCCGCTCACCGGCCCGGTAGGCCGCCGCGGCCAGGGCAGAGCGACCCTGACCGCGGCTCAGGGAGGTCACCTGGAACCAGAAGAGCGCCACGCCTGCAACCTCTCGTAGCACGAGGATGCGGCGACCCTAGTGCCCGCGTCCGGGCACGGCGATGAGATGGCAGCGTATCTGCAGGCACCCGCCAGTTTGGCGCGGCTGGCGGCCTGGCGCGTCGACCGTCACACTGTGGCATCATGCGCCGCTGCCGCAGCGCCCTGCGCGGCGACGCATTGCACTAACCGGGAGAGCAGAAGATGACTCCGATGCCCGCCACGCCGACTGCTCGCCTCGCCCACGCGGTCGCCCTGCTGCTGATTCTCGTGTTCGGTCCGCAGCCGGCCGGCGCCCAGGTTTCCTCGGCGCAGCGGGGCACGCTCAGTATCCTCTTCGGTCAGGGTTCAGGACCGGCCGGCGCCTTGGCCGCGGAGGTCGCGCAGCGGAAAGAGTTGCCCGAGATCACCAAGCACAGCCTCGGGTGGCAAATCGCCGGCGGCTACAATTTTGCCGACTACTTCGGTGTTGAGACGGGTATTGCCCGGATCGGCACGCTGAAGAGCACGGCAAAGTACCTTGTCCGCGATCAGATCACGGCGGAGTCTACGTTGTCGGTCATCAGCGTTGATCTGATCGGCCGCCTGCCGGTCGCCAGCATGCTGCGATTCAACTTTCGGGCCGGCGTCGCGGAGAGCGCGCTAAACACGAACCTGTCGACCAGCCAGGGATCGTCGCTACCCTTCGGCCAGTCCAATCCGGTCAAGACCCGGCGCTTCGGCTACGACGCGGGAGTCGATGCGGAGTTGCGCATGAACGACCATCTCTCGCTGCTGGTCGGCTACCGCGCCTTCCCCAATGTCGGTTCCGACCACTCGATCGGCAGTGCCAACGGCACCTACTCGATGGTGGTCGGCGGGCTGCACGTCGAGTTCTAGCCCGGCCGGCCGCGCGCAACGGGTTTCGAGCCGAAACCCGCCGCAGCGGCCCCCTGCCCCGTCGCTTCAGCCGCCCATGTGCCAGCCATGGCTCACGGTGATCGACTGGCCGGTCAGCGCCGCCGACTCGAACCCCGCCAGAAAGAGAGCCGTCTGGGCCACGTCGGCGACTGTCGTGAACTCGCCGTCGACCGTTTCCTTGAGCATCACGTTCTTGATGACATCGGCCTCGCTGATGCCGAGCGCCTTCGCCTGTTCCGGAATCTGCTTGTCCACCAGCGGCGTGCGCACGAAGCCCGGGCAGATGATGTTGGCGCGGATGCCGTGCGCCGCCCCTTCCTTGGCCACCACCCGGGCCAGTCCCAAGAGGCCGTGCTTGGCGGTGACATAGGCCGACTTCAGCGGTGACGCCTCGTGCGAGTGCACGGAGCCCATGTAGAGGATGGTGCCGCCGCCGGTGTTGACCATCTGCCGCATGCAGGCGCGGGTAGTGAGGAACGCGCCGTCCAGGTGTATGGCCAGCAGACGCTTCCAGTCGTCGAACTTGAAGTCGACGATGGGACTGATGGTCTGGATGCCGGCGTTGCTGACGAGCACGTCGATCCGCCCGAAGCGGGCGACGGCAGCGGCAACGCCGGCCTCGACCGCTGCCTCCGAGGCGACATCCATGGCCACGGCGAGCGCCTCCGCTCCGCTCTGCACCAGGGTCGCCGCGGCCGCCTCGGCGGCCGGCAGCATGAGGTCGGCGATCACGACCTTGGCGCCAGCTGCCGCAAACTCCTTGGCCAGCTCAAGGCCGATGCCGCTGGCGGAACCGGTGATCAGGGCGACTTTTCCGGAAACGGACATGGTGTGCTCCTCGTGGTGGATCAGGTGTCGGCGTCGCCGAGCGTATGCACGGCCAGACCGATCGTCGGCCGCAGGGGTCGGTTCCAGGGCGCGGCGGTGAGTATCTCTGTCGCATCGGCGCGCCCCTGGGCGCTGCGCCGGGCGAGGCTCGCGGCGTCGAAGTCGACGTCCTTGTTCTGGTCTTCAGCGGGGTCGCTGCGCAGCCCCAGGTTCACGATGTGGATCACGCTCGAACAGCCGAGCATGGACAGTGCCTCGAACTCGGCCGGATCGCGCAACTCGCTCGGTACCCGGTCGATCAGGTGGCGGATGGCACGCCGCAGGTTCTGCGTGCGCCGGTGCAGTTCAATCTGCTCGCGCGACCGGGTGCCGTACTGGATGTCCTTCTGCCGGCTGAAGACCGCGTTGATGGTCCGCGGCGCGGCGGCGCGCTGCTGCCAGAGGTCGACGACGAAACACAGCGTGTCGGTTCGTTCGCGATCCGACAGCAAGAGGTCGAGCGGCGTGTTCGAGTAGACGCCCCCGTCCCAGTACAGTCGCCCGTCGATGGCCACGGCCGGGAATCCGGGTGGCAGTGCACCGCTCGCCAGCACGTGGCGGACATCGATCTCGCGCTCCGTATTGTCGAAGGTCACCAGTTCGGCCGTCTCGACGTTCACCGCGGTGGCCGAGAAGCGCACGGCCTTGCTGTTGAGGTAGTCAAAGTCGATCAGCTCGCAGAGCGTCTCCCGCAGCGGCTGCGTCGTGTAGAAGCTCGCCTCCGTGGTCGGTACGTCCTGACTCCAGTCCCACCACCGCGCGCCGGCGCGCGGGCCGAAGAAATTGGGCACGCCGAGGACCATCGAGCTCAGCAGCGCCTGGGTACGCTGCCAGCGGGTGGTTGCCGGTGTCGGCCCGAACGGCAGCGGCAAGGACTGGACGGCGACCCGGCGCCAGAACTCGCGCAGGCGGGGTCCGCGACGCGCGGGCTCGTTGCCGGCGTAAAGGGCCGCATTGATAGCGCCGATCGAGGTCCCGAGCACCCAGTCGATGGCCACGCCGCCGGCCCCCAGACCGTCGATGACCCCCGCCTGGTAGGCGCCGAGCGCGCCGCCGCCCTGAAGCACCAGAGCCTTGCGTGTGGTGGACAACAATCGATTCTCCGAGCCCGAGGACGGCTACAGTGTGCCGGAAAGATGTTGCAGCGCACATTCAGCGCGACAGTGCGGCGGCCCGTGCCGGCTACTCGTGGTACCCGAGCCGCTCCAACAGACCCTGCAGCGCGTCGAGGGTCCCATACTTCAGTACCAGCTGTCCGTTACCGCTACGCGTATGGTCAATGCGGACCTGCGTCCCCAGATGCTCGCCCAGTTCACGCTCGAGCCGGGCCAGATCCGGGTTGGCGCCACTCTTGCGCAGGTTTTGCTGCGATGCAGCACGAACGAGCTGCGCCTCCAGCTGGCGCACGCTCAGCCGCTCGTGCACCACCCGTTGCGCCCAGCGCTTCTGGTCGGCCGGCTTCAGACCGGCGAGGACCTTGGCATGTCCGGCCCGCAGTTGACCCTCGCCCTCGCCCACCTGAGCCTGCACCTCCGGGTCGAGATCGAGCAACCGCAGCCAGTTGCTGACCGTCGAGCGCTCGGCGCCGAGCGTCGCCGCGACCTCCTCATGGGTCAAGCCCAGGTCCGCAATGAGGCGGGCGATGGCCTGCGCCAGTTCAATCGCGCCGAGGTTCTGGCGCTGGAGGTTTTCGACGATCGCGAGTTCCGCGGCCTGGCTGTCGGTCAGCAAGCGGATCGCGGCGGGAATGTCACTCCAGCCGGCCTGCTGGGCCGCTCGCCAGCGTCGTTCACCGGCAACCAGTTCGTACCGGCCGGAGGCCAGCGGACGGACGACGATGGGCTGAAGCATGCCGTGGCGACGCAGGCTGCCCGCCAGCTGGTCGAGTTCCACCGCCGCAAATTCCCGCCGCGGCTGGAACGGGCTGCGCTCGACCGTGTCGATGGGCAGGCGCTGAATAACGGCACCGCGCTGCGGATCACTCATAGGCCCGTGCCCCGTGGATCAGTGACTTATGTTCTACGTAGAACCGGGGACGGGTGTGCGGCGCGCCCGGTTTCGCGCGGTGTCGCGGTGTCACGAAATTTCCGTAATCATATATATTTCAATCAGTTACTTTGGTTTCGAGACGAAACCGGGGTCAGGCCAGGTCCTTCAGGATCTGGGCGAAGGCGCTCAGCGCCGCCTCCTGATCCGCGCCGCGCAAACCCTTCGGAAAAGCGAGCGTGACCTTGCCACGGGGGTTCCGCGTCACCACCACGCGGCCCGCGGTGCCGACGTTGTACTCCCGCCGGAGCGGCTCGAAATGCCGGGACCGATCCAGGCTGCTCAGCAGGTGCTTCAGTACCGCCGATGCGTCCTTGCCCTCCCCGCGACGACCCAGGTTCTGAGCCGCCTGCAGCACGACATCCTTGGCGCCCGGACGCTCCATCAGCGATTGCAGCTTGTAGGCCTGCTCGACGGGCACGGCGCTCTTGTCGACGAACAGCTGGGAGATCGCCGTCTGCTTCAGCAGCTGCGCCGCTTTGATCATCTTGGCTACCTGGCCCTTGCTGACGCCCAGAGCCTCCGCCATCGCTTCCTGCGTCGGAAACACCTTGGCCTCCGCCTGGACCAGAAACGACATGGCCCGCTCCATGGCGGTGATGTCCTGGCGGTCCGCGTTCTCGATGTGCATCAACACCGCCGCGCGCGCGTCGTCGGCATCGATGATGCGCACGCGCAGCTTGGTGTTCGTGTACTCGCACGCGAAGCGGCGCCGCATCCCGTAGATCAGCTCGTAGTCAAAATCCGGATCACCGTCGAGCTTCCGCCCGACGGCCGGCTCCTGCTGGCCGTCCTTCGCGATCGAATCGATCAGATCCTGGCAGCGCTCGCGCGTGTACCAGGCCTCCGTCCGGTTGTGGAATGCCCACGGCCGGCAGCGCTTGGGGTCGACGGCGAAGATGCTTTCCCGCTCCAGGCCGGGCAACTTGCGGCTGGTCAGGGCCAGCTCCGCCGCCGCGAGCACCGGCTTGGAGGCCGACCGGTCGAACGGCGTCGTTTCGCCCCGCTCCTTCACCGAATTCGCAATCTCCGACAGCCGAGTTCCGCCGAACAGTTTGTTCTTGCTCATCAGGTGATCCCCCTCTGGTTCAGTAAGGCCCGCTTCGAAGGCCAGTCCCGCAGCATCGTCACTTCGATCTCGCCAAACACGGCGTCCATCATCTCCAGCACCTTCCTCGCGGGCTTCGGCTGCTCGTACGGACCGAGGAACTGCGCAGCCGAGTTGATGACCTCCGACGAGTGGAAGAACACCCTCTGGAACACCGACTCGCCGAAACAGGTCCGCATCACCTCGAAGAACTGCTTCTGGCTCTCGTAACGCTGATCGAAGAGCGTGGTCAGTACCGAAATCCAGCGGTAGGATTTCTCCGGCGCAATCTGCCCGACGTAGTTCCGGACCATGCGGAAAAACTGCACCGTGGAGCTGAAGTCGTACATCCGTGCCGCCGACGGAACGAGGAGCGCGTCGGCAGCGATCAGCACATTGATCGAAATCATCCCCAGCGCCGGCGGCGAATCCACGAGGATGACGTCGTACCGGTCGGCGACCGTCTGGATCCCGTTGCGCAGCTCCGAAAAGAAGGCCCGCCGCGCCGCCGGCGAATCCTGCTCGGCGATGTGCACGACGATCGCGACCTCGGCCTCGTAGAGCGCCAGGCAGGCCGGGATCAAATCAATGTTCGGGAAATAGGTTTTCCGAACCGCATAGTCGAGCGTCTTCTGGTGCCCGCCGAGGTAGGCAAGAACCGTCGCGTCCTGATCGATCTCGGCGTCCGGTACGTACCCGAACATGCTGGTCGTGGTCGCCTGGCTGTCCGTATCGATCACGAGGACGCGATAGCCGCGGAGCGCAAGGTAATGCGCGAAGTTGACGCAGGTCGTCGATTTCCCGACCCCGCCTTTGAAATTCTGACAGGCAATAACGACCGGCTCGTCGGTGTCCGGATCGCGCCAGGGCAGGGTGCCGAAGTGCTGCCGGAAGGCCTGGATCTGCTCCAGCGTATAGCCGACGCGCCGGTTGTTGGCCGGATTGCGCGCCGTCGCGGCAAACCCGATCTCCGCCTCGGCGCGGGCCAGCGTGGTTCGGTCACGGCCCACCATGCTGGCGGCCTCCGACGGGCTGAACAGTCGGTTAAGCTGCTTCTGCTGATGCGGCTCCTGCCCGAGTTCATGCATGCGATGGAGAAAGTTCTCGCTGTTGGCGAGGATGTCTTCGAGCTTGTCAACGGCTAACACGGCTGGCACACTGGCCTCCCAGAGAAGTCTGGATACACGGATTTCCCGCCGAACTTAGCGCAAATCCGTGCGCAGCGCCACGAAGGTGCGAACGAGGGCAGATGGCAGACGCCGTCATCGAGTCTACCGACGCCGAACTGGACGCCCGCCTTGCACGCTATTTGGGCCTTGGGTACTCCCGCGAGCGTGCGTTGGGGCAGCTCCTCCTGGCCCGTTTCCCGGTCGAGGCGCTCCGGACGCGCTTTCCGGATCTGCCCGACGCCGCCTTCGCGCTGACCCTGCCGCCAGCCGTCACTCCGCCGACGCTCCGGGCCCCACGGCCACACGAGTTGATCCGCGCCGCCGCGACCGACACCTCCGCCGTCAGCGCCGCCGCGCACCTCACGCACGAGCAGGCCGAAGCCGGGGAGGGCGTGTCGTTTCACTACGTGCCGCTCATCCAGTGTTCCTTCCCGCACGCCGACCCCGGCACCGCCCTCGGCTTCACGCGCAAAAATGGCTGGCTCGAACTGACGCTTGGCACCACGCGGCCGGAAGGCGGACTGCCCTACGGCGTTCCGGCGCGGCTGCTGACGATCTACTGCACGTCCGAGGCCATCCGCGCACGGTCACCCGAAATCTACCTGGGCAAGACCGTGCATGAATTCCTGCGCCGGCTCGACGTACCGATCACCCGCGGCGATCGTGGCAGCCTGCGCACCTACGCCAACCAGCTGCTCCGGCTGATCCACTGCACTCTGACCATCGACGAGAACCTGCGCGACGCATCCGGCCGGACCGGCCTGCATATACGCCAGGCGCTGTTTGCCGAGGAGGCGCGGCTGTGGTGGGACGCCGATCGCGCCGTCGGCGACGGCAGCTCCCTGATTCTTTCCCAGGTCCTCTTTCATTCGATCCTCGAGCGTTCGGCTCCCCTGTCGACCCAGGCCATCAAGGCGCTGCGCAAGAGTCCGATGGATCTCGACGTCTACGCCTGGCTGGTCCACCGGCTGTTCCACCTCAGCAAGCCGAGCACGGTGAGCTGGGCGCAGCTATCAGAGCAGTTCGGTCACAGCTACCAGGAACTGCGGTTCTTCCGCCGCTTCTTCTCCGACTCCCTGAAGCGGGTGATGCGCGTCTACCCGGACGCGAACCTCAAGGTCGCCGACCACGGCCTGCTGCTGCTTCCGTCCCGGCCACACGTGACGCCCCGCGCCCGCCTGCCACGGCCCTGACGCGTTACAACTCTCTCGAAAATCCCGGCGTCGCTGCGCACACCCGCGCGATAAATTCACCAAAAACAGCACCTTATCAATCCCGCCCGGGGCACTTTCAGGTGACCGTTGCATCTCTCACGTCGCGCCGTAACCCCCTGTTTTATAAGCAGCCCCTTGAACCGGCGGGGCACCCGCGCGTTACATCTCTCACGCTCTGGCGTGCCAACTCTCGTCAGGCGCGTGGCAAAACTCCCGGCCGGCCGTGGCATCGCTCCGAGAACCGCTTCTAACCTCTTGTTTAAGATAGTTTTTCCCAACAGCCCTCTAGCTCTTCCGGTAGGACCCTGTAACTAAACCTGCGCTGACGCGTGAGAGATGAGACGAGACCGGAGCGGCAGACCCCGACCGGCAGCAATCTGCGCAAACGCCCCGCTTTCAGCGCTCACGGTCAGAACACGACGCGCGCGACGCTAACGCCTCCAACGAACCGCACCACGCGACGACAGGAGGCACCGTGAAGTCGACGATTCCGGCACAGCGAACGGCAGTCATTGGCAAGGCCTTCAGCCTGTTGTCCGCAGGTCCCGGTGTGGCACTCGCCCAGTCCGGTCCCTTCGCAACCGGCGCGACCGCTCTGCAGACCAATCTGCTCACCATCCTCGCCCCGGTTGCCGTCATCGCCGTCATGGCCCTTGGCGTCGCTGCCTGGTTCAACCGCATCAGCTGGGGCTGGATGGTTGGCGGTGTCGCCGGAATCGTCCTCGTCTTTGGCGCATCCCAGGTGGTGACCTGGGTACGCGGCCTGTTTGGCGTCTGACGATGAACCGCGAGGCCCCGGACGGATTGGTCGGCGACGACCTGTATGTCGGCCTGACCCGGCCGGCGCTCGCCTTCGGCGTTCCCTACGCTGCGGTCCTCGCAACCGGGATCCTGACGACCGAGGCGTTCCTTCTCAGCCGCAACCTGCTGACGCTGGCGCTGGTGTTCCCGCTGTACGGCGCGTGCCGGCTCCTGACCGCGAACGAACCGCGGTTCTTCGAACTCTGGCTGCTGTGGGCGAAACATGCGGCGAGGGACCGGGACACCCGGCGCCGCTGGGGCGCCGCGACCCGCTCGCCGCTGCCAGCGCAGCCCGACCTCTGGATCGCGCCATGAACCGCCTGCGGACCCGGCGTGCCCGAGCCGCGCTCGAAACGCAGACCATGGCGCCGTACAGCTCCCTGCTGACCGATCGCGTCGTGATCACGGACAGGGGCCAGCTCGTCACTACGTTCCAGCTCGAGGGCGCCAGCTTCCAGACGCACGACGATGCTGACCTGAACGAGTGGCACGAACGCCTGAACCTGCTCTGGCGGACGCTCGCCGATCCGACCGTGTCCCTGTGGACGCACCTGGTCCGACAGCCCTTCGTCGCCGAGCCGTTAACCGGCAGCACCGCGGGATTCGCGAGCCGCCTGCATCGACGCTATTACGACAACCTCGCCACGGCAGGTCTCAGGACCAACACGTGGTACCTGACGGTCGTCTACCGTCCGCCCGCCGTCCACGGCGACTGGAACGCTCGGCTGCAGCGCCGGTCGGAGGCCGATGCAGGGGAGGGCGGATCGGCCGCCGCGCTCGACGCACTGGCGCGGATCGTCGAACAGGTGTCGGAAGGCCTGGCGCGGTACGAACCGCGGCGCCTGTGCAGCAGAAACACGAACGGCTTTCCGAGGTCCGAACAGCTGGAATTCTATGCGCAGCTGCTCAACGCCGAAACGCAGCCCGTACCGCTGACGGCCGGCCACATCGGCGCCAGGCTACCGACCGCTCGAACGGTTTTCGGAATCGACACGCTCGAATACCGCACGGCCACGACCCGCCGGCTCGCAGCCATTCTGGCCATCAAGGAGTACCCGACACCGACCCATACCGGCATGCTCAACGGGCTGCTCGACGCCAGCTATTCGTTTGTACTCACGCAGAGCTTCACGTTCCTGCCGCGCGCGGTCGCCCAGGGCCTGATCCAGCGCCAGCTCAACCGCCTGCGCAGCTCCGGTGACCTCGCGCAAAGCCAGGCAACCAGCCTGCGTCGCGCGCAGGACGACCTTGCGAGCAACCGCTTCGCCGTCGGCGACCACCATCTCAGCCTCCAACTCCTGACAGAACCGGTGTCGCTGCAAACACCGTCGACCGCGGTTATCGCTCAGCTCGAACAGGCCGTTGCTCATGCGCGGGTGACACTGGGAGACGCGGGAATCGTGACCGCACGCGAGGACCTGGCCCTTGAATCCGCCTATCGGGCCCAGCTGCCGGCAAATCACGCCGACAGGCCGCGGCGGGCGACGATCACCAGCAGAAACTTCGCAGGGCTTGCCGCATTCCACGGCCACCCGCGGGGTCGGCGGCTTGGCAACCACTGGGGCGAGGCCCTGGCGCTTCTCAGGTCCGGCGCGGCCGGCCCGTATTACCTGTCCCTGCACGCAGCCGAACCCACGGAGCGGGTTGGCGGACGCAAAGACACCGGACACACGTTCATCTGCGGCCCGACAGGCAGTGGCAAAAGCGTCTTCGTTGGCTTCTGCATCGCGATGCTGATCCGCCAGGACGTAAGCCAGGTCGTGCTCGACAAGGACCACGGGCTCGAAGTCCTGATCCAGGCACTGGGAGGAGACTACCGATCCCTGCCGCTCGGCGGCGAGACGGGATTAAACCCCCTCCGCCTGGAGCCTAACCGCGACAACCTCGACTTCCTGCGTCGCTGGCTCGCACGGCTGGCAAACGCCGACACGGCGCTGACCGCCAGCCATCACATCGAGTTGCGACAGGCACTTGCCGGCACGATGGAGCTGCCGCCGCGGGAGCGCTGCCTCTCCCGACTGCTGGAATTCATCGATCCGACCGAACCGAACGGGCTGCATCAGCGCCTTTCGCGCTGGTGCAGGGCTACGGACGGCGAGTACGCGTGGGTGTTCGACAACACGGACGATCGCCTGGTGCCGCTATTGGGACAGAGGACCCTGGTGGGTCTGGACGTCACCGAGCTGTTCAGGGCCCGCGACGTGCTGGCGCCGGTTGCCTTCTATCTTTTTCACCTCGTCCGCGCGCTGCTCGACGGGCGGCGATTCGCCCTGTGGGCGGACGAATTCTCGAACATCCTCGATGATCCCGCGTTTGTCGGGTTTGCCAGAGACGGCCTGAAGACGTGGCGCAAGCTGAACGCGCTCGCCGTATTCGCAACCCAGTCACCGTCGGACGTCCTGGCGAGCCCGATAGCGAGGACGCTGATCGAACAGACGTCCACCAAGGTCTTCTTTCCGAATACCGACGCAGACGAAGGCGAGTACCGGTCCGGGTTCGGCCTATCGGAACGCGAGTACGACCTTATACACCGCCAGTTGCGCCCGGGATCCCGGCAGTTCCTGCTGAAGCAGGGCGGATCGAGCGTGGTCTGCGAACTCGATCTGCGCGGTCTTGATGCCGAGATCAGGGTTCTTTCGGGGCGTGCCGAAACCGTTGCATTGGCACGCGACCTGCAACGCGAAAAAGGCCCGTCAGTGGCCTCATGGCTTCCTGCCTTTATGGGAGTGGAGAACTGCGATGAATAAAGCCCTGCGGGCGGTAATGACCGTCGTGATCCTCTCGGCCAGCGCGCCGACGCCGGCCGTGATGCCCGTGATCGACGCCCAGTCCGTGCTGCAGCTCCGTCAGCAGATCGCGTACTGGCAGCAGCAGCTGGACTCCATGCGGTCTCAATCGCAGACGCTTCGCTCCCAGCTGCTGGCAGCGACCGGAACGCGCGGCATGGGCGCTTTGCTGGGCCAGTCGACCGACCAGCGGAACTATCTGCCGACGACCGATGCCCTCACCGACGCCGCACTGGCGGGCAGGAGTCGGCAGTACCCGGCGCTGCGCGACGCCTACGCCCGGCATCTTGGGGAACAAAGCATCCTGCCCGAGGACGCCGTTGCGCGGCTAAGCACCTCCGATCAGGCGGTTGTGCGGGAGCACCGGTCCGCGGTCGCGGCGACCGAAAGCCTGTTCGCCAACGCGCTCGAGACCGCGAGCGTCCGCTATCGCACGCTGCAGGCTCTCATCGACCAGATAGACCGGAGTGCGGACAGCAAGGCGATCCTCGACCTCGCCGGCCGCATGGCGGGTGAACAGCTCATGCTCGAGAACGAACGCATCAAGCTGTCCAGCATGGCTACCTGGGCGGGCGCGCGGACGAGTGCTGCCACGCGCCGCGCGGCGGAAACAGCGCTGGCCGAGCAGGGGGTATTCAGCTCCCGATTCCACCCCGCTCAGCGTTAGGCGAGGACGTATCGTGGTGTTCGCTCAGTTCGTCGGCTGGCTGGACCAGCATCTTGCGAGTTACGTCGCGACGCAGACGGCGAGGGCGGCCAGCGCGCTGTCGCCGGCGGCCGGAGCACTGGGGTCGCTCTATGTAATGAGCTGGGGCTACCTGCAGCTGACCGGGCAGATCAGCGAACCGGTGCTGGACGGGGTTAGGCGGATTCTGACGCTTGCGGTCGTCTTCGGCATCGCGCTGCACCTGTGGCTGTACAACGACGTGCTGGTCGCGCTGCTGGTCGACGGGCCGCAGCAGCTCGCCGCCGCCTTGGTTGGCACGAGCAATACGGTCGCGATCGTCGACCGGATCTGGGACCGCGGCGGATCCTGCGGCGATGTCCTCTGGCAGCGGGGCGGCCTGTTCAGTGGTGACTTCGGTTTCTACATCGCCGGGCTGTTCGTCTGGCTCGTGGTCGGCGTCCTCTGCCTGTACGCCACGTTCCTGATCGCATTGACGAAGACGGCAGCGGCCATCCTGCTGGCCCTGGGTCCGATGTTCGTCTTGGCGACGCTCTTCGACCGGACGCGACCCCTGTTCGACGCCTGGCTGAGCCAGCTGTGCGGTTACGGGCTCGTGGCGATACTGGTGGCCCTACTCGGCAATCTCGTCCTGGAACTGGTTTCCTCGTACGCGGAGCAGACGGCTTCGCTCGGCAGTTCGCTTGCAACGGTCGATGTCCTCGACCTGCTGCTCGTGACGGGAGTCGTGCTTCTCCTGCTGCGCCAGGTGATGCCGATCGCCGCAAGCCTGTCGCGTACGTCCGCCCTGTCTACTTTCGGGGTGTTCAGCTCCGCCGGATCCCGGGCGGGCCGCCTGGCGTTCACGACGAGCGCGCTGGTGACTGCCGCCTACAGGGGTTCCGATGCCGGTTCGGCGCCGGCGCCGGTGGAGTTTCCGGAGCTGCAACGACGGGTGAGGGCGCCCTGGAGGCGCTGACCGTCGACACGGAGTTGCCCATGAAGATGCTCATTGTTCCGATCGCGATCGTCTGGCTGCTGTCCGGCGTCGGGTGCGCAATCCGGCCAGGGGATGGCTGCGCCGGAAAGGCGCGACCGATCAATACAGTGGACCGGCGCGAACTGCCAAGGGGGACGCGATGACCGACGACGAAGCGCTCGAAGCGTATCTGGGCGCGGCAAACGAATGGGAGAAGGATCGTCGGGCACAGCTCGCCCTGAGTGTCAGGCGGGCCTGGCAGGTAGCCGTCGCCGCCGGCCTCTGCTGCCTGGTCGCGCTCGCAGCCCTGATGGGAATCACGCCGTTGAAGACCGTGTCGCCATATGTCATCCGGGTCGACAATACCTCGGGCGTTGTCGACGTCGTTCCCTTGTCCGAGCGGACCACAACGCCGGCCGACGCCACGACCCGATACCTCCTGAACCTGTTCGTGACGGCCAGGGAGCGCTACGTAGCCGAGATCGCCGAGAACGACTATGCGCTGGTCGGCGCCATGCAGTCCGGTTCGCTCAATGAGCGGTATGCGCGGCAATGGGACAGGGCCAACCCCGAGTCACCTCTGAACCGGTATCGCGACGGCTCCGGTGTGCACGTGCTGGTGCACTCGATTACGGCGCTGCGCGCCGCGGCAGACGGGACAGCGGTCTCCCAGGTCCGCTTCACGACCACGCAGCGCAGCCCGGGCGGGGCGGTGATTCGTGAACAGCCATGGATAGCGACTGTCGCGCACCGGTACGCTGAGCCGTCGAAGGACCCCGAGCAACGGCAGCTGAACCCGTTGGGCCTGCGCGTGCTCGAGTACCAGCGCGAACCGGAGGTCTTGCTGCCGGCCCGGGACGGTGCACCGTGAAGCCAACACTCGCGATGCTGGTGCTGGCCGCCAGTCCGGCGCTTGGCGCCGACGGCAACTCGGCGGCGGATGTCGTGACGGCGCTCTACGATCCGGACACCGTGGTGTCCATCGACGCGCAGGTCGGGATGGCGCTCGATATCGAGCTTGGCACCGGCGAGCACGTCAGCGGCGTTGCTGGCGGGGACCTCTCCTCGATGGACCTCGGCGTAGAACGACACCATGTCGTGGTCCGGCCCAGGCAGGTCGTTGCGCCAACTAATCTGGTGATATTCACGGATCGGCGCACGTACCGCTTTGTCTACCATGCCGACCCGATGCGCCCGACCCGTCCCCTCGTGGCCGTGCGCTTTGTGTATCCCGACGCCGTGCAGGCCCCGCCAGACCCTGTCGTTCGACACACCGACTACTGGTTCTGCGGGCCGGATTCGCTGCGACCGGCGGCCGCTTACGACGACGGCACGCGCACCTACCTCCGGTTCGATCCGGACCACGATCTCCCGGTGCTCTACCGCCGAACGCCCGATGGACGCGAGCAGCTGCTGAACAGCCACGTGGACGGCAGCTGGATCGTCGTCCACGAGGTGGCTCCGACGCTGGTCGTGCGCCGGGCACACGAGGTAGGTTGCATCCAGCGGCGGCCGTCGGAGCGCGTCGCGGACGCCGGGCCCGGGAGCCTGCCATGACCGGGCGTGCCGACGTTGAACCGCCTCCGGTCGTCGCTCTGCGCCCGGATCTTGCCTGGAACCGCCGTTCGATCCGTCTGAGCAACCTGCATCGCATCCTGGCCGTTACCGGCATCGGCGTGGTCTTCTGCTTCGGGATGGGCTGGTACGCCACGCAGGGCAGGGCGGTCGCTCAGCCCGTGGCGGCGGTAGGCGTGGCGAACCGCGGCGAGTTCGTCCTCCCTCGACTGGCGCCACTACCTCCCGCCGCGGCGGAGCCGACCGGGCAGTCGGTGTCGGCAGACCTGGAGGCGACACTGGCCGAACGCGCTCCGGCCGCAACTCCTCTCGGCGAGGCGCCGTCGGTTCGCGGACCGCGTGCCGTGGCGACGCCCCCGGCGACGGCACGACTTCAGGCCGGACCCGTGGCAGCGGAACCGCGGCCGTCGGACGTGATCTGGCGGCCCTCACCGGAGCTGTCGCGCGCCGCGGACGGCGGCGGCGTTGCCGTCGAGCCCGCGGCGGCGGCGGCGAGTTTCAGGCCCGTGGGCCCGTTGCGCCTTCCGTCATCCGATTTCCTGCTCGGCAAGGGTACGGTCGTGCGGTGCACCCTGGAAACGGCGATCGACTCGGAGCTGGCCGGCCTCGCCACCTGCGTAACGGGCGCCGACGTGTATGGATCGAACGGGCGGCACGTCCTGCTCGCGCGCGGAACGCGGTTGCTCGGCGAAGTCCACAACGATCTTCGCGCCGGCCGCCGGCGCGTGCTGGTGATCTGGGTGGAGGCCCGCACGCCCGACGGGCTGCTCGTCCCGATGGCTTCGCCCGCCACGGACGAACTGGGCCGCGCGGGAATCGCCGGAGACGTCGACACGCACTTCATGGACCGCTTTGGCGCGGCGCTGCTCATCTCCGCCATCGATGCGGGTCTGCAGGGTGTAGCCAATCGTCGCGGAGGCGGCACTGTCGTGGTGTCCACCCAGGGTACCGACGCCGTCATGACCGAGGTGCTGCGCAATACGGTCGCCATCCCGCCCACGGTCCGCGTCGCGACCGGTACGCCGCTGACCGTCGTGGTCGCCCAGGACATCGATTTCGCCGCGGTGGCGAGCGCCGCGCCGGCGCCATAGCGCCGTGGGGGCGGGCGAGGCGACTGCACTGGCACATTACGTGCGACCGATCGCGGCCGCGCTTCACTCGGCCGACGTCACGGAGTTGTGCATCAACAGGCCCGGGGAGCTCTGGCTGGAAACGCACAGCGGCTGGACTCGGCGGCCGGGCGTCTGGGCAACGTTTACCTGGGCTGCGCACTTTGCGCGCCTGGTGGCGGCGGCCAGCCAGCAGCGCCTGTCCAGCCAGCACCCGCTGCTCAGCGCGGCCCTGCCCGATGGCGAGCGCGTGCAGATCGTGCTGCCGCCGGCAACGGCTCCGGGTACGGTGATTGTCTCGATCCGCCGGAACTCCCTCGGCCGGCCGTCGCTCGACAGCCTGCTCGCTGCCGGTCTGACGGCTGACTGCCAGGCGGCGGAGTCCGCCGCGGCACCGGACGCGGAACTCACCGAATGCTACCGCCGCCGCGACTGGGGTGGGTTCCTGCGCGAGGCGGTGCGTTCACGACAGAACATCCTCGTCTGCGGCGCGACCGGATCGGGCAAGACGACGCTGATCCGGGCCCTGGTCGCCGAAATCGATCAACGCGAGCGTCTGGTGACGATCGAGGATACGCCGGAGCTCGAGCTGCACCCGGATATGAATGCGGTCCGGCTCTACTATTCGAAGGACGATCAGGGCCTGTCACGGCTTACGGTACGCCACCTCCTCGAGGCCAGCCTGCGGCTGCGACCGTCGCGTATCCTGCTCGCCGAGCTGCGCGGTGACGAGGCCTACCAGTACCTGCGCGCGATCAACAGCGGGCATCCGGGCTCGATTACCAGTATCCACGCCAGTTCGTGCCGTCTCGCTTTCGAGCAGCTCGCCTTGCTGGTCAAGGAAAGTGCGGCAGGTCGTGACATGGGACGCCGCGAGATCCATGCACTGTTGCGGCAGGTGGTCGACGTGGTCGTGCACTGCGGCCACGCTCGTGGCCGCCGCCAGGTACGCGAAGTCTGGTGGCGCGACGCTCCGCGCACCACTGAACGGAGTCGGCTAGACTCCGCAGCGCCGGGCGCCGCCGCCGATGCCGGCATGACGCACGGAGCGGACGATGATCGACGTCTACTACTGGCCGACGAAGAACGCCCACAAAGTGACCATGATGCTCGAGGAGACGGGCCTCGGCTACAACCTGGTCCCGGTAAACCTCGGCTCCGGCGACCATTTCAAGCCGGACTTCCTGAAAATCAGCCCCAACAACCGACTGCCTGCGATCGTCGATAACGAGCCGACCGACGGCGGCGAACCGGTGTCGGTATTTGAGTCGGGCGCGATCCTGGTCTACCTCGCGGAACGTACCGGTCGCCTCCTGCCGACCGACATGCGGCAGAGGACCGTCGTTCTCGAATGGTTGTGCTGGCAGGTATCGGGCCTGGGTCCGACGGTGATGCAGCAGGAGCATTTCGCTCATTACGCCAGCGAGCGGATCGACTACGCCGTGGCGCGCTTCAATGCCGAGACGCGGCGGCTGTATGCCGTGCTCGATCGGCAGCTCGCGACCCGACCGTTCGTTGCCGGGGATGAATTCTCGATCGCAGACATCGCCATCTATCCCTGGATCGTGCCCTGGCTGGACGATCCACAATGCTTCGCGGTATTCGCGAACGTGAAGCGCTGGTTCGAGGTCGTCGGGCAGCGGCGCGCAACTCGCGCCGCGTACGCACGCGCCGACACGTTCGCTGCCTGACGTGCAGCGGACGTACATCGCTTTGTCATCGAACGGGGCAGAGACTGCAACAGGCGCGCGCGACGATGCGTTGTCGGTCGGATGGTGCCTGCCGGAAGGTGATCGGCAGAAAAAATGCCCCGCGTGGTGCGCGGGGCGTAAAGCAACTCCGTTACCGGAGAGCTAGGGGTCGATCGGACGTTCGCGGTCTTAATGACACGCGTATGAACGTCCCATCATTTGACAATATCCACCGCTCGGGCCGGCATGTCCAGCGTTTCCGCGCAATATGCCGTAATACGTTGATTACAAAATGCTTTATTTTGTGGGTTGGTGCACCGGGTTCGGCCGCGGCCGGTCCTGGTTAGCGCGCGTTTTCGCCGCCGCCAGCGCGGTTCAAGTTCCGAAGCGGGCGGCCGCTAGCCAGTCCATGGCATCTCCTAGCGACCGATTCAGCCGCGCCGACGGGTCGCGCGGCCAGCCGCTGCCGCGCGCCGCGGTGCTGCTGGCCGGCATTGCGATCGGCTCGCTGTGCGGTGCCGATACCCGCAGCCTCCTGCCAGTATCCGCGACGGTGATGCCCTATGCGCGCCTGACCGCGATCGCCGCGCCGGCGACCCTCGCGGTGTCGGCCGAGGACGTGGCGCGCGGCTACGTCGATGTCGTCGAGCCGACGACGTTTGCGGTTGCGCACAACACGCCAGGCTACGTGCTCGAGGTCTACGCGCTGCTGCCCCTTGCGGCGGAGATCGACGTTTACGGTCTCCCGCAGCAGGTGCGCCTCACCGGCAGTGGCGGCTCGATCGAGCATCGCGCGGCGGCGGCAAGCCACGAGAACCTCGCGCTGACCTACCGTGTCGTGCTCGGTCCGCAGGCGCGTCCCGGCACCTACCCGTGGCCGTTGCAGCTTGCCGTCCGGCCGCTGTAGGGCGCCGTCGCCTAGTAATTGACCGTGACGACGATCGTATCGCTGTAAGAGCCCGGCGCGACGTCCTGTCCGGCCGGTATCTGGCCATAGAAGGTGCCGATGGCGGACTGGGTCGGCGAACCGGGTGACAACGGCAGCGTCGCCACGCCGTAATAGGATCCGCCCGTGCCATTGCCCCAGACCTGCTGGTAGGCCGGCGAGAAATAGATGTTGTAGTTCAGCGTCGATGTCCCGGACACCATCGTCCGCGCGGCATAGCTGCCGCTGCTGCCGGCACTCAGGTAAACCGAGGTCGCATCATTGACCGCCGCGCCACTCAGCAGCGTGCAGTTGACCGTAATGCCGCCCGTCGATGTCGTCGGCGTCCCGCTCAGCGGATCGTAGACACCGAAGGCGACGCCCGACGTCGTCGCCGTGCAGCTGACGACGGCCGCCGCACGACTGGACGCCAGCAGTATCGCCGCTGCCAGGAAGAGCCCCATGGCGGCGCGCAGTCGGTCCCCTCCCTGACGGATCATGGCGTCGTCTCCTTGTCGCGCGGCGTGTTCTCGCCGGCCGGCCGGCATACCAGCGTACCGAGATCCGCTACCGGGTCGTGCGCCGGCGGCGGCGGAATGCGGAAGACGCAGCGCTGCGTACCCCAATGCGCCGCGGCACCGAGACCGTGGTCGAGGCCCGTCGCGTAGACGAGACCGCCGTTGACGACCGGGAACGTCCGCGGGCCGACCTCGACCATGGCGCCGAGCGGCACCGGCGTGCCGTCGGGTTGTTTGAGTCTAAACGTCCCGCTGCGGATCCGCTCGACCGGGAACCGCGCCACGACGCCGCTCCGGTAGGCCGGGGCGAGGACGATGGCGCGCGCGCCGATGGCCGTATCGAGCGGCAGGTCCTCGGGGTGGACGCTGATCTTGTTGTCCTCGTACGGCCGCAGGTTGGGCACCAGCGCGTGCCCGGACTCGTTGGTCCGGGTCACGAGTTGGTTGTCGACGTAGACCGGAAGGTCGGCGACATCGCCGACCTCGACCACGGCAAAGCTGGTCGGCACCTGGCGGACGAAACGCAGGTCGCCATCGAGCAGCGTCGCCGCGCCGCTCGCAAACAGGCTCTGGCCGTTGATGCCCTGGTTGCGTGCCGCCTGCGCCTCGACCGTGCCGGCCTGGAACTGGTGCCTGAGGTCGAGATCGTACGTGCCCGCCGTTCCGGCATTGACCCGCCAGCCGGTTCCGACGCCTACCGGCGGATTCTGCATCATGCCCGCTTCGAGTCCCGACTTCGGCGCCCCGGCGCCGCTGCCGCCGACGCCGGTCACCGTGGCACTGCGCCGCTCGCCGAGCGCGCGGGTGAAGAGCAGGTAGACCGAGGTCGAAGCCTCGGCGCCGACGCTGCGCGTGACCGACAGGCTGAGGTAGCCGGCACGGCCGAGCACCAGGCTGTCCGACAGGCTGACCGTCTGCTGTGAATGCTGTCCGAAATAGGTCTGGCGAACGAAGGCGACCGAAAACGTACCGGTCCGGCCGGTATCGATGCCCGCCTGGGCGGTCGTCTGCTGATGGACCCGGGCGGCGGGATCGACCGGCTGGCCCAGCGCACGGAAGCTGCGGCTCGCCGACTGCGTGCTGATGAGGAAACTGCCGTGCTCGCCGCGGTGTTCGAAGCCGGCGCTCAGCAGTGCGCCGCTGCCGTTCGCGTCGCCGCCCCCGGCGAGCGTCGCATTCAGCACGCCGAAGGTGCCGACCTGCGTGGCAATGTTGACGCCCGCCGCGTGCGGACCGTTCGCCTCGCCCTCCGCGCGCGCCTCGAGCGTGAGGGTCGAGGACAGGCCGCGACGGTAGGTCGCCGCGCCTATCATCGATCCGTAGTGGTTGCTGGCGACGGCATAGTCCATGCGCTGCTTGCCGACGTCGACCGAGTACTGCGAGAGTCCGGCGGCGAGCAGGCCGGCGCCACTGTAGAAGCGCTGGGTCATCACCTGCGTCCGGCCCAGCGCATCGGTCACGACGACGCGCACGTCGCCGGTTCCGGTTATCGACGGCAGGTTGTCGATCACGAACGGACCCGGCGGGAGCTGGGCATTGGAGACGTGCTGGTTGTTGACGAACACGTCCACGGTCGACGGCACGGCGGCACTGCCCGCGGCCGACAGCAGCGGAGTCGTCAGCAGATCGGGGCGGATCGCGAAGTTGCGGCTGAAGCGCAGGCCGCCGAAGCGCACCGCGCTGCCCCACGCGCCCGCGTCGCTGATAGCGTCGCCGACGTTCAGGGTATTCATGGAGTCGACGAAGTCGTGGGTAAAGGTCGTGTCCAGGCGCAGCAGGTCGCGGCTGCCGGCGAAGTCGCGGGCCACCGCCGTATTCGTCAGCACGCCCTTCGAGCCGAAGACGCCCAGTTCCGCGAAGGCACCGGCGACGTTGCTCGAACCGATTCGCTGTTCGGAGAGCTGGTAGTTGAGGAAACCGCCGAGCTCGGCGGCCGTGACCGGAGTCGAGCGACGGTGCGGCGCTATCAGACGGGTGGTTTCGAGCGCGGCCGCCGGTACCGTGAGGTCGATACGCTGGGCCGTCTCGTCGACGTGGACGATGGCACCCGGAATCGCCTGCAGCGCGTAGTAGGACCTGCCCTGGTGCGGATAGGGCGCAACCGGAGGCGGAGCGAGCCGCAGCCGCGCGAAGTCGGCGGCCTCCAGCCACAGGCCCTGCGACTGGTCGCGCAACACGATCAGCGACTCGGCATGCGCCGCCTCGTTGATCACGACATCAAGGACGGCCTCGTGCAGCCCGGATTCGGCGGCCAGCTGCTGGGCCGCGGCCCTTGGCCCGGCGACGCAGGACAGGGCAGCGGCAATAAGTAAAAACTTGCCGCAGAGAGCTACCCTTGTCCGTGCGCGGTGACGCATGGCTGTCTCGACCGGTCCGGTCTCAGTGTCCCGTCAGCGCTACCGCGGCATCGATGGCGCCGTGGTCCCCGGTGCCGGTCAGATGCAGCGCCGCCGACCGATCCGCGCCGGTGGGCGGCGAAACGCTCCAGCTCATGCGGCTGCCCGGCAGTACGTACTTCGATCCCCCGACGTGGACGACGGGGCCGCCGGCGCCGAATTCAAGGTCAAATCCGGTGACCTGCAGGTGCTCGCGGCCGCGGTTCGTCGCCGACAGCGTCACGCCGCCATCGGGCTGCCACTCGGCCTCCCAGCTGACATCCGGTGACACGGCGACGGGCGGCGCGATGAAGATCGGCAGGCCGATCCGGAGCGCGACGTTCAGGCCGTTGAAAGTCGGCGTGCGCGCCTGCGGAACTTCCTCGAAGAAGACCCGATAGGCGAGTTCCATGGTCGGATCGGCGTCGCGCTTGAGCGCGATGCGCACGATCTGCTCACCCTTGGAGGCAACCTCGAACACCGGCGGCGTGACGAGAACCTCGTGCGCCTCCTCGAAGTGCTCTTCGCCGTTTTCCTGCTTCCAGGACACGGCCGTCACCTGCACGACGACCGCGGTGTCGCCCTCGTTGTGCAGGGTGAGAACCCCGGTGCGGTGGCTCTTGTCGAGTTCGACGCGGATCGGCGCGACGCTGAAGCTGCTGGCCGCGGTCGGCGTCGTGCCTGCCAGGGCGGCGGCGAGGGTGGCTGCAGCGAGGGCACAGGTCTTGATCGTGGTCATGTTCTTGGTTCCCTAGCAGGTGACGGCTCAGTAACTCACCGAGACCGTGATGGTGTCGGTGTACGTCCCGGCCGGTACGCTCTGGTTGGCGACCGTATCGGGCAGCTGGCCGTAGACCGTGATCGGATTCGGGACGGTCAGGCCGGCGCCGGTCGCGGACACCTTGCTGCCTGTCGTGCCGTCACCGAGGAGCGTGGTGTAGGCGTTCGACGTGTAGAGGTTGTACTGCAGCGTCTGCGCACCGTTGGTCATCAGGCGCTGGGCTATAGTGCCGCCGGTCGTGCTGCCGCCGTTGAGCGTCACCGAATAGGGGCTGCTCTTGGTACAGGCGACGTTGATCGTCGACGTGTTGGTGATCGCGCCCGAGCCCGGCGTGTAGTTGCCGAAAGCGAGCGGGGTAGCCGAGACCGTGCAGGCCTTGAGCACGGTCGCGGTGACCTGGAAGGTCGTCGTCACCGGGTTGGCGGCCATGGCCGTGCCGGCAGTGGCAAGGCCGAGTCCGGCGAGCGTCATTGCGCGCAGGGTAGACAAGTTCATCTTGAACTCCTTTGGAGCGAACCAACCGCTTTGCGAATTGCCCGCGGCGAGCCAGGGGCTCGCCGCGAGCCGGACGCGGCTGCGGGTGCGTGCGACAGAGCGGGACGGCTTTCCATTCGTTCGCGCTGCCACGACGCTTGTCAGTCTCAGTACGCGACGGAGACGGTGACCGTGTCCGTGTAGCTGCCCGGCGGCACAGCCTGGTTGGCGGCGCTGTCCGGCAGCTGACCGAACACCGTCGTCGTGCTCGCGGTGGCGAGCCCGGCGCCCGTGCCGGTTACGTTGGAACCGGTCGTGCCATCCCCCAGCAGCGTCGTCAGCGCATTGGTCGTGTAGAGGTTGTACTGCAGGGTCTGCGTACCGTTGGTCATCAGGCGCTGGCCGATGGCACCACCGGTCGTGCTGCCACCGTTGACGGTCATCGTGAACGGCGTGCCCTTGGTGCAGGCCACGTTGATCGACGAGGTGTTGGTGATGGCGCCCGAGCCGGGCGTGTAGTTGCCGAACGCCAGTGCGGTCGCGCTGACCGTGCAGGCCTTCAGGACCGTCGCC
>CAIMCI010000293.1 GCA_903839465.1 uncultured Pseudomonadota bacterium
CGCGCCGTTCGGCGGCGGCCACGTCCGGGCGTCGCTCGAGCAGCCGGCTCGGCACGACGACGCCGGGCGCGGGCGGTGGCGCATCGCCGCTGCCGAGGGCGGCCGGATCGGCCGCGATCCGCAGGTCCGGGGCCGCGATGCCGACCAGCGCCGCCAGCGCGTTTTCATAGCCCGCACGCTGGCGACGGGCGTCGGCCAGATCGCCACGGACGTTGGCGAGCGCCGTCTCCTCCGCGGCGAGGTCCAGGCCCGAGGCCGTGCCGACCCGATGACGTTCGGCGATGACATCGCGTGCCCGGGTCAGGGCGGCGACCGTGCGGTCGTCGATCGCGACCTCCGCGTCCGCCTCGCGCAGCGCGAAGTAGTCGTTCGCGACCTCGGCGGCCACGATCAGGCGTGCCGACTCGAGGTCGGCGGCACTGGCCGAGACCTCGGCGCGGGCCGCCTCGGCGCCGCGGCGCGCCGTTCCGAAGAGATCGACCTCGTACTGCACGCTCAGTGGCAGCTGATAGACGTTCTGGAACGCCGGTCGCGTGCTTTCGGTACCGCCACTGGTCGGACGCGAGGCCGACAGGCGGCTGCGGCTGGCGCTGGCGCCGACGTCGAGCTCCGGCAGCAGCGCCGCGTTGGCGATGGTGGCGCGTGCGCGTGCCGCGTTGAGCCGTGCGCGTGCCGTGGCAAGCGTCGTGTTGCCCTCGAGCGCTGCCGCCTCCAGGCGATCGAGCTCCGCGTCGCCGTAGCGCTGCCACCACGGGCCGCGCGGCGCCGTGTCGGCCGGGGTGGCCGGCTGCCAGTCAAACGGCGATTTCCATTCCGCTGCCGCCGGCACGTCGGGCGCGCGGTAGTCCGGACCGACCGCGCAGCCGGCAAGCAGCACGGCGATGCCGAAGCCGGCCGCAGCGGCCCGGCTCATTTCCTGACGGTCCGCACGAGGTCGCCGTCCAGGAGCGCGTCCGGCGGATTGGTCACGACGACGTCGCCGGCGGCGATGCCACTGAGCACCTCGACCTCCCTGCCGTTGTCGGCACCGAGCGTTACCTCGTGCAAGGCCACCTTGCTGCCGGCACCGACCACCGCGACGCGCGGACCCTCGGCACGGAACAGCAGCGCCGTGTTCGGCACGAGGACGCCGCGCGAGATCCGCGCACTGGCGAGCTTCACGCGGGCATAGGTGCCCGGCAGCAGGGCGCCGTCGTGGTTGGGGACGTCGATTTCAGCGAGGCGCGTGCGGCTGGCCGGATCGAGCGCACCCGCCACGCGGGTGACCGTGCCGGTCAGCGGCTTGCCCGGATGCTCGGCGAGCTCGATCGTTGCGCGTGCGCCGGCCGGCACCTGGCCGACGTCCGCCTGGGCGATGTTGACGAAGACACGGACCGGATCGGTCTGCTGCACGAGGTAGAGCGGCGCACCGGAACCGGCCGCGACGAGCTGGCCGACCTCGACGGCGCGTCGCACGATGACGCCGGCGAACGGCGCGCGGATCTGCTTGAAGCCGGTGGTCTCCTGCAGGCGGCCGACGTTGGCCTCGGCGGCGCGCGCCGCGTTGGCGAGTTCGCTGGCCGCGGATGCCTTGTCGTCCGCTTCCTGCTGGGAGACGGCATCCGAGCGGCGCAGTTCCGCCCAGCGCGCCGCCGTCGCC
>CAIMCI010000294.1 GCA_903839465.1 uncultured Pseudomonadota bacterium
CGCCGCCGGCGGCGGCGGCGTGGCGCTCGACCCGCCGCTCTGCGGCGGCTGGTTCGTCAGGGCCCCCGGTACGCCGAGCGCCTGGTCGCCACCGCTGTGCTGGTCGGAGGCCGTCTGTTCGCTGCGCACGACCTGCTTCTGCGGATCGAAGTTCTCGCTCGTCAGCTCGGTGACCGTGAAGTCGAGGAGCGCCGTAACGCCGGCCCGTACCTTGCCGGCCCCGGTCAGCGGTATCAGCAGGCTCTCGATCCGCTTGGCGTAGCCTTCCTCGAGGGCCCGCGTGTATTCGAGCTGCTTGGCGGACAGCGCGAGCGGATCCTGGCCGTCGGAAGCCGACAGCAGGTTGCCCGCCTGATCGATGACCGTGACGTCACTGGCATCGAGTTCGGGCACGGAGGAGGCCACGAGGTGCGTGATGGCGGCCACCTGGCCCGCCTCGAGACGCCGGCCCGGGTAGAGCTGCAGCATCACCGAGGCGGTCGGGTGGCGGTGGTCGCGGATGAACGAGGTCTGGCGCGGCACGGCGAGGTGCACGCGGGCGTTCTGCACACCCTGCACCTTGACGATCGTGCGGGCGAGCTCGGTCTCCATGGCGAGCTGGTAGCGCGCGTTCTCCATGAACTGGCTGGTGCCGAACCCGTTGTCCTTCTGCAGGAGCTCGACGCCGAGGGCGTCGGACTGCGGCAGGCCGGCCGCCGCGAGCTTCATCCGCGCCTCGCGGACCTGACCTTCCGGCACCGTGACGCCGGAGCCCTCGAGCTTGTGCGGGATGCCGGCTGCCGCCAGCGCGTCGACCACCTGGGCCGCCTCGCGCTCGGACAGCTGCGAGTAGAGCGTCGCGTAGGTCTGGCCCTGCGACCAGAACACCAGCCACATGGCGGCGGCGATGGCCGCGGCCATGCCGCCGAGCTGCAGGATCTGGCGCACGGCGGGCATCTCGATCAGCGAGCGCTGCGCGATCGGCAGGTCAGCCATGATGGGGTTTCCTCAGCAGGGACGATGCGGCGCTCGTCATAGCGGCATGTTCATGATGTCCTGGTAAGCGGTCACCAGCTTGTTGCGGACCTCGGTCATCGCCCGGAACGACACGGCCGCCTTCTGCGACTCGATCATGACCTGCGTGAGGTCGACGCCCGGTACGCCCTGGTCGAAGGCGGTAGCGAGATCGGCCGCCTTCAGCTGCTGGCCGTTGACGCCGTTGATCGCGGCACTGAGCACGCTGGCAAAGTCAGGGACCGAGGCGCCGCCGGCGCGGGCGGTGGCCAGCGGGCTTTTCGCCGCCTGGGTCGCCAGTTCGCGCATCTGGCTGACGAGCCGCGCTGCATCGATCGTGGTCATGCCGCGTCTCCCGGAATGTCGACGCCGCGCGCCCGCAGCTGCGCCAGCTTGTGCCTGAGCGTGCGCGGGCTGATGCCGAGGCGCTCGGCGGCGCGCTTGCGGCTGCCGCGCTCGGCGCTGAGCGCGTCGATGATCCGCCCGCGCTCGTGGTCCTTCAGCTCCGCGCGCAGGTCGTCCTCGCCGTCGTCCACCTCCGGCGCGCCGGCCGGCACCGCGTCGAGGCCCAATTCCATCGGTTCGGTCGAGAAAACCAGCGAGTCGGTGCCGATGACGGCGTCGGGTGCGAGCAGCACCGCGCGCTGCAGGACGTTCTCGAGCTCCCGGACGTTGCCCGGCCAGCGGTAATCGATAAGCCGCGCCGCGGCGGCCGGCGACAGCCGGTAGAGGTCGTCCCCCGAGATCTTCTTCAGCAGGCGCTCGGCGAGCGGCACGATATCGCCCGGCCGGTCGCGCAGCGCCGGCAGGCGGAGCGGCATGACGCTCAGCCGGTAGTAGAGGTCCTCGCGGAACCGGCCGCCGGTCACCTCGCCCGGCAGGTTGCGGTTGCTGGTGGCGACCACCCTCACATCGAGCGCGATGACCTTGCTGCCGCCGAGCCGGTCGACCTCGCGCTCCTGGAGCACGCGCAGGAGCTTCGCCTGCAGGTTGAGGCTCATTTCGGAAATCTCGTCGAGCAGCAGCGTGCCGCCCTGGGCCTGCTCGAACTTGCCGGCATGGGCGCCGGTCGCGCCGGTAAAGGCGCCTTTCTCATGACCGAAGAGCACCGCCTCCAGCATGTTGTCCGGGATCGCGGCGCAGTTGATCGCGACGAACGGCCCGCTCTTGCGCCTTGAGGCGCTGTGCAGGAAGCGCGCGTAGACCTCCTTGCCCGTGCCGGATTCGCCGGAGATCAGCACCGTCACATCGCTCTGCGCGACGCGCCGGGCGAGCTTCAGGAGTTCCCGCGAGCGCGGATCGACGGCGATCGGGTCGCCCTCGGCCGCCGGCACGTCCTCGTCTGCCTGGCGCGGCTCGCGCGCCAGCTTCTGCACCAGATCGACGAGGGAGCCCGCCTCGAACGGCTTGACGAGGTAGTCGCAGGCGCCGTCGCGCATCGCATCAACCGCCCGGCTGATCGTGCCGTGGGCGGTCATCAGCACTATCGGCAGCGACGGCCAGCGGGTCCGGGCGCGACGCAGGAGTTCGTGGCCGTCGAGCGCACCCATCTGGACATCGGACAGGAGGAGTGACGGCTGTTCGCGCTCGATCGCCGACAGCGCCGCCTCGCCGTCGCCCACCGCCGTGACGCGGTAGCCGGCGAAGGCGAGCGTGTCGGTCAGCGCATCGCGCAGGCTGACGTCGTCTTCCGCGACCAGGATGTGCATGGCGTTCACGGCGTCTCCCTGTAAAGCGGCAGGTCGATGCGGAAGGCGGCGCCGCTTGCGCGCTCCTCGAGCGACGCCTCCCCGCCGTGCGCACGGGCGACCGAGCGCACGACCGCGAGCCCGAGGCCCGTCCCCTGGGAGCGGGTCGTGAAGAAGGGCTCGAAGATCCGCTCGCGGACTGCCGGCGGCACGCCGGGTCCGTTGTCCTCGACCCGGAACACGAGGCGCTCGCCGTCGGCCATCGCCTCGATGAGGACCTCGGCGCGGTCGCCGGCGGCCTCCAGTCCGTTCGCCGCGAGGTTGACGAGCGCGCCGACCAGCGCCTCGGGGTTGGCCTGGATGCGCACGGCCGCCACGTGCGTGCGGACGGTCAGGCTCGCACCCTGCAGGAGCTTCGAGGCGAGGCTCTGCGCCACCTGCTCGAGCAGCAGGTTCACGTCACAGGCGACGAAACTGCCGCCGCCGCCGCGCGCGTAGGCCAGCATGTCGGCAACCTGGGCCTCGAGATGCTTCAGGCGGCCGACCACCTTGGCGGCCACGCTCGCCCGCTCCTCCACCGAGAGATCGGGACTGGCGAGGCGGTTCGTGTAAAGGAGTGCGGCGGCCAGCGGCGTACGCACCTGGTGCGCGAGCAGGGCCGCCGCTTCGCCGAGCGTCGACAGGCGGGCCTGGCGCTCGAGCCAGGCACGCTGGCGGGCGTTGTCGCTGACATCGGCGATGAGGAGGATCTCGCCGCCCTCGCTCGGCAGCCTGCGCCGGCTGACGCTGACCTTGAGGCCCGAGGGCGAGTCGAATTCGCCGTCGCCGGCGCCGGCGCCGAGCCGCTCCAGAAGGTCAGTGAGCAGGAGACCGATGGGCGGTGTCCCGAACAGGCTCTCCGCCGTGCGGTTCGCCTCGGTCACGATGCCCGAGGCGTCGGTGACGAGCACGCCACCCGGCAGCAGCGCCAGCAGCTGCTCGAGGCGGGAGGCCAGACGCGCGCGGGCTTCGAGTTCCTCGTACCGCTCGCGGCGCACCTCCGCCAGTTCGGCGACAAGGGTGGCGACCCGCGCTTCGAGATCGCGGTAGGAGGATTCGAGCGACGACGACAGCCGGTTGAAGTCGTGGAACGCGGCTGTCAGTTCGCGAGCGCGTGGTTGAGTCGCCATGAGCGTGACCGGAAAGCAGTACCCGAGAGACTCAAAGCAAGATCCGTGCCGACCTGGCGTGGCAAGTGAAATCAGGTGTTTACGCGTGTCTGTCGGACGGTGCGTCAATAACCCGACGGCGCTTTGACGGTGCCGGCGCCGGCGCGCCGGCGTTCTGACGTCAGGCGACGTCGGCGGTCAGGCGGTACTTGCGCAGTTTCTCGACGAGCGTCGTGCGCTGCATGCCAAGCAGGCGTGCCGCGCCGGCGATGGTGCCGTCGGCCCGGTCGAGCGCCTCGCGGATATAGCGCTGCTCGAGCCGGACGAGGTGGTCCTTGAGGTCGAAGCCATCGCACGGCAGCGCCTCGGCCGGTGCGCCTGCGCCGGCCGCGACGGCGGACGGCGCCATCGCGATCGGCCGCTCGCTGCCCGCGGGCCGGTATTTTTCCGGCAGGTCGCGCGCATCGACCGTAGCGCCCGGGTGCAGGATCGCCAGCCGCTCGAGGAGATTGGCGAGTTCGCGGACGTTGCCCGGCCACGGGCAGCGGGCGAGCGCCGACAGCGCTCCGGCGGTGAGCCGTACGCGGGCGCCCGTCATCCGCTCGATGCGGTTCAAGAGGTGATTGCACAGTTCCGGCAGGTCCTCGAGGCGGTGCCTGAGCGCCGGCATCTGGATCGGGAATACCGCCAGCCTGTAGTAGAGATCCTCGCGGAACTGCGCGGCGAGGAGCGCCGCGTCGAGATCGCGGTGGGTCGCGGCGATGACCCGGACGTTGGCGGTCCTGGTCTGGTTGCTGCCCACCCGCTCGAAGGTCCGTTCCTGCAGCACGCGCAGCAGCTTGACCTGCATCTGCGGGGCCATGTCGCCGATCTCGTCGAGGAAGAGCGTGCCGCCGTCGGCGATCTCGAAGCGCCCCTGGCGGGCGTTGATCGCGCCGGTGAACGCCCCCTTGTCATGGCCGAAGAGTTCGCTTTCCAGGAGTTCGCCCGGGATGGCGCCGCAATTGACGGGCACGAAGGCGCCGCCGGCGCGCGCGCTGCGCTCGTGGATATGGCGCGCGACCATCTCCTTGCCGGTCCCGGACTCCCCGAGAATCAGCACGTTGGTGTCGTAGGGTGCGACCTGCTCTACCAGCCGGTGCACGGCGCGGATCGACGGCGACTCGCCGCTCGGGCGGAACATCGACAGGAGTGGCGGTACGGAGTGCGTACGCACGCGCAGCGACGCCGCCTTGCGCAGGAGGCCCTGCAGCCCGCCGGCATGCGCGCCGTCGGTGAACGTCAGCAGCGGCACGTCGCGCAAGAGCGTGCGTTCGCGGGCCGAGCCCGCGCACAGGAAGGGCAGCGGCGAGGCGTAGGCTTTGCTCCGCTCGGCGAGGGTGGCGAGTTCGTCGTCCGGAACGCCGTCGCCGACGAGGATGGCGTCCCAGTGCAGGCTTTCCGGGGCCGGCCAGTCGATCGCCGTCGCGGCGACGGCGATCTCGACCTCGCAGTCGAGAGCGGACAGCTCGTGGGCCCAGCGGCGGGCCTGTGCCACTTCGGGCGCGAGCATCAGGACTGTGTGCTGTCCCACCGTTCCTGTTTCTCCCCTACGCCGCATCGATGCAGCGCCGTCGAGTTTGTTTTTGTAACCCTATGAGTGAAGAGCATCCTTCTCTTCAGGCGTTAGCATCGTATGAAACCCGGACCGGAGTTGCGTATCGGGGAGCACCGGTACGTACTGTAGGGTCATTGCCTAACGGGCAGCCGGCCAAAACCCCGAAGGGCCGGTCAATCGCGCGGGTGGGTGCGTACTCCGGCGACCGCGCGACGGTGATGGCGGAAGATCAGGCGCTCGAGTCCCTCGGTCACGGCGACCGACAGTCCCTCGAACGCAAACGCCTGCCACGCGCCTGCCGCGTCGTGGCGCGGGGCCTGTATTTTCCCCGGTAAACGCAGCGGCTGGGGGAACTGCCGGCTGACGTAGAGAAGCACCTGGCCGTCGGTCCCCGGCGCCGCCGGCGCGACGGCCGACTGCCACTCGACGCCGGTCGCGTACAGTCGCCAGGCCGTGGCATCCGGCATCGACTGCTCGCGGGCGACGAGCTTCGCCACCAGCTGGATCAGTACGTTGACCTTGTGTTCGAGCCGGTGCAGGTCTTCCAGCACCTGCGAATCGTCGTCGCCCTTCGACTCCGACGTCGGCACGCGCGCCTCGTCGAGCGAGGCATCGGCTATCAGCAGCTGGAAGTTGTCGGCGTTGAGGCCGGCGAGCCGCGCCGCGTCCGGTACCGCCCCCTCGATGAAGGCCAGCGGCAGCGTATCGGAATAGCTGATGCCCTCGAACGCGCCGGACGGTGCGACAGCCATGCGTTCAGCGCCCGCCCGGGCTGCCGAGATAGGCGTCGCCCATCCGCCGCCCCGCGACCAGCAGATCCGCGTGGCGGTCGAGCGCGCGGCGCTGGTGGGCCATGAGGCCGAGCAGCTCGTCGTTGAGCGCGACGAGCTCGCGCAGGCCGGTGACGAGGACGGGCAGGTCCTCGGCCGACGGCCGGTCGTCGAAGAGCTCGGCAAGACCCGCCCGGCGGGTGAGGTCGAGCTCGGCCGCCCGCGCCCATTCCTGCGCCTGCAGGTGCTCGCGGATCGCCAGCGTCAGCTCGCGCAGGTGCGCGATCCGCCCGGCGAGCGTCGGTCCGCCGGCGGTCCCGGCGGGATTCACTGCCCGACCGCCACCCGCGGCCCGGCGGCGATGGTGTCCCAGCCGGATTTGAGCTTGCGCAGGTGCGTGGCGATCTCCTCGAAGGCGGCGAGGTCGTTGCTGGCGTGCGCGAGCACGAGGCGCAGCATCATGTACTCGTACAGCCCGCGCAGGTTCTTGGCGAGATCCCCGCCCTTCTCGAGGTCGAGGCTGCCGTTCAGCTCGCCCAGAATCTGCGAGGTCTTGTCGACGTGCTCGCACTTCTGGGCGACCTCGCCGCGCTCGATATTGCCGCGGATGGCGGCGAGGCGCTCGATCATGTTGCCGTACAGAAGCTGCACGAGCTTCAGCGGATCGGCGTTCACCACCTGGCTGTGCGCGCCCACCGCACCGTAGGCTTTCAGTGCCTGCTGTTGACTGGGACTCATCGGGGTCTTGCTCCTGGTTGATCGCGTCGCGGCCCGCCGCTGGGGCTAGCCGTTGCTGCTGTTGACCGGCCCGTAGTACGTCGGCAGGGCCGCGAGCTGGGTGTTGATGGAGTTGCCGGTCGCCTTGAGCTGCGACACGACGAGATCCATGTGGTTGTAGGTGGCATAGAGCGAGGTCTGCAGGTCCGCGAGGCGGGCATTGAGCGCCGTCTGCTGGTTGGCGAGGTCGTTCAGCGAGCCCTTCAACGAGGTGACGGTCTGGTCGACGAGACCACCGGCGCCCGTGTACTCGAAGAGCACGTTGCTGAGCCGGGTCGCGATGCCCGTCTTGGCATTCGTGAAAAGCGCGGTGACGCCGGCCGGGTTGTTCTTGAGGGCGGTGGACAGGGCCGTCGAGTCGCTGGACAGCGTCCCGTCGAGGTTGACCGTGATGCCGATCTGGGCGAGCGAGGTCAATGTCGAACTGCCCTGGGCTCCCGGGATGCCGCCGGTGGCGATACCGCTGATCTGGCTGCGAAAACCTTCCAGCAGCGAACTGCCGAAAAGCGGTGTCGAGGCACCCGAGGTGGGGTCGTACTGGTCGAGCTGGCTGACCTGGGCGATCAGTGCATTGTAGGACTTGATCAACGTGGCGATCGCGCCGGCGGGACCGCTCGGATCGGCGGCGACGGTCAATGTCGTCGTTGCGCCGCCCTTCGAGGCGGCCAGCAGATTGATGGTCACGCCAGAGAGCGCCGAGGTGACCGCGTTCGTCTTGCTGTTATAGGTGTAGCCATTAAGGGTGAGGATCGCGTCCTGCGCCGCCTGCGTCTGGGTAAGCCCGTTAGCCGCGCCACCGGCCGTGTAGGCGATGGATTTCAGGTTCCCGTCACCGCCCGACTGCGTGACGCTCACCGCGTTGGCGGCCCCGGTCACCTGGCTCGAGAGCACGAGGTGCGCGCCGTCGTTGCCGGTGATGATCGTCGCCGACACGCCCGGATTGCCGGTCGCGGCATTGATCGCCGCGGCGATCGCGGACAGGGTGTTGTGCGTCGCGTCGATCGTGACGGCGAAGGACGAGCTGCCGGCGCTGATATTCAGCGTGCCGGTGCCGACCGTGGCCGTGGTCGATGTGAAGGCGCCGGAGCTCAGGGTCGTGCCCTGCGCGAGCTGGGTCACCGACAGCGAGTACGACCCAGGCACGGCCGAGGCATTGACGCTTGCCGAAGCGATGGAAATATCGCCGACCGTCGCCGCGTAGCTGTTGAAGGTCGCCGACGATGTCAGGGAATCGACGGCGGTCTGTACCGCGGATGCCGCGGCCGTGAACTTGCTGTAGGCGGTAATCTGGCCATTTAGGGTCGACTGCTGGTTCTTGATCAGGTTCGTCTGGCCCTGACCTTCGGCATTGACGAGCGCGGTGACGATGCTGTTGATGTCAACGCCCGAGCCCAAGCCCGTCGAGCTGACGATGCCGCTGCCGGAACTGGCGCTGCTCGTGGCCGGTGTCGAACTGCTGCTGGTGGTGGGCGATACGCTGCTCATCGTGGGCTCCCGGGTTCCGACACGAACTTTGCAAGCGCCGTGCCAACCCGTCGTGGACCGGCCCGGCGCCCGCGGCGCCCGGTCAGGCCCGGTTGTCTACGAGGAGCCCGGTCAGTGGCATGCCGGACTCACCGATGGTCTGGGCGAGCTGCACCACGTGCGGCTCGGGAATTTGTCTAACGATCTCGCCGGTTTGCGGATTGACGACCGTCACCCGCGGATGTCCCGTCGAGGAATCGACCTGGAAAACGAATTCGCGCGCGTTCTGGCGCAGGAACTGGTTGATAACGTCGACCGCCTCGCCCAGCGTCGGCCCGCTCGGATTGGCCGGCGAAACCTCGCCGCCCGGCGGCAAACTCTGGCCCTGCGCGGTCGGCGCCGCGACCGCGGCCGGTGGCGGTACCGGGGTCGCCGACCCCTGCACCGGTGCCGGGGCGACCGGTCCGTTGCCGGCGCTGGTCGCCGGTGCGATGGCTGCGATGTCCGTGGCCATAAATCACCCCATACGTCGGTATCGGGCGGCTCCTCCCTGTCAGTCTCCCGCACCCCGGGCATCCGTGCCCGGGGCTGTCATTGCGGGAGGCTTGGGTGTCGCCTCATGGCTTCAGTCCGTGGACGGCGTCTCCTCCTGCGCCCGTCCGCCGATCGACGAACCTCTTACTGCAGCAGCTTCAGGATGCCCTGCGGGAGCGAGTTGGCCTGCGCCAAGATCGACGTACCCGCCTGCTGGATGATCTGCGTGGTCGAGAGGTTGGTCGTCTCCGCCGCGAAGTCGGCGCTGGTGATACGGCCGTTCGCCGTGGTCAGCTGCTGGACCTGGGCGCCGATCGCACTGACCGCCGAGGTGAGGCGGTTGACGATGGCGCCGTAGGTGGCGCGGTAGCCGTTGACCGCCGCGATCGCCGAGTCCACCGAGTAGATCGTGTTGTTCGAGGCCGAGATCGACTGAACGTTCTGCGCCGACAGCGAGCTGCTGGCGTTGAGAACCGTCGTCGTCGTCGCGAGCCCGATCACGGCGTTGTTGGCCGAGTTGTTGAACTGCAGCGTGTTGGCCGAGTTCAGCGTCACCTGGCCGCGGTAGGTCGAGGTGTTGGTCACACCGCCCGCCGTGTTCGCGGTTTCCGTGTAGGCACCGAGCTGCGAAGTCGCCGCCACCGACACACCGGCGCCACCGGCCGTGTTCGAGTAGGCCTCGGCGAGCACCACGTTGCGGCCGTCCGCCGCGTTGAACGAGATCGTGCCGTTCGAGTTGACCGTCGCGCTCACACCCGTGGTCGACGAGTTGGAGTTCACGCCGGCCGCGATCTGCGCGTTCGTGATCGTACCGGTCGAGGCCGTCGCACCGGTCGAGGTCAGCGTGGTGTTGAACACCGACGTGCCGTTGACCGACAGCGTGTAGGTCAGGGTACCGGTACCGATCGTCGTCACGTTGACGAAGTTCGAGTTACCGGCGGCGCCGAGGTTGGCGGTACCCGTGCCGTCGAAGGTCAGCGTGGTGTTCGCCGTCGCGGTGAGGCCCGAGATGGTCGACGCGTTGATGGCCGCGGCCTTGGCGTACGCACTGTCCGAGCTCTGGTTGGCGTTACCGCCGGCAAAGGCGGCGGAGGCCAGCACGTTGGTGCCGTTGATCTGGACGAGACCGGCGGTGATGGCCGCGGCGCTCACGCCCTGGTAGGCCGAACCGCCCGTCGTGCCGGCCGGACCGGTCGCCGTGGCACCGGTGGCTGCCGTCGTGAAGGCACCGCCGCCCGACGCGCCGCTCGAGGCGGCAACGGTCGTGTTGTAGACGGCGGCGCCGGCGTTGCTGATGAACGAGCCGAGGGTCGTCGTCTGCACGTTCTGCGCGGTGGATGACAGGACGATGTTCTGGCCGACGTTCGCGCCGACCTGGAACTGCGCGCCCGAGAAGCTGCCGTCCAGCAGGTTCGTGCCGTTGTAGGACGTCTGGGTGGCGATACGCTGGATTTCCTGGAGACGCTGCTGGACTTCGGCGTCAAGGGCCGCGCGGTCCGTACCCGAGTTCGTGGAGTTCTGGGACTGTACCGCGAGGGTGCGGATGCGCTGCAGGTTGGCGGTCACCTGGGCGAGCGCCGAGTCGGCGACGTTCGCGAGCGAGATGCCCGAGTTGGCGTTCTGGCCGCCCTGCGTCAGACCGTTGATCTGGTTCTGCAGGCGGGTCGAGATCGCGAGGCCGGCCGAGTCGTCCGCCGCGGTGTTGATACGCAGGCCC
>CAIMCI010000295.1 GCA_903839465.1 uncultured Pseudomonadota bacterium
CCGCTGGCGCAGCTGCCGAAGGTCCTGCAGGCGGTGGCGTGGTTCCTGCCGCTCGCCCACGCCTGTTCGCTGATGCGCGCCGTCACGCTCGGCGATCCGCTCGGCGCACCGGCCTGGGTCTCGGTCGCGCTGCTGCTTGCCTACGGCATCGGCGGCGTCGCGATCGCCAGCCGAATCGCCGAACGGCGCCTGACCCGCTAGCGGCGCCGGGGGTACGCCCGTCGGCTGGCCGGGGCGTCAGTTCGCGGCGGGCTTCAGCACCAGGTGGACGACGACATCGACCTTGTGGCCGATCACGGAGTCGTCCGCCCATTCGCCGGCGCCGAGTCCGAAGTCGAGGCGGTCGAGCGTGACCCGGGCGTCGAGGTTGGCCGTCGCGCCGTTCGCCGTGAAGCGGAACGGGAAGGCGATCCGCTTGGTCTTGCCCTTGATGACGAGATCGGCGTCCGCCACGGCGCCGTCGCGGGTCGCGCGCAGCGGCCCGACGCTCTTGAACGTCGCGGTCGGCGTGTGCGCGTAATCGAACCAGATGGCGGTCGCGAGCGCCGCATCGCGCTCGCCGCTGCGGGTGTCGATGCTCTTCAGGTCCATCGACACGTCGAGCGTGGAGGCGGCGAGCTCCGTCGGCCCGTAGCGCACCGCGGCCCGGAACGACTTGATGGTGCCGGTGAACTTCTCGCCCTGCTGCGTGCCGACGAAGGTCAGCGAACTCTGGGCGGGGTCCACCGTGTAGGCGACCGGCGCGGCCGGCGCCGCGAAGGTCGCGAAAGCGGCGAGTGCGACCGGCCACCCGGCCGCGCGCCGTCGTTGACGAGGCGTGTTCATTTACTGTCCTTCGCCCGGCGACCGAGCATGGCATTCAGGGTGTCGTCGCGATCGACGAAGTGGTGTTTGAGCGCCGCGGCCGCGTGCAGGACCACGAGCGCTATCAGCAGCCAGGCGCCGAACTCGTGTGCGCCGTGGGCAAGCTCCTTCAGCGCCGGGTCCGCCTCGACCAGGTGCGGCAGGTTGGCGAGCTTGAACCAGCGCAACGGGAATCCGGAGGCCGAGTTGTACAGCCAGCCGGACAGGGGCATGGCGATCAGGAGTCCGTAGAGCAGAACGTGCGCGGCCTGCGCCGCGCGCTGCTGCCATGCCGGCTGGCCGGGCGGCGACAGCGGACGGTCATCGGTCAGCCGCCAGAGCAGGCGCAGGACCGTGAGACCGAGGATCGTGATGCCGACCGACTTGTGCAGGGCATAGATGTTGATCTTGCGCATGCCGTTCGGCAGGTCGGTCATCCACAGGCCGACGGCGATCAGCGCCAGGACGCCGAGCGCCGTCAGCCAGTGGAAGAGTCGGGCCACGGCGCCCCAGCGGTAGGCAGTCGAATGGAGCGCCATGGTGTCCTGGTTCCCGGAGTCTTACTTCGCGGCCGGTGCGGCGACGTAGGATTCGATCTCGATGCGCACGTCGATGTTCTCGCCAATTGCGCCGGTGTAGGCGGTCACGCCGAAATCCGAACGGTGCAGGACGGTCGTCGCCGTGAAGCCCGCGGCCGGTGCCTTGCGGATGAAGTGCTCGCCGACCTTGTTGACGGTGAGGTCCAGCGTCACCGGCTTCGTCACGCCGTGGATGGTCACGTCGCCGTAGAGCTTGCCGTGGGTCGCGTCGGTCTTCTCGAGCTTGCTGCTCTTGAAGCGGATCTCGGCGAACTGGCCGAGGTCGAGCCAGTCCTTGTCGAGGATGTGGGAGTTCCACGTGGCATCGCCGAGCTCCAGCGACTTGACCGGAATCGACACCGCCACGTTCGACTTCGACCAGTTGTCGTTGTCGAAGGTGACCGTGCTGCCTTCGGCGACCTTGAACGAGCCGCTCGAGTTCGAGAAGCCGAGGTGGTTGATGAAGAAGCTCACCCGCGAGTGCACCGGGTCGATCGTGTAGGTGACCGGGGCGGCCGTCGCGGTCGAGGCGGCGAGGGCGAGGCTGACGGCAGCGGCAGCGTGACGGAAGCGGAACATGGCAACTCCTGGGTGATTGGGAAGGGCAACGGTGCCCGAACGGTGAAAGGGTACCAACGTGGTACTACTTTGGCCTGTCCCTGCGCCGCGTACTAGCCGGTGGCGCACGGACGCGGGGTTTCCCGGGCGCGAACAGTCGGCGGCGCGACCGGCGCGTCAGGCCTGACCGGCCACCAGCCACGAGCGCTGCCGGGCCAGGCTCTCGCCGAGGTGGTCGAGCAGCGCCGTGATCTTGCGGGAACGCTGGCGATCCCGCGGATACAGGGCATACACCGAGCCTGCCACCGGCCGGCAGGTCGGCAGCAGGCAGACGAGCTGCCGGTCGCGCAGGGCCTCGGCGATGAGGAACTCGGGCAGCAGGACCACGCCCAGTCCCGCAATCGCCGCATCGCGCATCAGCTCGCCGTTGTTGGCGACGAAACGGCCGCGGACCCGCACCGAGCGCAGCTCGCGACTGCCGCGCGCCGGCTCGAACTGCCAGACCTGGCCGGCCGTCAGGTGCGCATAGCCGATGCAGTCGTGATCGGTCAGGTCCTCCGGTGACTTCGGCGTGCCGTGGCGGGCGAGGTAGGACGGCGCCGCGCACAGGTGCATGCGCATGTCGGCGAGCCGGCGCGCAATCAGCGACGAGTCCGGCAGGCGGCCGACGCGGATACCGACGTCGTAGCCGAGGCCGAGGAGATCGACGACCCGGTCGTCGAGGTCGACCGCGACCTCGAGCCCGGGATGCCGCTGCATGAACGGCCAGAGCAGCCGGCCGAGGTGCAGGGTCCCGAAGCTGACCGGGGCCGCCATGCGGATCGTGCCCTTCAGCTCGTCCTCGCGCTCGGCCACCGAGGCGGCGGCCTCGTCGAGGCGGTTGAGGAGCGTGCGGGTATGGCCGTACAGCGTGCGCCCCTGGTCGGTCAGGCGCACGGAGCGGGTCGAGCGTTTGAAGAGCGTCGCGCCGAGGCGGGTTTCGAGGTCCTTGACCCGCTTGCTGATGACGGACTTGGCGAGTCCCAGGCGGCGGCCGGCGGCGCTGATGCTGCCGGTCTCGGCCACGGCGTTGAACGCGGTCACGTCATCGAAGTTCATCGGCATTGTGCTTTGCTCGCGAACGCCCTGTTCGCCAGTATAGGGCTACCGGGTACCAGCCGGCGGCCCCACACAGGCGGCTGCACCCGGCGGTCGCACCGCCCTCAACCAGGAGAGATCGCATGACCGAGTCCGTTGCACCGCCTCCCGCCGGCCGGGCTGTCGTCCGGCTCGTCGCCGGCATGCCGACCTCCGACGGCGCGGGCGTGAGGCTGACCCGTGTCATCGGCACGCCGGCCCTCGACGCGCTCGATCCGTTCCTGATGCTCGACGAGTTCGGCTCCAGCGACCCGTCGGCCTACATCGCCGGCTTCCCCGACCACCCGCACCGTGGCTTCGAGACGATCACCTACATGCTCGACGGGCGCATGCGCCATCGTGACAACCACGGCAACGAGGGACTGCTGACCGCGGGCTCCATGCAATGGATGACGGCCGGACGCGGCATCGTCCATTCCGAGATGCCCGAACAGGAACAGGGGCTGATGCGCGGGTTCCAGCTGTGGCTGAACCTGCCGGCCAGCGACAAGATGCGGCCGGCCGAATACCGTGATGTCGCACCGGCCGACATCCCCGTCGTGTCGCTTCCCGGCGGCGGTCGGGTCAAGGTGCTGGCGGGCCGGTTCGGCGGCGTCGAGGGTCCCGCGCCGGCGCGGGCCACCGCGCCGCTCTACCTCGACGTCGAGCTGCCCGCCGGGGCGGGCCTCGCCGCTGCCGTGCCGGTGGGCCACGCGGCGTTCCTCTACGTTTATGAGGGCGAGGTGAGCGTCGGCGAGACCGCCGTTGTCGCACCGAAGCTGGCCGAACTCGGTCCGGGTGAGGCCCTGACGGCGACGGCTACGGCCGGGCCGGCGCGCTTTCTGGTGATCGCCGGCAAGCCCCTGAAAGAGCCGGTCGCCCGCTACGGGCCGTTCGTCATGAACACGCCCGCCGAGATCCACCAGGCGATCAGCGACTTCCAGCGCGGCGCGTTCTGAGAGCGCCGCGCCAGGGCGGGCCGAGCGGGCCCGCCCCTCGCATCGACCGCCTCAGCGCGGCGGAATCACGCGCCAGTGGTCATCGGTCGGGGCCAGCGTCTTGCGCACCGACAGGCCGTCCTCCGGCATCCAGAAGGTGAGCTTGTCGCCCTTCTTCATGTCCGTGTACTTGACGTCCTTGCCGTCGATCAGCACCCGCGAGGTTTCCTGCGGCTTGAAGCTGAACGTCGTCAGTTCGTCACCGGCCACGTTCAGGAACGTGACCGTCACGAACTCCGGCGAGAGCAGGAACACCTTGCCGTCGAAGCGGGCGTATTTCCGGCCCTCGAGGATACGCACCTCGAGGCAGGCGGCCGGGGCCTTTGGATACTTCGCCAGGAACGCCGAGCTGAAATGCAGGTCGCTGCACGAGGCCTTCGGCAGCGACTCGGGGTCGTCGGCGACGGACGGTGGCGCAGCCACGGCGCCGGCGAGCGGCAGCCCCAGGAGCAGCGGGAACAGGAGTGAACGGATCGACATGGGACATCTCCTCGATTGAAAGTCCGGGCACGGGGCGTTCCGTACGAGACCGGCCGAGCGGTACCGGTCGCCCGTCTGAGGAGGGCCGGTCCATCGCGCCGGGGCCGGCGCCCCGCCCACCGGTCCGGGCGTGCGGTGCGCGCCCACGATCGACCCTAGCGCGTTCGGTCGCCGCCCTATAGGCGCAGGCGCACAGACACGTCAAGAAAGAAGCCGGCGCGGTCGGTATAGACTTGACCGAGCGGTCGGTCCCCGGCCGGTCGGACCGCTGAGGAGCCCACCATGGACGCCATCGCCTGCCGCCGCGTGACACCCGTCGTCATCGTCGATGCGATCGAGCCCGTACTGCCGTTCTGGCGCAAGCTGGGCGCCGAGGTCGGCATCGAGGTGCCGCACGGCGACACGCTCGGTTTCGTGGTCCTGCGCCTTGGCGCCGCGGAGCTCATGTACCAGACGGTGGCGTCCGTCGCGGGTGATTTCGCGGCCGGGGCGATTGCCCGTATCGGGCCCTTGCCGCGACCGACATCGCTCTTCGTCGAGGTGGACAGCCTCGCCGACGTCGAGGCGCGCCTCGACGGCGAACCGGTGTACCAGCCGCGGCGGACGACCTTCTACGGCAGCCGCGAGACGGGTTACCTCGATCCGGCCGGCAATCCGGTGCTGTTCGCGCAGTTCCTTCCGGCGCCGGGCTGAGCGGGCAGCCCGCTCAGCGGCTGTCGGCCGGCGGCGGCACGAGCGTCAACGGCCGGCGCAGCTCGTCCGACTGCGGTTCACGGGGCACGACGTCGATCGCCTTCAGTTCTTCCGGTTCCTTGGCGCCCGGCACCACGTTCAGGTCGCGGAACTTGCGGGCCGTGCTCATGACGCGTAGGTCGAGCGAGCCGACCGAATCGTTGTAGGAGGTCACGGCGCGGCGCAGGCCGCTGCCGACCGCGGCCCAGTGACCGGCGAGCGTCTGCAGTCGGTCATAGAGTTCCTTGCCGAGTTCGGCGATGCGCCGCGCATCCTCGGCGAGCGCCTCCTGGCGCCAGCCGAAGGCGACCGTGCGCAGCAGCGCGATCAGCGTGGTGGGCGTTGCCAGGATCACCTTCTGCCGCACGCCGATCTCGATCAGTTCCGGATCCTGTTCGAGTGCCGCGCTGTAGAAGACCTCACCGGGTATGAAGAGCACCACGAAGTCCGGCGTGTTGGGGAACTGCTCCCAGTAGGCCTTGCGCGACAGCTTGGCCATGTGGTCGCGCAGCTGCCGGGCGTGATCGACGAGGCAGGCCTTGGTCGCCGCCTCGTCGGTCTGCTCGAGCGAATTGAGATAGGCCTCAAGCGGCGCCTTGGCATCGATGACGAGCGAGCGCCCACCGGGCAGCTTGACGACGAGGTCGGGCCGCAGGTCGCCGTCCTCGGTCGAGACCGACTCCTGCTCGAGGAAGTCGACGTGATCGAGCATGCCGGCCATCTCGACCACGCGCTTCAGCTGCAGTTCGCCCCAGCGGCCACGGACGTTGGGCCGGCGCAGGGCGCCGACGAGGCTCGTCGTCTCGCGGCGCAGGTCCGTCTGGCCCTTGGCCAGAATCTCGACCTGGCTCATCAGCGTCGAGTAGGCGCCGACGCGCTCTTTCTCGACGTCGCCGATCTGCGCCTGCACCTTCTCCAGCGACTGGCGGACCGGTTCGATCAGTTGTGCGATCGCGGTTTCGCGCTTGGCGAGTTCGCCGGCGGACTGCGCGGAGAGCGACTCGAACTGCACCTTGGCGAGATCCATGAACTGCTGGTTGTTGGCCTGGAGCGTCTGGGCCGCCAGCGCCTTGAAGGTATCGGTGAGGCGCGCCTCGGCCTGGGTCAGCATCTCGCGCTGCTGGCGCAGCGCGCTCGCCTCGGCGTCGAGCCGGGCGAGGAGTTCCCGGCGGGTCTCGCCGAGATCGCGGATTTCCAGGCGCAGCCGGGCGAGCTCCGCGTCGCGGCCGAGCAGTTCGTCCTTGAGGCCGTCGATCTGCAGGTTGGTCGCCTCCGCCGCGGTGCGCCGGCCGGTCTCCTCGCGCAGTCGCGCCTCGAGGGACTGGGCGAGCTCGGCGCGGCTCGCGAGGGCCGACCGCTCTGCTTCCAGCGTCGCCACCCGGGCCCCGAACTCGGCCTCGCGGGCCTGCGCCTGCGCACCCCGGCGCAGGGTGCCCAGCCAATGGCCGAGAGCGAGTCCGGCGAGGAGCAGGCAAAGGCCGATCAGGATCAGGGACAGTTCGGGGGGCATCGCGACTCCGTCGGGTGCGGGGAGCCAACTATACCGCCCGCCGGTGACGGTAGGCGGTGCGCACGGCCGGGGTTACACTGGCGCTTACGGGCCTGTAGCTCAACGGTTAGAGCAGGGGACTCATCAGGAAATGGTGCCTTCGCGTCGTAAGGCGCGAAGTGAACGGGAAGAATTCAGGGAACCCTTCGCGCTAGGCGCGGTGGCAATCCTGAGCCGAGCCGGCGGTGCACCGCCGGAAGGTGCAGAGACTACCTGGGGGCTGTAAGCGCCCTTAATGACAGGCTAGAGCCTCCCGCACCCGACCGGCGCAAGCCGAGGGTGAAGAGATAGTCCACTCCCGCGGGAAACGGCGGGGCAGAGTGAATCCCTTGGTTCTGGGTTCGAATCCCAGCGGGCCCACCACACGCCTTCCCCGATCCCCGATCCCCGATCCGTGCGGTCGTGCCGTGGCCGCCGTAGGCGGCGCGAAACGCGCTATCAGGCTGATTCCGGAGGTGTCCCGGGAGATCGCATGCCTCGCTTATTCGTCCCTCGCAGTTCCGCGACGTCGGGCAGGCATTGATCGTGGTTCTACTTCAGTCGGGGCGCGGGACGCCCGGTGAAGAATCCTAAGGATCACCGTGTATTGCTGCCCCGTTCCGCTGGTGCGGATCCGTACGCGCGAGGTGGCGGCCATTCTTGACAGTGCCCGGAAAGTTGGCGAGTATTACCTGGTATTACTTCCGGAATCCGGTAATGAGCAGCACATCCGTGACGAGCAAGGGCCAGGTGACGATTCCAAAGGCTGTGCGCAGCCGACTCGGGATCCGGGCCGGAACGAAAGTCGAATTCGCGGTAGTGGGGGATCGCGTGGAATTGCGCGTCCAGGGCTCGCCGTTGACCGACGTGCCAAGCGGGTACGGGATGCTCAAGTCGCGCCGGCGCGCGCTGCCAGCTGATTTCGATTCGGCGTCGTTGCTGAAGCCGTGATTGGCCTCGACACCAACGTGCTTGCGCGCTACTACGTTGAGGATCGCGGCGATGCGCCGGCCCTGCGCCAACGCACGGCGGCGCGCAACCTGATGGAGTCTGGCCGGCCGCTGATGGTCGCGAAAACGGTGATTCTGGAGCTCGAATGGGTGCTTCGGGGTTTCTACGAATTCCAGCCGGCCGAGGTGCTGGGCGTGCTGAGGCACTTGTGCGCGCTGCCACACGTCACGGTCGAGGACCGACTCACCGTTGAGCGGGCGCTGGAGCTGCTGTCTAGCGGGTTCGACCTGGCCGACGCGCTGCATCACGCGAGCTATCGAGCCTGCGACGGGATGGTGTCCTTCGATGACCGTCGGTTTGCGCGTCGAGCCCGGAAGCTGGGACTGTCGCCGACGGTGTCGGTGCCCGCGCCCTGACGCCACTGCTCTGCGTCCGAACGGGAAGCGCGCAGAGCGCGGAAGTTTTTAGGGTGCCTGATGCGCGAAGCCGGGCATCGGCCGAGTGTCTCTACTCCGTTCTGAAGCGGCGCGTAGCGTGTCAGTGCCGGTCGATACACGTACCCGTCGCCTTGCACCGGTCACTCGGAGTACAGTCCCGGGTCGCGGCCGTGGTTGCGTTTCTTACCGGCCAACTGCCAGCTGCGATTTGCTGCGGGGGTAGGCGCGTGGCCAAGAAAGAGTCTGAGCGTGGCGATTCGCCCCGTGTCCACCGTGCCGGGCGCCCGATGCCGTCCCGCCGAGACCTGACGCAATGACGACCCCTGCCCCGGCAGCCGCACCGGACGCGTCGGCGCCCGCGTTTAAGTACCGGGCCTTCATCAGCTACAGCCACCGGGACTCCGGGTGGGCTTCCTGGCTGCATGGCTCGCTCGAGCGGTATCGCCCGCCCAAACCGCTGATCGGCACGGTCACCGAGCGCGGTGAAGTTCCCAAGCGCCTCGCCCCGGTGTTCCGCGACCGCGATGAACTGGCGAGCGCCACCGACCTCGGCACGCTGCTGAATGCGGCCCTCGCCGATTCCGCCTGCCAGATCGTGATCTGCTCGCCGCAGGCCGCGAAGTCCAAATGGGTCAACGAGGAGATCCTCGCCTTCAAGCGGCTGCGCCGCGAGGATCGGATATTTTGTCTCGTCGTTGGTGGCGAGCCCAATGCGACGGACCTGCCGGGTCGCGAGGACGAGGAGTGTTTCCCGCCGGCGCTGCGCTTCAAGCTAGGCCCCGACGGCGAGCTCACCGATACGCGGACCGAACCGATCGCTGCCGACGCACGGCCGGGCAAGGACGGCAAGCAGAATGCGAAGCTGAAGCTGATCGCCGGGCTCCTCGGCGTCGGCTTCGACGCGCTCAAGCGGCGCGAGCAGCAGCGCCGCAACCGGCGGATGTTCCTCATCGCGTGTGCCGCCACTACCGGCATGGTCGCGACCTCCGGTCTGGCTGCCTACGCGCTTGTCCAGCGCGCGGCCGCGCAGCGCCAGACCGTGCGCGCCGAAGCCGAGGCGCGCACCGCGCGCGAGACCACGAAGTTCCTCGTCGACCTCTTCAAGATCTCCGACCCCAGCGAAGCGCGCGGCAATACCGTCACCGCACGTGAAATGCTGGACAAGGGCGCGGCGCGCATCGCGACCGAACTCGCCCGGCAGCCGGCCATCCAGGCAACGCTGATGGACACGCTCGGCACCGTCTACATGGGACTGGGGCTCTACCCCCAGGCGAGACCGCTTCTCGACAAGGCGCTCGATACCCGACGGCGTCTGCCAGGTGCCGATCCGCTCGAGCTTTCCGACGTTCTCAGCCATCGCGGTGACCTACTCGCCCTGCAGGCCGAGTACGAAACCGGCGAGAAGGCCTATCGCGAGGCGATCCGGATCGAGTCGGCGAAGCCCGACGACCGCCAGAGCCAGGAGTCGCTCGCCCGCTCGCTGTACGGCCTCGGTACGCTGCAGGCGCAGAACGAACAGCCGGCGGAAGCGGTGCAGACGCTGCGCCTCGCGCTCAACCTGCAGCAGGCGCTCTTTGGCGCGAACGACGCGAACGTCGCGCGGACCATGAAGGCACTCGCTTTTGCGATGGATGATGCGGGCGATTCCAAGAGCGCGATCCCGTTGATGAAGCAGGCCGTGGACCTGCAGCGCTCGCTGCGCGGCAACGAACCGCATCCTGATCTGGCCGAGGCGCTCAATGACATGGGTAACCTGCTGTGGCGAAACGGCAATAACGACGCCGCTGAACAGTACCTGCGCGAGTCGCTGGCGATGCGGATCACGGTGTTTGGCGATCGCCATCCGGAGGTCGCCAACGGCCTGCAGAATGTCGCAATGGTGGTGCAGGACAAGGGCGATCTCGCCGGTGCCGAGCTGCTCTACACCCAGGCGTTCGACATGCAGCGGGCGCTGGTCGGCGAAATGCATCCGGACGCGGGTCAGGCGCTGTTTAATCTGGCCTCGCTGCAGTACGACCGCGGTGAGAAGCAGGTTGCACTTCAGAATATGCACGAGGTGCTGCGAATATACCGCAAGGCCTACCCGGCGGATAACGCGCAGACGGCCCGGGTCCTCAACGTGCTCGGTTCCTGGCTGACACTGTCGGGTGACCTCACGCAAGCGGACGCTTACGTGCAGGAGGGTCTTGCGATGCGCCGCCGTCTGGTCGGCGAGGACCAGCCCGACGTTGCCTCCAGCCTCATGATTCTCGCGATTCTGCGCGACACGCAGGGCCGCTACGGAGAGGCTCTCGAGCTTGCCCGCAGGGCAAAGGCGATCTACACGAACGCGCTGTCGGCCGATCACTGGCGCACGGCGATCGCCGAAAGTGCCGAAGGCGCGGCGCTGACCGGGCTCGGTCAGTACGTGGATGCCGAAAGCGCGCTGACGCACAGCCACGAGATCCTGGCAAAGAACACCGGCGCGCCGCTGATCTACCGCCAGCTCAACCAGCGGTACCTCGATGAGCTTCGTCGTGCCAGCGCGCCGCCTCGCCACGCCTCCGCGAAACACTAGGGTCCAGGCCCGGGGCTATTGCGCGATTGCTGCGTTGCAGCCAATGGCCGAGGCGTCGCTCTCGCACTCGACATAATCCGCGGCCTGCACACGTGGTAGTTACCTGAACGATCGTCATGTTATGTTCCGGCAATATTCGCCGCGCCGGAATGGATCGGCGAGAGACCGAACGAACACCAACACCGCGTTGGGAGACAGGGTGGCGGACCGTCGTGACGGCGCCGTGCAGGCCGGGGAAAGCGCTCATTCGTGCCAACAAAGAGCACGCGGGGCAGGGGGAACAGGGATGTACGTATCGACCACGGTGGGTCTTGTAACCCGTGTCGCCCGCGTTTTCGCTCCGTTGGGCGCCGCGCCGCGCTGGCGTGCCGCGGGACTCCTTGGCCTGATCGCGATCGGTGCCGCGCACGCGGCGCCGGTACCGGTGAGCCAACCGCTCACGGTCAGCGTGGCCAACTCGATCGGCAACACGATCGACAGTCTCACCCTGACGACCTCGACCTCGCCACCGTCAGCCACGATCAAGGGCCTCACCGCCCTCAACACCGACGGCGCCCAGCACGGCGCGTTCAGCGCGATTGCCTGGCTGCCGAATTCCCTGACCGGTTCGGTCGACCTGATTGCCGCCGACCCCGGCAGGCGCCAGATCGTGCGCTACACCGGGCCGAACTACGGCACGTCGAAGGTGATTTTCACCTGGACCCGGGCCGGCTCCGGTCCGGCCAAGCCCGTGGGCCTCAGCGTCGATGCGACGGGCAATCTCTATGTCATCTCGCCGAGCTGCTCGGACGATGCCAAGCCCGGCGTCTGGGTGCTGCCGTTCGCGAACAACACCTACGGCAAGCCGGTCCTGATCGACCGCACGTTCAACGGCGCCAGGACCGCGGCGCTGGCCGAGGTGCTCGTCGCGCCGACCGCCGCGACCCCCGGCATCGGCGGGGTTCCGGCGTGGCAGGCCGGCGACCTTCTCGTGCTGGTCGGGGACACCTACAACGCCCGCGTCATGGTCTACACGAAGTCCGTGCTCGGGCTGTACACCGGCCCGACGCCGCCGCTCGCCCTCGCCGGCCCGACCTCGATCGCGGTGACGCAGCAGCAGTTCAGCGGTCTCGGCGCCGTGCCGCTCGCCATGGACCTGTGGCCGGCCGATTCGGGCCACGGGGTCAGCCTGCTGACGACGACCCTCGACGGGCGCGTCCTGCGCTTTGATACGGCAAAGAGCGCGTTCGTCGCCAACTTCGCCGACGGCCTCGGGCTCAACCTGACGCGGATCAAGGTCGGCAACTACACGAACGTCCCGTACGCGTTCATTTCGCAGGTCGTCTCCTCCAACCGGGGCCGCCTCCTGCAGTACGGCGCCCCGCCCGCGTCGGGTGCCAACAAGCCGCTGGCATCGATCACGACAGGGCTCGCCGCGCCCTCGGCGCTGGCCGTGACGATGTCCGGCTCGCAGCCGGCGAGCAGCTGCACGGCACCGGCGACCTGCGCGATCCTCGGGCCGCAGATCACCGTCCAGATCGGCTCGCTGGCCGGTGGCACGGTGACGTTCCCGAACGCCAACATCCTGCAGGACCAATGCATCGTGGCCAACGATCCGCGCGCCAGCGTGGTCAACGGCGTGTGGAGCTGCGCCGGCGGCAACCTCGATGTGGCGAACTACTGCCCGAACTTCCCGCACACGGTCCTGCCGCCGTTCATGTGCGGCCACGCCGGCCAGTCCGGTACGGCCTTCGTCGTGCTCAAGGAAACCGCGATCGCGGTCGACACGAATCCGTCGATCAACAACACTTTCATCCAGGTGACTGACGATCCGACGCTGGTGGTGCCGGGGCCCTATACCCTCAACTGCCCGGCGCCCGGCAACTTCGCGGTGCCGCTCCTCGCCTACGCACCGCGCTCCGATCTGCCGCTGGTCGAGGGCTCGATCGTCGAGGACGTGACGACCCCCTTCTTCATCGAACTGACCGGCTTCTGCGACAAGGGCGGCAGTTCCTCGCACAGTGCATCGATGTACGCCTACGGCCTCGGTCTCAACATGGCCGCAAGCGGTCTGCCGACGGGCCTGCCGGGGTTCGTCACGACCAAGTACTCGAACGCGCTTGCCACGCTGCAGAACGCGCAGCCGCAGATCAGCAGCACGCAGGTCTACGCCAACCTCTCCAGCTACATCAGCCAGAGCAACAACTACTTCAGCAACGCGTCCCTGAACGCGAACTACAGCTGCGCGGCGAACTTCATGGCCTCGGCCGATGCGTACCTGCGCCAGCCCGCAAGTTTAAGTGCGTTCAGTTTCGCGGCGCCACCAGGCAACTTGAATCCCGCAGGCGAACTCGACGGGCGCTTCGCGAACATCTACCTGTCGCTCGTGACCTACTTCCTGCCGGCACAGGGTCCTAACGCTGCGTGGCCGGTGACCGGACCGCCGATTCAGCCGGTGCCGCCGTGCGCGGCGATCACCGCCTCGGCACCGACCGTGGTCCAGGGCCAGGCGGCGACGCTGACGTTCGGTCCGGTGGCGACGCCGGATGGCGGCCAGTACTACCCGCCGACGCAGTGCACGGTCTCCGGCACCAGCGGCAACCTCCTGACACCGTATAACGCGCCGGCGACGGCGGGCTCGGTGTCGACGGGTCCGCTGACCACGCTCGGTACCTACACCGCGACCCTGATGTGCAGCGGCTACGGCGGGTCGAGCGGCAACGCGCAGACGACGCTGACCGTCGTACCGCCCCAGCCGCAGATCACCTCGGGCCTGAGCGCGGCGCCGGCGAGCGCGGCCCCCGGCGGCACGACCGCCCTCAGCTGGGCGGCGAGCAACGCCACGACCTGCAGCATCAGCGGCGCCGGCCTCGCGCTGAGCCCGCTGCCGGCGAGCTCGAGCGGGACGCCCGTGTCCGTACCCGCCGGCCAGGCCCCCGGTGCCTACACGCTGACGCTGAGCTGCGCGGGTGCCGCCGGCACGGCGCCGGCGACCTCGACACTGCCGTTCACCGTCACGGCCAATGCGCCGCAGATCACGACTCCGCTCGCGGTGGCGCCGGGCACCGTGCTGGCCGGCACCCAGGTCTTCTTCAACTGGGCGTCCAGCAACGCGACGGGCTGCAGCATCAGCGGTGCCGGCCTCAGCCTTCCCGGGCTACCGGCGAGCTCGACCGGTACCCCGGCGACCGTGCCCGCGGCCGATGCCCCGGGCGTGTACCTGCTGACGCTCAGCTGCTCGGGCGCGCCCGGCACGGCGCCGGCGACCTCGACGGCGCCGCTCATCATCGCGGCACCGCCGCCGCCACCACCGGCGCCGGTCATCAACACGTTCACGGCGAGCCCGACCGCCGTGCTCGGCGGCGGCAACACGACGCTGACGTGGACGACGAGCAACGTCGTCGCGAACGGCTGTTCGCTCACCGGCGCCGGCGCGTCGCTCCTCGACCAACCGGCGAGCGGGACGGCGTCGATCCCGGTCACCGCGGGCCTCGGCGCCACCTATCCGATCACGCTCACCTGCTTCGATACCACCGGCACGACGACCGTCAGCGCGACCGTGAACGTGACGGCGCCGGTGCTGCAGATCCTCAACTTGAGCGCCGCGGGTCCGCAGACCGTGCCGCTCGGCGGCTCGCTCAACCTCCGCGTCAGCGGCGGTTATTCGGACGGCAGCACGC
>CAIMCI010000296.1 GCA_903839465.1 uncultured Pseudomonadota bacterium
CACGACGACGCCCGATGCCGAGAGGTCGAGATCCGCCGCGGTCCAGGCCGCGTTCTGCGAGGGCGTGTAGAAGTCGGCGACGGCGAGCGTGCCCTTGCTGCCGGACTTGGTCAGCGACAGCTTGAGGTAGCTCTCGCCGTAGTCGGCGGTCGGGGCGAGCGGCGGTACGACCGCGGTCGAGTAGGTGAAGGGGCCGTTGCCGGTCGTGACGTACAGGTTGCCGCCGCTGTCGACGGCCGGCGCGCCGCCGCTCATCCAGATCCCGCCCGAGCCGTTGGTCGGCGCATCGTTGAAGACCGCCGTCTGCGTCAGCGCCTGCGCATCGTAGGCCATCACCCAGCCGTACCAGGTGTTGTAGTCGCAGTGCGACGCCCAGGCGACGTAGACCTGGCCGTTGGAGAGCGCGAGACCCGCACGCTGGTTCTCCCAGAGCGGATTGAAGGCCTTGCCGGAGAGGCTGGCCGTGATCACCACCGGCGTGACCCGCTCCGCGCCGCTCGTCAGGTCGAGCGCGTGCAGGCGCTGCACGGCCACGCCCGCCTCCTTGGTCTTGGCGACGAAGTAGAGCGTGTTGGTCGTCGGGTCGATGACCGGGGTGCCGGTGATGCCGTACTCGGTGTTGATGTCGGTGCAGACCACCGTTCCGGAGACGATGTCGGTGTTCGGCACGGATGTCACCGTGCCGTCGCCGGTGACGTAGGCCGTCTTCCAGTACTGCACGCAGGTCGGGCTGTCGGCGTCGAAGGCGTAGACGGTGTCGTGCATCGTCGCCACGAAGACGACGTTGTGCACGCCACCGCCGATGGTGAGGTTGGCGACGTACAGCGGCTGGGCATAGACCTCGCCGTCGACCGCGCACGAGAACAGCTTGCCGAAGGTAGCCTGGCTGACCGTCTGCGGGCTGAGCGCGTACTCGTGCGTGTACTGGCCGTCGCGTGCGGCGTCACCGTGGTAGGTGTAGACACCGGTGACGTCGGTCACGCCGACCGTCGCCGTTGCCGACAGTGCCGGGAACGAGGTGCTCGCGACCCCGACCGTGTGCGTGCCCGGCGTGGCCGGTGCCGTGTAGAGGCCCGTCGCCGAGATCGTGCCGGTCGTCGCGCTGCCGCCGATGGCGCCATCGACGGTCCAGGTCACGGCCGATGTCGTCGCGCCGTAGAGCGCGGCGGAGTACTGCACGGTCTGGCCGGCGAGCGTGCTCGCGTTGCGCGGGCTGACCGCGAGCGGCGCGTAGTTCGCGGCCGGGCTCGTTACCGAGTAGGAGCGGAAAACCGCCGTCGACAGGATCCCCGCCGAGTGGCTGGTCACGGCCAGGCCGATATAGGCGGTCGCGGCCATCGGCACGGTGGCCGTGGCGACCGCGGTCCAGGTCGTGCCGTCGGCGGAGACGTAGCCGGTGAACGAGTTGCCGGCACGGGTGAGTCGCAGCCAGTAGGGCGCCGCGACGGTATTGGGATGCACGCTGAAGGACGCCGCACCGGTCGTTGCCCGGTACTGGAACGCGGCGCCGCTCGACGGGGTCAGTACCATGCTCGCCTGGGTCGCGCCCGGGGCAAGCGTGTCGCGGAACATGAGCCCCGCCTTCGCCCAGGCGTTGGTGTTGCTCTGACTCGCGACATACACGGTCACCGTGCCGTCGCCGCTCAGCGTCTCGTAATCGTAGTTGAAGGCATCGAGCGTGCCCCAGATGTCGGCGCCCGAACCGGCGATCGAGTAGCTGCCGGCCGTCGCGACCGCGCTGCCACCGGCACCGGTCGTGCCGACGTCGACGTCGGTCAGGACGTCGGCGGTGGTGGTCGCGGTGACGCTCGCCGAACTGAGCGAGAGCAGCGCGCTCGGCGTGCTGTTGTCGTAGGCGACGACCCGGTAGCTGTAGGTCGTGCCGGAGGTCAGCCCGATGTCGGTGAACGCCGGGCTCGTCACGGCCGCGATCGGCGTCGTGGCACTGCCGCGGTAGACGAAGTAGCCGGCGACCGGGTTGCTGCCCGGCGCCGCGGCGGTCCAAGTGAGTGATACGCTCGTCAGCGTCGTGGCGCCGACCGTCGGCGTGCCGGGCTGCCCCGGGGCGATCGTGCCGCCGGCCGAGGCCGTCACCGCGACCGCGGCGGGCGACGAGGGTGCCGACACGAGCGGCGTGGGCAGGGCCGAGTCATAGGCCGCGACCGTGTAGCTGTAGGCGGTGGACGGCGCGAGCCCGGTGTCGGTGAACGAATTGCTCGCCGCGCTGCCGGTGACGGTCTGCACCTGCAGTCCGTTGCGGTAGACG
>CAIMCI010000297.1 GCA_903839465.1 uncultured Pseudomonadota bacterium
CGCCACCAGCGCACGGGCGGCGACGCGGGCCGGGCCGTCCCGCTCCCGGCCGTGCCCTCGCCCGCTCCGATCGCCGATTGCACGCGCGCGGCGAAGCCGGGCCGGGTGGCAACCACCGGTGCGGTCGCGCGCAGCGCCTCGCCGATGAGCGCGTAGCGGCCGAGCGTGCCCCTGAGCTCCTCGGTCCGCTCCAGCCGTTTCATGCACAGTTCAGCCTCGGCAGCCGGCAATTCGCCGTCCAGCAGGGCCGACAGTTGTTCGTTCAGCGCGTCAGTCATTGCGGGTGCTCACGGTCAGTCCACCTCGAACCGCGACGACCGCCCGGTCGCCGCCACCAAATACGCCTGCGGGGGTTCGCCTACTCACCGGCGCGCCCCAGTCCGCCGTCGATCAGCGGTCGCAGCCGCTCGTCGATCGCTTCACGGGCCCGGAAGATCCGCGAGCGGACGGTGCCTACGGGACAGTCCATCGCCGCCGCGATGTCCTCGTAGGACAGCCCGTCGATCTCGCGCATCACGATGGCCGCGCGCAGTTCCTCGGGCAGGGCGGCCATCGCCGCATTCACCGTTTCGCGGATCTCGTCGCTGAGGACGAGCGCCTCGGGCGTGTCGCCATGTTGCAATCGGCTCTGCACGTCATGCTGCTCCGGGTCGTTCATGTCGAAGTCATAATCCACGGGTCGCCGTTTGCGCGCCACCAGTGCGTTCTTCGCCGTGTTGGTCGCGATGCGGTACAGCCAGGTATAGAACGCACTGTCGCCGCGAAAGCCCGGCAGCGCCCGATAGGCCTTGACGAAGGCCTCCTGCGCGATGTCCTCGGCCTCGGCCGGGTCGCGCGTGTAGCGCATGATGAGCTTCAGCACCCGGTGCTGGTACTTCAGCACCAGCACGTCGAACGACGCACGATCCCCCTTCTGCACCCGCTCCACCAGCGCGAGATCGGACACTTCCACGCTCACGGGCGTCTTCCCGGACGGCAGCCCCTCCGGGCGGACCCCGGATAGACAGGGCGGCGGCGCAAAAGTTCGCCGGCGGGACGGCGGATCGGGATCTGGGGCATGGGCGGGCGCCGGGCCTCGGGCGTCGGGGCGGTGGTCGGGCGGGATGTCGGTCGGCACGTAGTGTAAGTGCATGATGCACCGTATGACATCGCGCTAGCCGGAAAGTGCCCCCAGGGCGCGGACGGCGGCGACCAGGGGCGCCAGCCCCGGGTCCGGGCAGGCGCTGCGGCCGTACAGCCAGGCGGCGAGGTCGGGATCCTGGGCTTCCAGCAGGCGCTCGAAGCCGGCCTTGTCGTCCGCCCCGGCGAGCGGGTAGACGCGCTCGAGGTAGCGCAGCAGCAGGAGGTCGAGCTCCTTCGTGCCGCGCCGGCAGCGCCAGCGCAGCCGCCGCACCACCTCATCGTCCGGCCCGGCGCCGCTCAATGCCGGCGTTCCACCATCAGGCGCTTGATGTCGGCGATCGCCCGGGCCGGGTTCAGGTCCTTCGGGCACGCCTCGGTGCAGTTCATGATCGTGTGACAACGGTAGAGCCGGAACGGGTCTTCGAGCATGTCCAGGCGCTCGCCGGTCGCCTCGTCGCGCGAGTCGACGATCCAGCGGTAGGAGGCTAGGAGCGCCGCGGGACCGAGGTAGCGGTCACTGTTCCACCAGTAGGACGGGCAGCTGGTCGAACAGCAGGCACAGAGGATGCACGCCGACGGGCCGTCGATCTTCTCCTGGTCTTCCTTGGACTGCAGGCGCTCGCGGTCAGGCGGCGCCGGCGTGCGCGTCTGCAGCCAGGGCTTGACCGAGGCGTACTGGGCGTAGAAGTTCGTCAGGTCCGGAATCAGGTCCTTGATCACCGGCATGTGCGGCAGCGGGAAGATGCCGACATCCCCCTTGCAGTCACCGATGGCCGTGGTGCAGGCAAGCCCGTTCTTGCCGTCGATGTTCATCGCGCAGCTGCCGCAGATGCCCTCGCGGCAGGAGCGGCGGAAGGTCAGGGTCGAGTCGACCTCGTTCTTGATCTTCAGCAGCGCGTCGAGGACCATCGGCCCGCAGGCGTCGAGGTCGATCTCGAAGGTATCGAGGCGCGGCCGCTCGCCGCTCGACGGGTCGAAGCGGTAGATCCGGAATGTCTTGACGCGCCTGGCGCCTGCCGGCGCCTTGTGCACGCGCCCCGGCATGTCCTTGTAGCGGGAGTTCTCGGGCAGAGTCAGTGCGACCATGTTTGCTTACCTGTGTAGCCGGCGCTCAGTACGTGCGCGCCTTGGGCGGAATGGAGTCAACGTCGCTGGTCAGCGTGTTCAGGTGCACCGGCCGGTAGTCGATCCGGGTACCTCCCTTGTCGTCGATCCAGCACAGCGTGTGCTTCATCCAGTTCGCGTCATCCCGGTCCTTGAAATCCTCGCGCGCGTGCGCGCCGCGGCTCTCGTGGCGATTGGCGGCCGACTCGATCGTCGCCACCGCCTGCACCAGCAGGTTGTCGAGCTCGAGCGTCTCGATGAGGTCCGTGTTCCAGACCAGCGAGCGGTCGGCGAGGCCGACGTCGGCAAAGCCGTCGAAGGTACCCTTGAGCTTGCGGCAACCCTCGGCGAGCGAACTTCCGGTGCGAAAGACCGCGGCATCGGCCTGCATGATCTTCTGCATTTCAAGGCGCAGCGACGCGGTCGAGCGCGGTCCCTTGGCGTGGCGCAGCCGGTCGAGACGCGAGATGGCGAACTGGCCGGCGTCGGCCTTGAGCGCGCGGTGCGGCGTGCCGGGCCTGATCGCCTCGGCGCAGCGGCGGGCCGCCGCCCGGCCGAAGACCACGAGATCGAGCAGCGAGTTGCTGCCCAGGCGATTGGCGCCGTGCACCGAGACGCAGGCCGCCTCGCCGACCGCCATCAGGCCGGGAACGACCGCGTCGGGATTGCCGGCGCGGCCGTCGACGACCTCGCCGAAGACGTTGCCGGGCACGCCTCCCATGGTGTAGTGCACGGTCGGCAGCACCGGGATCGGCGCCTTGGTGACGTCGACGCCGGCGAAGATCCGGGCGGTCTCGGCGATCCCCGGCAGCCGCTCGTGGATCACCTCGGCACCGAGGTGCTCGAGGTGCAGGAAGATATGGTCCTTGTCGGTGCCGACGCCGCGCCCCTCGCGGATCTCGATCGTCATCGAGCGCGAGACGACGTCACGGCTGGCCAGATCCTTGGCGTTCGGCGCATAGCGCTCCATGAAGCGCTCGCCGGCGGAGTTCGTCAGGTAGCCGCCTTCGCCGCGCGAGCCCTCGGTGATCAGGCAGCCGGCGCCGTAGATGCCGGTCGGATGGAACTGCACGAATTCCATGTCCTGCAGCGGCAGCCCGGCGCGCGCAACCATGCCGCCGCCGTCACCGGTGCAGGTGTGCGCCGAGGTGCAGGAGAAGTACGCGCGGCCGTAGCCGCCGGTCGCCAGGATCGTGCGGTGGGCGCGGAAGCGGTGCAGCCTGCCGGTCGCCAGCTCGAGGGCGATCACGCCGCGGCATTCGCCGTCCTCCATCATCAGGTCGACGGCGAAGAACTCGATGAAGAAGGTGGCGTCGTGCTTCAGCGACTGCTGGTAGAGCGTGTGCAGCATCGCGTGCCCGGTGCGGTCGGCGGCGGCGCAGGTGCGGTGCGCCGTGCCCTTGCCGTACTCGGTCGTCATGCCACCGAACGGCCGCTGGTAGATGCGCCCGTCCTCGGTCCGCGAGAACGGCACGCCGTAATGTTCGAGCTCGATGACGGCGCTCGGCGCCTCCTTGCACATGTACTCGATCGCGTCCTGGTCGCCGAGCCAGTCGGAGCCCTTGATGGTGTCGTAGAAGTGATAGCGCCAGTCGTCGTTGCCCATGTTGCCGAGGGCCGCCGAGATGCCGCCCTGGGCGGCGACGGTGTGGCTGCGGGTCGGGAACACCTTGCTGATCGCCGCCACCGAGAGGCCGGACTCGGCAAGGCCGAACGTGGCGCGCAGCCCCGCTCCACCGGCACCCACCACGACCACGTCAAAGGTGTGGTCTATGAACGCGTAGTCACTCACGGCGAACCCCCGAACGAAACCCTGAGCACGGCGTACAGGCCGGCGACTGCGGCGCCCACGTGCGCGAAATCGAGGAGCACGAGGACGAGGACCTTGGTGCCTTTCGCGTGCACGTAGTCCTCGACGACCTCGCGCACGCCGAGCAGGGAGTGGTAGGCGGCCACCGGCAAGAGGAGCACCAGGCCGAGCGCGTTCAACGGCGCGCGCACGAAGGCGTGAAGCCCAGCGTAGTCGAGCGACGGTGCCATCAGGAGCGCGAGCACGAGCCAGACGAGCAGCGGCACCAGCGCGACCGCGGCGAGCCGGGTGCTCCACCAGTGCGCCGCGCCCTCCTTGGCGCTGCCGAGGCCGAGGACCCGGCCGAGGGGGCTCTTCAGGCTCATGGCCGCGCTCCGCCGGCCAGCAGGCAATAGGCGGACAGCAGCGCGGCGAGCGCGGTGGCGGCGAAGAGCCACGTCGCCGAGCGGCGGGCAGCGCGCTTGTCGAGGCCGTAGCCCGCATCGAAGGCGAGGTGCCTTAGGCCCGCGAAGGTGTGGTACCAGAACGCCGTCAGGAGGCCGATCAGGGCCAGCTTGCCGACGACGCCCTTCAGCAGTTCATAGGCAACCGCGTAGGCCTGCGGTCCGTCCGCGAGCGCGATCAGCGTCGCGACGAGGCCGAGGAACCCCGCCGCCAGTGCGAGGCCGGTGGCGCGGTGGAAGATCGATGTCGCCATCGTGTAGGTGAACCGGTACACCTGCAGATGCGGCGACAACGGTCGGCTGGCGTCGGACATGGTCGTCTCCTGCGTTGCGACGCTGACGGTCCGTCGGCGCAGGCCGGCGACCGCCAGACGCGCCCAAGGGTCTAGAAGTCGATGCAGCGGCCGCCCTTCTCCCAGTCGCCAAAGCGGGTAGGCTCGGGACCGTCGCGCCCGCCGATCTCGCGGGCGGGGCTGGCCGGCGGGGTGCTTCCGGCCGTGGCAGGCGGCGGCGCTGCCGGCCCCGACGGGGCGCTGGCGGCAGGTGCCGCGGGCGCGGATCCGCGGTCGTTGGTAAGGCTCGGCATGGACCGGAATGGTGCCACAGTTTCGCGCTGCAACACTAGCGTCAAACCCTTGAAATTTACGGGCTTGACTTGCATTCTGGACTCGTTCTAGCTGAGCTGAGCGCCGAGGATTGTCCATGACAGCAACCGCCCTTACCCCTGCCGCGACCCCCGGCGCGTTCCGCATCCACGGCGCCGACGCGGCCTCCTTCCTGCAGGGCCAGCTCACCCAGGACGTGCGCGGTCTGGCCGATGGCGACACGCGGCTTTCGGCCCTGCAGACGGCCCAGGGCCGGGTCATCGCGGTTCTGCACCTCGCGCGGCGGGGCGATGACTACACGGCGCTGCTGCCCGCCTCCCGGGTTGACGCCGTGATCACGCACCTGCGCCGGTACACGCTGCGCGCCCGGGTCACGCTGACCGACCTCGGCGCGAGCCACGCTCCGTTCGCCGTGCTGGGCGCGGACCCCGGCGTCCCGGGCGAGACCGGCGCTACCCCGGCCGGGGGCGGCGAACGCTACGAGGTCGGCGGCGGACGCCGGGTTCTGCTCGGTCCGCGACCCGCGGACCTCGCCGGGGCGGCCGGCGCCGCGGCG
>CAIMCI010000298.1 GCA_903839465.1 uncultured Pseudomonadota bacterium
GACAACCCCGGCGAGCCGTACGCGCCGGAGGGCGACATCATCGGCGACGGCAGCGCCTACGCCTTCGGCTCGCAGACCGTCTCGGCGGCGTTCGTCGAACTCTCCGCGCCGATTTTGAAGACCCTGGAGGTCTCCGCGGCCGGCCGCGTCGACCACTACAACTCGACCGGCTCGTCGTTCACGCCGAAGTTCGGTTTCAAGTGGAAGGTCCTGCCGGAACTCGCGCTGCGCGGCACCTTCGCCCGGGGCTTCCGCGCGCCGGGCATCGCCGAGGCCGGCAACTCGGGTACCGGCACGGCCACCTCGAACCCGGCCTCCGACCCGCTGCGCTGTCCCTACACGCACAAGCCGTCCGACTGCGGCCAGGGCTACATCGCGACCCAGAGCAACGGCAACCCGAACCTCAAGCCCGAGAAATCGAAGAGCTATACGTTCGGGCTCGTGCTCGAGCCGATCAAGCGCGTCAACCTGACCGCCGACTATTTCCACATCCGGCGCGACGGCGAGATCGTGCCCGCACCGCTCGGCCTGGAGACGGTGGTGCGCGGTGCGCAGCAGCCGGGCACGAACTACCCCGGCCCCATCCTCTACTACCAGTCGCCGTACGTGAACGCCGCCTACTCCGACACCTCGGGCGTCGACGCGGCCCTGCACGTCGAGTTCCCGCTCGGCGACCTCGGCCGCCTGACCATGGTCGCCTCGACGACCTACCTCCTCAAGTCCGAGCAGACCTTCGAGGATCCGGTCAACGGCAACGCCACCTACCACTACGCGGGCACGGTCGGACCCACCGTGGTCGGTGGCGCGGTCGGCACGCCACGCCAGCGCGGCCAGTTCACGCTCGACTGGAGCCGCGGCGCGGTCTCGGTCGGCGCGACGATCAACTACCGCAGCGCCATGCGCGGCATCGACGAGTCCTCGGGCGGCAACACCTGCATCCAGCTGTCGGACACCAATCCGCACTGCTACGTCGCGGGCTTCACGTACGCCGACCTCTACGCGCAGTACTTCCAGAACGAGCATCTGCAGTACAACCTGAACGTGACCAACGTGACGAACCGCCTCGCGCCGCTGAACACGGCGACCTACGGTGGCACCAACTACAACCCGTCGCTCGACCAGGCGGGTGGCGTCGGCCGGTACTACGAGCTCGGACTGCGCTACAAGTACTGATGCCCATCGACCGGCGGGGTGCGGCGGCGCGCCGCACCCCGCCTTTTTTCGGAGCCTGTCATGCCCGATGCCGCACACCGCCGCAGACTTCTCCTCGGCCTCAGCCTCGGCCTCGTCCTCTGCACGAGCACCGGACGCGCGCTCGCCGGCGGTCCGGCCGGCGATCCCGCCGGTGCGCCGGCCAGCGTCGAGGTTGATCTGCGCGACGCGCCGCGGGGGATCGTCCGCGGCCACCTCGAGCTGCCGGTGGCACCAGGACCGCTGACGCTCGTCTACCCGAAGTGGCTGCCCGGGCGGCACGGGCCGGCGGGACCGATCACCAACCTCGCCGGGCCCGTGTTCCGCGCCAACGGCGCGACGCTCGCCTGGCGGCGCGATGACACGGACATGTACGCGTTCCACCTCGACATCCCGGCCGGCACGACCCGGCTCGAGGCGGACTTCGAGGTCGTGACCGCGCTTCGGCCCGACGGCGACGTGTTCGGGCTCGAGGCGCCGCGCACCGCGACCGAGGCGCTCGCCATCCTCGAATGGCACCAGGTCGTGCTCTACCCGGCGGACAGCGCCAGCGACGCGCTCAGCGTCCGGGCCAGCGTGCACCTGCCCGCCGGCTGGCGCTACGGCACGGCGCTCGAGACCGAGGCGATGGCCGCCGATGTCGTGCGCTTCAGGCCGGTGTCGCTGACGACGCTCGTCGACTCGACGCTCATCGCCGGCCGGTACGTGCAGGCCTACGAGCTCGGCGGCGACCCCCCGGTGCGCCTCCACCTCGCCGCCGACGGCCCGGCCGCGGCCGCGCTGCCCGAGGCCAGCCTCGCGCATTACCGGGCGCTCGTCGCGGAAGCCCGCGCGCTCTTCGGCGCGACGCACTACCGCCACTACGACTTCCTCTACACGCTGACCGACCAGATCATGCCGGACGGCCTGGAGCACCACGAGTCGAGCGACAACCGCTCGCCGTACCGGACCTTCCTCGACGAGGACCTGCGCCTCGCCGAGGGCAACCTGCTCGCCCACGAATACAGCCATTCCTGGAACGGCAAGTACCGCCGGCCCGTGGGCTTGGCGACCCGCAACTACCAGGAGCCGATGAAAGGCGAGCTCCTGTGGGTCTACGAAGGCCTGACCGAGTACCTGGGCGACGTGCTCGCCGTGCGCAGCGGGATCTGGACGCCGGCGCAGTTCAACGAGGAGATCGCCCGCATTGCCGCCGGCCAGGCGACCCACCACGGTCGCAGCTGGCGCAACCTCGAGGACAGCACGGTGGCAGCCCAGCTCCTGTACGTGCAGCCGCGCGACTGGGCGTCGCGCCTGCGCCGCCAGGAGGACTTCTACCACGAGTCGGCGCTCGTCTGGCTCGAGGCCGATGCGCTGATCCGCACCCACTCGGCAGGCCGCAGGAGCCTCGACGACTTCTGCCGGGCGTTCTACGGCGCGCCGGGCGGACCGCCGGAGGTCCGGCCGTACACGTTCGACGACCTCGTTGCCGCCCTGAGCGCGGTCGATGCCTACGACTGGCGCGCGTTCCTGCGCGAGCGCCTGACCCGGCACCGCGACGCGGCGCCGACCGAAGGCATCGAGCTTGCCGGCTGGCGCCTCGTCGCGGGAAGCACGCCCGGCACCATGCACCACGCCCACGAAGTCGACGACCGCGACACGGACCTGCGCTTCTCGCTCGGCTTCTACGTCGGCGACGACGGCGGCGTGATCAGCGACGTCGTGCCGGGCTCCCCCGGCGACGTCGCGGGCCTCGCGCCCGGCGACCGGCTGGTCGCGGTCGATGGCCGCAAGTGGACGCGCGAGGTGCTCCGCGATGCGCTCGTGCGTTCCGCCGGCGCGCCGGCCGGGAACACGATCGCGCTCCTCGTGCTCCGCGACGACCGCTACTCGACCCTGAGCCTCGCCTACACCGGTGGCGAACGCAGCCCGCTCCTCGAACGGCGGGCGGGGGTTGCCGACCTCCTCGCCGACATTGCCCGACCGCACCGCCGCTGACCGCGGCGACGTCGGGCTGGCTTCGCGCGTACATCTGTCCTACAAGCGTCGCGGTCCGGTCGCAGACTGCGGCCGATGACCGGCGGGTGAATCTGCCGCATCGCGTCAAAAGCGTTGCACCGCCGATACAAGCGGGATCCGCAGTTGGGAATGAGTCCCATTAACCCATTATTAATAAAGGAAATGCGGAATTTCGGGGTCTGTCGCTTGAAGCGCGACGGTCGCTTTGCTGCAATGGCGGCATGAGCCGGCGGACGGTATTCGCCGCGCCTCCGTTTCGCAACTACCCCTAGGAAGACCCCCATGCGAATGACCACCCTGTCTCCCCGCGGCACCCGAGTTGCCCTGGCCGTCGTCCTGGCACTGGCCGCCGGCGCTGCCCGCGCCGACAACGCCGCCGACCTCGCCGCCCTGAAGTCCCAGGTCCAGGCGCTGCAGAACCAGATCAACGCGCTCGAAGCCCGCCAGGGCGGCGATGCCGCGAAGCCCGCCGCGAGCGCGAACACGGCGAGCACCGCCGCCGCCGCGCCGACCTTCTACGCCGGCCCCGTCACCGTGACCCTCGGCGGCTTCGCCGAACTGATCGCGGTCGACCGCAGCCGCGTCGAGGGCAACGACTGGGCATCGAACTTCAACACCGGCATCCCGCTCGCCAACTCGTCGAACTACTACCTGAACGAATTCCACATGACGGCCCGCCAGAGCCGACTGTCGGCCCTCGCACAGAGCCCGACCGACGGCCACGCCATGGCCGAGGCCTACGTCGAGACCGACTTCGGCGCCGCCGGCGGCACGGCCAACAACAACGAGAGCGGCTCGTTCAGCCCGCGCATGCGCCACTTCTACGGCGACTACCGCAACCAGGACAACGGCTGGTACCTGCTCTTCGGCCAGACCTGGAGCCTCGTTACCCAGAACAACAGCATGATCAACCCGCGCAGCGAGCGCGCGCCGCTGACCATCGACGGCCAGTACCTGCCGGGCTTCAGCTGGCTGCGCACCGCGCAGCTGCGCTTCGTCAAGAACTTCTCCGACCAGATCGCCTTCGGCGTCTCGCTCGAGAATCCGGCCGCGCTCGTCTCCTGCACGAACTCGGCCGGTGCCGACTGCGTCGGTGGCACGGCAAGCGCGAGCCCGCTGGTCGCGCCGAAGACGCCGCTGACCGCGGTCCCGGGCGCCGGCGCCGCGTTCCCGGGCACGAACGTGACCCTCGACCCGCTGCCGGACGTCGTCGGCAAGGTCGCCTTCGAGCCGGGCTACGGCCACTACGAGATCTTCGGCTCGATGCGCACCTTCCGCGACCGCTTCAACGGCGGCAACAACACGACCACCGGCTACTCCTACGGCGCGAATGCCGTGCTGCCGCTGATCGACAAGCAGCTGGAACTGAACGCCGCCTACCTCGGCGGCTCGGGCGTCGGCCGCTACGGCTCGGCCCAGCTGCCGGACGTGACCATCAACCCGGCGACCGGCGAGCTGTCGACGATCAAGGCCTACCAGGCCCAGGTCGGCCTCACCTGGCGGCCGAACACCGAGTGGGTGGTCTACGCCTACGGCGGTACCGAGCACGCCTCGGAAGACGCCTACACCTACACCTCGGGTGGCAAGACCATCGGCCAGGGCTACGGCAGCCCGCTGTTCGACAACGGCGCCTGCCTCGTCGAGGGCGGCGTCAAGGGCAAGGCCTGCGTCGGCAACACGAAGTCGGTCACCCAGGAAACGATCGGCGCGTGGTGGAAGTACTACCAGGGCACGCTCGGCAACGCCCAGGTCGGCCTGCAGGCCTCGCACACGACCCGTGACACGTTCGCCGGCCTCGACGGCCTCGATCCGTCGACGTCGATCAACATCTACTACCTGTCGTTCCGCTTCTACCCGTACCAGCGCTGACCGGCGCCGGCACGGCGAGTGCGATAAGGCCCCGCGGACGCGAGTCCGCGGGGCTTTTTTTACGGATCACCCGGCGCCTCAGTCGGGCCAGAGCATGCGTACCGCCGCGAGCGCCATGACCGCGGTGCCGAGCCAGCCCATGACGAACAGCGAGCGCGTCGGGCGATGCACGCCCATGAGGTCGCGCCGGGCGGCCAGGATCAGGATCACCGCCATCAGCGGCACCGCGACCACGCCGTTCAGGGTGGCGGACAGGACGAGTGCCCGCATCGGCCCGATCGAGGTGTACTGGAGACCAAGCGCGGCGAGCATGCTCGCCGCGATGACGGCGTAGAACCCGCGCGCCTCGCGCACCGTGCGCTCGAGCCCGAACGGCCAGCCTAGGAGCTCGGCGAGCGCGTAGGCGCCGGCTCCCGCCAGCACCGGCACGCCAATGAGGCCCACCCCCATGAGCCCGGCCGCGAAGAGCGCAAAGGCGAAGTCACCGGCCAGCGGCCGGAGCGCGCCGGCCGCCTGCGCGGCGCTCGTGATCGTCGTGACCCCCGCCGCGTGCATGGTCACGGCCGTGGCGAGGATGATGAAATAGGCGATGAGGTTCGAGTAGGCCATGCCGGACCAGGTGTCGATGCCGATCCGTTCGAGCTCGCCGCGCGCCTCCGGCACGTCGCCGAGCGCGGCGAGCGGCCGGCTGCCGTCGTGCTGGGCCATGTCCTCGACCTCTTCCGAGGCCTGCCAGAAGAAGAGATACGGACTGATCGTCGTGCCGAACACGGCGACGACGAGTTCGGCCTCCGCGGCACTGACCGCGAGGTGCGGGGCGACGGTCCGCCGGATGACCTCGGACCACGGCACCGCGACGATCAGGACCACGCCGACGTAGGCGAGGAGCGACAGCGTCAGCCATTTCAGGACGTGCACGTAACGGTGGTACGGCACGAAGACCTGCAGCAGGAGGACGAGTCCCGCAAGCGCGATCGACGCGGCGTGCCGGTCGGCACCCGTGACGAGTTCGGTCACCTCGCCCATCGCGGCGACGTCGGCGGCGATGTTGAGCACGTTGGCGACCAAGAGCAGCAGGACGACCGGCCAGACCACGGCCGGCGGAAAGACGAGGCGCATGTTGGCGGCGAGCCCGCGACCGGTGACGCGGCCGATCCGCGCGCAGATCGACTGGATCGCCGCCATCAGCGGATAGGCGAGCGGCATCGTCCACAGCAGGTTGAAGCCGTAGGCGGCACCCGCCTGGGCGTAGGTGCCGATCCCGGACGGGTCGTCGTCGGCAACGCCGGTGATCAGCCCCGGCCCGGCGCGCGCAAGCGCGCGGCGCAGGTATGCCCGACCGCGCGCGAGCGGCGTCGCGCCGCGCTCGGTTCCGGGTTCGGGACCGGGTCCGGGACCGGATTCAGGATCGGGATCGCGCATCGGGTGGACCGGTCGCTGGCCGGC
>CAIMCI010000299.1 GCA_903839465.1 uncultured Pseudomonadota bacterium
AGGTCCACGTGGGGCTGCGACGCGAACAGGACTGGCTGGAGCAGAAGGTCGGCCCGGATGCCGCCAGGCGCCTGTGGAAGCTCGCCCTGGACGGGCGCAGCCATCTTGACTGGCTGATGAGCACCTACGGGATCGATTGCGACTACCGTGACGGCTACCTGCATGCCGACCACAAGGCATCGTACGTGCCGCACACGCGCGCCTACGTGCAGAAGCTGCGCGACGAATACGGTTACAGCAGCATCCGCTTCGTGGATCGCGAGGAGATCCGTGCGCTGGTGGACACGGACACCTATTTCGGCGGGTCCGTTGACACGCGCGGCGGCCACCTCCATCCGCTCAATCTCGTGCTGGGCATGGCGCGTGCCGCCCGCTCCCACGGCGCCCGCCTTTTCGAGGACGCCGAAGTGGTCGACCTGCGTCGCCTGCCGGATGGCTGGGAGGCGCAGACCCGGTCCGGCCGGGTCCGTGCCGGGAAGGTGGTCCTCGCCTGCAACGGCTACCTGCGCGGACTGTCGGACGACGTCGCGGCCCACGTCATGCCGATCAACAACTTCGTCGCCGTAACGGAGCCTCTGGGGGAGGACGTCGCCTCTTCGCTCATCCGCGGCGGGCTTGCGGTCTCGGACTCGCGCTTCGTCGTCCACTACTACCGGATCACCCGGGACCACCGCCTGCTGTTCGGCGGCGGCGAAAACTACGGCTATCGCTTTCCGAGGGATATCGGCGAGTTCGTGCGCCCGCACGTCCTCGGCGTGTTTCCGCAGCTCGCCGGCGCCCGCTTCGAGTTTGCCTGGGGTGGCACGCTCTCGATTACCCCGACCCGCATGCCCTACCTGCGCGAGGTGGCGCCGGGTTGCTTCAACGCCAGCGGATTCTCGGGGCTCGGCGTCGTACTCGCTCCGTATGCCGGAAAGATCATTGCCGATGCCCTGAGCGGCGAGGTCGAGGCCTTCCAGGCGTTCGCCGAGGTTCCCGTGCCTAAGTTTCCCGGAGGTCCTGCGCTGCGCTGGCCGACGCTTGTCGCCGCGATGTCGTACTACGCGCTGCGCGACAGACTCTAGGGAAAATCCGGTATTTCGATGGGGTAGTCATGGGTGATGCACGGGATCGCATAGCGACGTTGAGTGACTGGTCGGCGTTCAGGGCGGCCAATCCGGACATCGAGGGCGTCGATGCCTTCGTCATGGACTGCAACGGCACCGTGCTCGGCAAGCGCATCGGTGTCGACGACGCCGACAAGATATTCACCGACGGCGTGCAGTTTTCCGCGTCGGCGCCGATCGCCGACTGCCGCGGTCTCGGCCACGATCCGCAGGGCATCGGCACATCGGACGGGGATCCGGACGGCACTGCCCTGCCGATCGCCGGGACCCTGAAACGCATGACCTGGACGCGAGCACCGCTCGCCCAGGTCGTGTGCACGATGCGCGATATTGAAACCCTAGGGCCACTGTGGTTCGATCCGCGCGAAGTACTCCGTCGCGTCGTCGAGCAGTGCGCCGCGGCCGGGATCCACCCGGTCGTTGCCTGCGAGCTGGAGTTCTACCTCGTCGACCGTGAACGGGCGCCCGACGGCAGTGTGCGCGTTGCCGCGGTACCCGGACACGGCGTCGTGCCGCGACGCCCGGCCAACCTCTCGCTGGCCACCGTCGAGGAAAGCGCCGAGCTCCTGCAGCGGATCACGGATGCCGCAAGGGCGCTCGACCTGCCCGTGTCCGGCGTTCTGGCGGAGTACGGAATGGGCCAGTACGAGGTCAACCTGCGGCACGTTGCCGATCCCATCGCCGCCGCCGATCACGCGGTCCTGCTCCGGCGCCTCGTCCAGGGGGTCGCGCAGTCGATGGGCGTCGCGGCCACGTTCATGGCCAAGCCCTTTGCCGACCAGGCGGGCAATGGGCTGCACGTCCACGTCAGCATCGTCGACGAGAAGGGCAACAACCGGTTCGGGGCGGACGGCGGCGAGGCCCTGCTCGAACAGGCGATCGCCGGCATGCAGGACCTGATGTTCGACTCCATCGGCTTCTTTGCGCCCAACTTCAATTCGCATCGGCGGTACTC
>CAIMCI010000300.1 GCA_903839465.1 uncultured Pseudomonadota bacterium
AACAGCGGCCGGATGTAGGCCGGCACGACGTGGGGGCCGTGCTGTCGCTGGACGACGTGCTCTCGGCCGATGCGGCTGCCCGGGCGCACGCCCGGCGGCTAGTCGATGACGGCCGGGGGGTAAGTCAGTGACGATCCGCGAATTTGCATCGAACGTGCCGGCCTTCGTCGTGGCCCTCGGCATCCTCATCGCGGTCCACGAGTACGGGCATTTCGCGGTCGGCCGTGCGCTCGGCTTCAAGGTGCTGCGCTTTTCGATCGGCTTCGGGCGGGCACTCCTGCTGCGCCGGGGCCGCGATGGCACCGAGTACGTGCTGGCGATGATTCCGCTCGGCGGCTTCGTCCGCTTCGCCGACGAGGCGGAGGCGCCGGTCGCCGCGGCCGACCGCGGCGCTGCCTTCAACCACCGCCCGGTCTGGGCGCGGGTGCTGGTGCTGCTGGCCGGCCCCGCGGCCAACTTCCTGTTCGCGGTGCTGGCCTTCTGGGTCCTGTTCCAGGTCGGCGTGCCGGGACTCCGGCCCGTGGTCGGCGACGTGCTCGTCGACTCGCTGGCGGCGCGGGCGGGGCTGCGCTCGGGTGACGAGATCGTCGCCGTGAACGGTCGGCCGGCCGCGACCCAGGAATCGGCGGTGCTCGGCGTGCTCTCGGGCGTGATCGACAGCGGCACCGTGCGCCTGACGGTGCGCAACCCGGCCGGCGAACGGCCGGTATCGATCGCGGTGCCCGAGGCCGAACGCAGCGGCCTGACCGAGCCCGGCGCGTGGAGCCACGGCCTCGGCTTCGGCTTCGTGGCGCCGCGCATGCCGGCCGTGGTCGGCGTGGTGGTGCCGGGCGGCGCGGCCGCGGCGGCCGGGCTCAAGGCGGGGGACCGCATCGAGACCGCGGACGGCAAGTCCATCCGGGATTTCGCCGGCCTGGTCGAGGTCGTCAGCCAGCGGCCCGGGCGGTCCGTGCCGATCGGCGTGAGGCGCGGCGGCGAGCTGCTGACGTTTGACGTTGCCGTGCGGGCCGAGCCCGATCCCCAGCATGCCGGTGGCACGGTGGGGCGGATCGGCATCCGGCCGGGCGGCGAAGCGCAGTGGCCGCCGGGCCTCGAGACGGTCGAGCGCTACGGACCGGTCAGGGCGCTGCCGGCGGCGCTGCGCGAAACCTGGGACAAGGTCGCGCTGACGGTCAAGTTCCTGGCGCACATGGTCACCGGCCAGGTCTCGCGTTCCAACATCAGCGGACCGCTGCAGATCGCGCAGTTCGCGGGCATCACGGCGCGCGCGGGCGGTGCTGCGTTCCTCAGTTTCCTGGCCCTGATCAGCATCAGCCTGGGTGTCCTCAACCTGCTGCCGATCCCGATCCTCGACGGCGGCCAGATCGTCTACCAGTGTGCCGAGGGACTGCGCGGCCGGCCGCTGTCTGATAGCGTGAAGCTGATGGGGCAGAATCTAGGCTTTGCGATGCTCATCCTGCTCATGAGCCTCGCCTTCTATAATGACCTGCGGCATCTGGGCTAGCCGCGCCTCCTCAGACTCCAAGGAATCCGTACCCGAATGCGATCCCGGCTGGCCCTAGCAGTCGCCCTGGCCCTGGCCACGGGCGCCGCCGTCGCGCAGGAAGCGCCGACGGCCAATACACCCGAATTCACCGTCGGCGACGTGCGCATCGAGGGTCTGCAGCGTATCGCCGAAGGCACCGTGCTCAATTACCTGCCCGTCGCGATCGGCGACAAGGTCACCCGCACCAAGTCGGAGGAGGCGCTGCGCGCGCTGTACGGCACGGGCTTCTTCCGCGACGTGGAATTGCGCCGCGATGGCAATACGCTCGTGATCGCCGTGCGCGAGCGGCCCTCGATCGAGAGTTTCGAGATCAAGGGCAACAAGGACATCAAGACCGAGGACCTGACCAAGAGCCTGCGCAACGTCGGCCTGTCGACCGGCAAGACCTTCGACCGCAGCGTGCTCGAGGACGTCAAGCAGTACCTGACCGACCAGTACTTCAGCCGCGGCAAGTACGCCGTGCGCGTCGACGAGAAGGTCGAGGACGTGGCCGGCAACAAGGTCAAGATCACGGTCGACATCAAGGAAGGCAAGCGCGCCGTTATCCGCGAGATCAACGTCGTCGGCGCCACCAAGTTCAAGCAGGACGAGGTCCTCAAGGACCTCGAGCTCAAGACGCCGAACTGGCTGTCCTGGTACAAGCAGGACGATCGCTATTCGCGCGAATCGCTGCAGGGCGACCTCGAGAAGATCCGGTCCTACTACAT
>CAIMCI010000301.1 GCA_903839465.1 uncultured Pseudomonadota bacterium
CTGCTGATCGCCGACGAGGTGATCACCGGATTCGGCCGGACGGGGAGCTGGTTCGCAAGCCCCGGACTCGATATTCGGCCGGACCTGATCACGATCGCGAAGGGCCTCACGAGTGGCTACTTCCCGATGTCCGGTTGCCTGCTGTCGCACAAGGTCGTCGACGTCCTCTACGCGGACAAGAGCTCGCACGCACTGTTCGCGCACGGCTTCACCTGGTCCGGGCACCCGGTGGGTGCCGCCGTCGCGCACGCGAACCTCGACATCATGGAGCGCGAGAAGCTGCCGGAGAACGCGGCGACCGTCGGTGCCTACCTGATCGGCCGGATGCGCGACCAGCTGGGCGACCATCCGCTGGTCGGCGAGATCCGCGGCAAGGGCCTGCTGATCGCGGTCGAACTCGACGGCGACAAGTCGGCGCGCCGGCCTTTCGCCGATCCGTACAAGGTCAGCAGCTTCCTCAGCCGCGCGTGCTTCGAGGAGCGGCTGCTCGTTCGCGGCGGGCACGGCCGGGTCATGGCGGCTCTCGCGCCGCCGCTCGTCCTGTCGACCGGCGATGCGGATGAAATCGTCGCCCGTCTCGGTCGGGCGCTGGATCGCGTCGCGGCCGACGTCCGGACGGCGGGTCTGGGCGCGTAGGTCCCGGGAGTTGGCGACGCGCACCGCGCAGTCGCGGCACGCGCGTCCGCATGCCCACATCGGATAGTGCGTCCCGCCCGGTCCGGGAATATCTCCACGGGCACGCGAGCCATGTGGTCGCACGACGTGCGGAGCGGGGGGCCGGGCGTCCCGCGACGACGGGTGCGGAGGAGACCCCTCGTAGCATCGGTGCGCAGTGCGGTCGTATGCTCGGGGCCCGGGTAACGGAGAACGTCATGCAGGTCAGACAGTCATTGGCACGCCTCGCGCTCGCTGCGGGCCTGTGCATCCTCGGCGCGCAGGCGTACGCCGGCGGTGACCTCAGCATCCTCAGCTGGGAGGGCTACGCCGACGCGAGCTTCGTGAAGCCGTTCGAGAAGTCGACGGGTTGCCGGGTCTCCGCGACCTACGTGGGCTCGAACGACGAGTTCGTCGCGAAGATCCTGTCCGGCGGCGGCACCTACGACCTGATCACGCCGTCGAACGATACGACGATGCGCCTCATCGACGCCGGCGGCGTCGAGCCCGTGGACCGTCGCCGCGTGCCGGCCATGGCCGACTTCTTCCCGATCTTCAGCTCGCCGTCCTGGCTCGTGAAGGACAGCGCGCTGTACGGCGTCCCGTATGGCTGGGGCATCGTGCGCCTGCTCCTCGATGCTGACGCGGGCCTCGGGACTCCCGACAGTCTCGGCTACCTCTGGCAGCCGCAGCTTAAGGGCAAGGTCTCGATCTGGGACGACGTCGAGGCGATCTACATGACCGCCCGTTACCTCGGCTACAAGAACACCTACGACCTGAGCGATGCCCAGCTGCAGAAGATCAAGGAGCGCCTGATCGCGCTCAAGCCGAACATCCGCAAGTTCTGGGCGACGACCGGCGAGATGGGAACGCTCCTGCAGACCCACGAGGTCGTCGCCGGCAATTCCTGGGAGCCGACGCTGGTGAGTCTCCGGAAGGCCGGCCGCCACATCATCGACGTCATGCCGAAGGAAGGCCGCAGCGCCTACTCCGACAGCTGGATGATCGTGCGTGGCGCGGGCAAGAATCCGTGCGTCTACCAGTGGCTCAACTGGGTCTCGACGCCGAAGGCGCAGGCGCTTGCACACGCGGTCACCGGGTTCGGCTACTCGAACGCGAAGATGCCCGTCGAACTCGCGCCGGTCGACCGCAAGCGCTACGAGGAGCTCGGCATGACGGACCCCAACGTGATCAAGACGCTCGACTGGTGGCAGCTGGTGCGGCGTCGGGGGAAGTATCTGGAAGTCTGGAACCAGGTCAAGGCGCAGTAGCGCCAGACCTGCCTGCGAGAGTACGGAATGATAGCCATCATTGAAGCGCGCCAGTTGCAGAAGAGCTTCGGAGCGTCGCACGCGGTCCGGGGCGTCTCGTTCTCCGTCAACGAGGGGGAGTTCCTCTCGCTGCTCGGCGAGAGCGGCAGCGGGAAGACGACGATCCTGAGGATGATCGCGGGCCTCGAGCGCCCAACTTCGGGCGAGGTGCTGTGCCGCGGCCGCGACATCACCGAACTGCC
>CAIMCI010000302.1 GCA_903839465.1 uncultured Pseudomonadota bacterium
GCTTCACGGGGGCGGGCTTCACGGGGGCGGGCTTCACGGGGGCGGTGGCCTTCGCGCCGGTGACCGGCTTCGCGCTGGCGGCAGGCCGCGCCGGCACGGCCTTCGCGGCCGGCTTGGCGGCGGGCTTGGCGACCGGTGCGGCCTTGCCCTTGACCGGCGTTTTCGCCGCCGGTTTGGCCACGATCTTCGCCTTGGCGGGGATTACCGCCTTCTTCTTGGGCGCCGGCTTCGGCGGTGCAGCACGCTTGGTGGCGGGTTTCTTGGGCTTGGCCACAGACTTTTTCGCAGGCATATCCGACTCCGGTTTGGCTCGGCTCCGTCGCTCAATTATAACGCCGGCCGCGCGGGGCGACCCTCTTCACGGTCCGCAGCGGCGGCGGCGGACCGACAGGCGTCAGGGCAGGGCAACCGGGCTCGGCGGGATCCAGCCGGGCTTGCGGTGTTCGACAATCACCGTGGTGTAAATACCGCCACGAACGTTGAATTTTCCGGTCAGGCGCATGAAACGCGGCGCGGTGGCGCCGGCCAGTACGGTCAGGATTTCGTTGCTGACCGCCTCGTGGAACGCGCCGCGCTCGCGGAACGACCACAGGTAGAGCTTCAGGGACTTCAGCTCCACACAGCGCTCGTCGGGGATGTATTCGAGGTCGAAATGGGCGAAGTCGGGCTGGCCCGTTTTCGGGCACAAGCACGTGAATTCCGGGATGTTCATCCGGATCGTGTAGTCGGTTCCCGGGTTCGGATTGGGAAACGTTTCGACGTTGTTCTGCGGCTGCGTCGGGCCCTGCAATTGGCGACTTCTCCGACCTGTCAATTGGTCGATTTCAAGGGTCGCGTACTCTACACTACCGCGCTCTCGGGTACCAAGACGGCGCGCGCCTGCGCCGCGCACTGGCCCCCGGACGGGCGCACAGCGCCCCCTCAATGAAGGGAATCGATGCGACTTTCCAAGCTCAAGCTGGCCGGCTTCAAATCCTTCGTGGATCCCACCACGGTCCATTTTCCGAGCAATCTCACAGGCGTGGTCGGCCCCAACGGGTGCGGCAAGTCCAACATCATCGACGCCGTGCGCTGGGTCATGGGCGAGATCTCGGCCAAGCACCTGCGCGGCAGCGAAGCGGCGGACGTCATCTTCAACGGCTCGGGCAATCGCAAGCCCGTCAGCGCGGCGTCCGTGGAACTGGTGTTCGACAATACGGATGGCGTGATCAGCGGACCGTACGCGGCCTACGCCGAAGTGTCTCTCAAGCGGGTCGTCGGCCGGGACGGCCAGTCGAGCTACTACATCAATGGCGCGCGCTGCCGGCGCAAGGACATCACGCAGCTCTTCCTCGGCACCGGACTCGGCAGCCGTTCCTATGCGATCATCGAGCAGGGGATGATTTCGCGGCTGATCGAGGCCAAACCCGACGACCTGCGTGCCTTCCTCGAGGAGGCGGCCGGCATCTCCAAGTACAAGGAACGCCGCCGTGAGACCGAGAACCGGATCGCACAGACGCGCGAGAATCTCGAGCGCCTCAACGACCTGCGCGATGAACTCGAGAAGCAGATCAACCGGCTGACCCGCCAGGCGCAGACCGCGCGCCGCTACCAGACCCTCAAGGAAGAGGAGCGCAAGCTGCGCGCCGAGTCGCTGGCGCTGCGCCTGCGCGATCTCGATGGCGAAGCACAGACCCGCGAGTCCGCCGCGCGCGATCACGAGACGGGCCTGCAGGCGGCGATGGCTGCCCTGCGCGCCTGCGAGGCGGCGATCGAGCACGCCCGCGAGGCGCACGCGAGCCGCAGCGAGTCGCTGAACGAAGTGCAGGGCCGCTACTACCAGATCGGTGCCGAGGCGACCCGGGCCCAGCAGGCGATCCAGCATGCGCGCGAGCTGCGTGCCCGGCAGCGTGCGGATCTCGACCAGGCCGATGCCGAGCGCAGCGAGGCGGCGGCCCTGCTCGGTCGTGATCTCGGCGAGATCGACGAATTGAGTCGCGCCGTGGCGGAGCTGGAGCCGCGACTGCTGGCGCTCAAGGCGGCCGAGGCCGAGTCGCGGCGCGCCTTCGAGACCTCCGGCCAGGAGATGCAGGCCTGGCAGAGCGGCTGGGAGTCCTTCAGCCGCGAGGTGGCCGACGCCAACCAGAAAGCGATGGTCGAACGCGCCCGCATCGAGCAGCTCGAGGGCCGGCTGCGGCGCTCGCTCGCCCAGCAGGAAAAAGTCGTGCTCGAGCGCGACCAGCTCGCGGCCGGCGACCGCGGGCGGGACCTCGATGCGCTCAGCGCACGCGTGCAGGCCGCGCACGCTGAGCTGCGCGAAGCCCAGGCCGCCCTTGCCGGCGTGCAGAGTGCGATCGATGCCGCACGCGTCGACGAGCGGCGCCTGCAGGGCGAAGCCGACGGCGCCCGTACCGACGCGCAGCGCCTGCGCGGCCAGCTCGTCTCGGCGGAGGCCCTGCAGGAGGCCGCGCTCGGAACGGTCAAGGGCCAGGTCGTGCAGTGGCTGGCGGGGCAAGGTCTCGGCAGCCGGCCACGGCTGGCGCAGCGCCTGAGTGTCGATGCCGGCTGGGAGCGCGCGGTCGAGACGGTCCTCGGCGGATACCTCGAGGCCGTCTGCGTACCGGGCCTCGATCCGGTGGCGCCGCTGCTCGACGGCCTGAAGGCGGGCAACGTCAGCTTCGTCACGGACAGCGAAGCCGGCGCAGGCTCACCAGCCCACCTCTCGTCGCGCGTGCGCGGCCCGGCCGCCCTGACCTCGCTCCTCGGCTCCGTGCGTGCCGTCGAGCACCTCGACGAGGCTCTGCGCCTGCGCGGCTCGCTGCAGTCCGGTGAATCGGTGATCACGCGCGACGGGGTCTGGCTCGGCGAGCACTGGCTGCGGGTCAGCCGTGGCGAAGACCCGCATGCCGGCGTCATCGAGCGCGAGAAGGAACTGCGCGCGATGCGCGAGGCGCTGGCCGCCGCCGACACGCGGCAGGGCGACAGCCAGGCCGAACTCGAGCGCGCCCGGGCGCAGATCAAGGAGCTCGACGGCGCCCGGGACGGGGCGCAGTCGGCGGTCAATCGCCTGCATCGCGGCCACGTCGAGGCGCAGGGCGCGCACGACAGCCTGCGGGCGCGTGCCGATCAGGCTGCCGAGCGGCTGCTGCGCCTCGCGCACGAGGCCGAGGAACTGGCGGCCGAGATCGGCGCCGCCGAAGACGAGACGCGCCAGGCCCGCGCCCGGCTGGAGGCGGCCGTCGAGGTCATGCGCGGGCTCGAGGACCGTCGTCCCGGGCTCGAGGAGGAGCGGGAGGGGCTGCGCAGTGCCCAGGCGGCCGCGCGGGCCCGGGCCGAGGCCGACCGCACCGCGGCCCAGGACGTGGCGATCCAGGTGGAATCGCGCCGCTCGGCACTCGCCTCGCTGCAGAACAACCTCGTTCGTGTCGAATCGAGGATCGCGGCGCTGACCAGCCGCCGCGACGATCTCGCCGCGCAGCTCGCGGCCGGGGAGGAACCCCTCAGGGCGCAGGAAGCCAGGCTGGAGGAGTGGCTCGCGCAGCGTCTTGCCGTGGAGAAGGAACTGGCCGGCGCGCGCGAGGCCCTCGAGGGCGCCGACGTCGAGTTCCGGGCCCGCGAGGGCGAGCGGCTCGCCGCCGAGAACGGCGTCGAGACGACCCGCATCGCGCTCAACACGGCGACGCTCGCCGCCCAGGAGACCCGCATCCGGCGGGAGTCCGTCCACGAGCAGTTTGTGGCGACGAAGTTCGAACTGGCAAGCCTCCTTGAGACGCTCGATGCGAACGTCGTGACGAGCGAGTGGGAGGCGAAGCTCGCCGAGATCAGCGAGCGAATCGAAAGGCTCGGTCAGGTCAACCTGGCGGCCATCGATGAGCTGCGCGAGCAGACCGAGCGCAAGGACTACCTCGACCGTCAGTTCACCGACCTGATGGAAGCCCTGAACACGCTCGAGCAGGCCATCCGCAAGATCGACAAGGAAACGCGCACGCGCTTCCAGGACACCTTCGACCGGGTCAACGGCGGCCTGCAGCAGAAATTCCCGCGCCTGTTCGGCGGTGGCCAGGCCTATCTCGAAATGACGGGAGAGGACGTGCTGTCGGCCGGCGTCGCGGTGATGGCGCGCCCGCCCGGCAAGCGCAACGTGACCATCAGCCAGCTGTCCGGTGGCGAAAAGGCGCTGACGGCGGTTGCTCTCGTGTTCTCGATTTTCGAGCTCAATCCCGCGCCGTTCTGCCTGCTGGACGAGGTCGACGCGCCGCTCGACGAGCACAATGTCGGCCGCTTCTGCGAGATCGTCCGTGAAATGTCCGAGCGGGTTCAGTTCCTGTTCATCACCCACAACAAGGGCACCATGGAACTCGCCAGCCAGCTGCTCGGCGTCACGATGACGGAGCCCGGGGTCTCGCGGCTGGTGGCCGTTGACGTGGACGAGGCCATGCGCCTCGCAGGGACCTGAGGCGGCATCAGGAATGTACGAGCTGCGGTTCATTCTGCTCGGCATCGGTGCGCTGACTATCGCCGGCATCTGGTGGTGGGAGCAACGCCGCGTCCGGCCGACCCATGACTACCGCGACCCGCGGCCGGGCGAGCGCCAGGAGCCGGTCCTGGCGGGCGACGAAGGCCACGAAACGGGGGACCGGCCGTTTGTGGATGACGACCCGCCGATCGCTCCGGCCCGATTCGGTTCCGAGGACCGGGTCGACCTCGGCCTGCCGCCCCCGCTCATCACGATCGACGACCTGCCGGATGACGTGGGCGCGGTTGAACTGTCGGATCACGATCTCGGGCCGGTCGCAGCGCCGGCGACCGTTCCGGTGCCGCCTTCGCCTTCGGTGGCCGACCCCGCCGACGGGGCGCGCTTTGGTGGCCGGCGCGTACCGCCGGGCATGGCCCCTCCCGTTCGCGACATCCAGGACGTTCGCCGCATAGAGCCGGCGCCGGAGCCGCTTGCTGGCTCCGAAGCGGACGATCTCGATCCGCCGTTCGACCCCGACGCCACGGGTAGTGGCGAGGCGGCCCGCGGCGAACCGGACGGATCGCC
>CAIMCI010000303.1 GCA_903839465.1 uncultured Pseudomonadota bacterium
AGCTCCGGGATCAGGAAATTGAGGTCGGAGTAGCCCTGGCCGTGGGCATGGGTCGGCATGTTGACCGGCATGTCGTCGATGGTGGTCGACAGGTCCGTGCCGTGATCGAGATTGAAGGCACGCAGGAAATACTGGTTGGCCTTGCCCTCGCCCGAATGCTGCGTGACGATCAGCCCCGGCACGTTCTCGAGCACGGCACCGGGCCGCAGGAGCGGCTGGCTCTCGAGTTGCGACTGGCTGACGTCGCCCTGCGAGGCCGCCGTCGCGTTGCTGACGCCCTTGGCGACGACCGTGATCGCGTCGAGCACCGAATCGCCACCGGCAGGCTCGGCCCACGCACGGCCGGCCGGCACACAGACGGGCAGCAGCGCAAGACCCGCGACGATCAGGAAGACCGGCGTCGGACGCCGGGAGAGCGCTGCGCTTCGGGGAAACATACGCCACCACCTCGTGCGGGACAGCCTTCAGCCGGCCCCGTCGGTATGAAGTATGTTCTGATTCTTCTTACGACAGGGTGACGACTCCGAGACACGGAGCCGTCGGTGACGCCGGGGATCGCCTAGCTCTTGGCGTGCCGGTGCCCCGCGGGCGCGTGCGAATGGGGCGCGCGGTGGGAATGGGGGTCCGCGCGCCGGTGCGCCGGCTCGGCGCCAACGTCGACCAGGTTGAGGTGGCCGTTGCGCACGCCGCGTTCGGCGATCAGCGCATCGGCGAAGCTTCTCACCTCCCCTACCGGGCCGCGGAGCAATACCGCCTCCAGGCAGTTGTCGTGGTCGAGGTGGGCGTGCATGGTGGCGACGGTCAGCTCGTGGTGGTCGTGCTGCAGCTCCGTCAGGCGTTCGGCGAGCGAGCGTTCGTGGTGGTCGTAGACGTAGGACAGGCTCGCGACGCAGTGGCTGCTCCCGTCGCTGCGGGCGCGGCTTGCCTGCAGTTCGCGGCGCAGAATGTCCCGCACGGCCTCGCTTCGCGACGCGTAGCCACGTTCGGCAATCAGCTCGTCGAACGCGGTGGCAAGCTCGGGTGACAGGGAAATCGTAAAGCGGTCCATGGCCTTGTCCTGCGCTGTTGTCCTTGCAGCATACCGGCCGTGCACCGGCGGCGCAGGAGTGTCATGGTAAATTCATGCGCCGCGCCTAGCGTAGCGGTGCTGGCGGGGAGCCCACATTGCGCAGTCTTCGTCTCGTCCTGCTCGCTGGCCTCGTCTGCCTGCTGCCAGCGACCCTCGCCGCGGCCGAGACCGGCCAGGAAGAACCTTTCACCGCTCTCGAGGCGCATACGGCGGCGACTAGTGCCAGCCAATCCAGCGCCGCTGTCTACGCGCTTCTCATCAACGTCGAGACCGACGACCGGCTCGTCGGCGCCGAGTCCGATGTATGCGAGCGGGTCGATCTCGTGGATGCGGACGATCACGTGCTGGCATACACCGAGCTTACCCTGCAGGAGGACGTGATCACCGTACTCGGCGACGAGCCGTTCCACCTACGACTGACGGGCCTGCGGCGGCCGCTCGTGGCGGGCGAGACGGTAACGGTGACACTCGTCTTCGAGCACAGCGGCCGGATACCGCTGCCGACAGCCGTGAACTAGGTGTGCGCGCTCAAGAGCAGGTTGGCAATACGGCCCCAGGTCCAGAAGGCCGCCAGCGAGCCGATGAGATAAAGCGCTGCGGTACGGGCTGCGGGCAGCCAGCCCGCGCCGCGTGGCAGCAGCCGGTAGACACCGTAAGCAACGGCAACCGTCAACAACTGGCCGAGCTCGACGCCGACGTTGAACGTGAGCAACGCGACGGGCAGATGCACCTGCGGCAGGCCGATCTCCTTCAGCGCACCGGCAAAGCCGAGGCCATGGACGAGGCCGAACAGGAACGCGAGCGCCGCCGGCCAGCGCCTGGCCAGCGTCGGCCTCGAGCCGAGGGCCTCGTTGGCGACGAGCAGGATCGAAAGCGCGATCGTCGCCTCCACCGGCGGCGGCCGCAAAGTCAGTATCCCGAGAGCCGCCGATGCCAGCGTCAGGCTGTGGGCCGCCGTGAAGGCCGTGATCGTCCACACAAGCTTGCGATTGAAGCCGACCAGGAACAGCAGGCCCATGACAAAGGCTAGATGGTCGTACCCGCCAAGGATGTGCTGCACGCCAAGCACGGTGTAAGCCGAGGCAATTTCCCACAGGCCGCGCCGATCGTCGGCCGAACCGTACATCTGCACGCGCGGCTGGCTGGTGGTCAGCGTGTAGACCCGCGTCTGGCCGTCGAGCCACTCGACCTTGACCATGATCGCCGAGTAGCGCCTGCCTACGCCGTCGACCGACAGCGCACCTGTGAGACCGCGCTCGCCACAGCGCAGGACGTTGCCGTCCGCGGCGCAGCCCTCCGGCCAGCGCGGCGCCAGGTCGAATTCCACCGGCCGCTTGTCACTGCTTGCGGTCCACTGCCAGGTGAATTCCGATGGAGCGGTCTGATGCAGGAGCATCTCGGCCATCGTCATCTCATGGGCCGTCGCGGACCCCGCGACCCACAACAGCAGCACGCCGACTACGCGGCCGAGACGGCTCACGGCGTCGTGCCCTGGTAGCGGACCCGGTACTTCTTCGCCAGCGCACGGACCGCCGTGGTGCGCTGCTCGGCACCGACCGCGTCGCGCCAGCCCTGGGTGATATCGGCGCGCCGCTGCGCGAAATCCGCCGGCGCGGCCGGGATGACGCCGGTCACGCGGATCGCGCGCCAGCCGTCGCGGGTCGACAGCGCATTCCACTCGCCGACCGTCGCCGCCGACAGCGCCTTGGTGAACTCCGCTCCGTAGGACTGGTCGATCGTCGGCACCGGCCGGTTCTTGAACACCCGGAGGCCCGCCCGTGCATCGCCCGGTGTGCCGTTACGCAGGTCGTTGACGAAGGCGCGCACCTCGGCCTCGCCGCTCTGCCCCTCGAGCGCCGCCTCCTCGAAGGAGATCCGGGCCGGCTCGTCGAACTTGACGCGGTTCTTCTCGAACCAGTCCTTCAGGGTCGCATCGTCCGGTGTCGGTACCTTGACACTGGTCTCGATGGCGCCGAGCGCCTTGAATGCCACGCGCTCGCGGATCGCCGGATCCCCCTTGTCCATCGACAGGGCAAGACCCTCGCGATAGAGAACTTCGCCGTCGAGCCATGCCTGGCGCACGGCCTTCAGCTCATCGTGCGTCGGCTGCCGGCCACGGGCGGCGGCGAACACACCGGTCAGTTCCTTGTCGACGTCGGCGTCGATGATGATGGTGTGCGGGTCGTTGACCCGACCGACCAGATAGTAGTCGGCCGCGAAGATCAGGCCGCCGATGACCACGAAGTGCAGCAGCGGCTCGCGCAGGAGCGCCGGCAGGCGCGGGCGCGACCGGGTCTCGTTAGATGGGTTGGAGTCTTGCATCGCCAGAACGCTTGCCTTGGTCGTTTGACGCCGCGGGCGCCGAGCCGCGCTAGGCTACCACAGGCTCATGACCGCGTTCGTTCGCAGACCGTTGGAAAGCACAACAAAAAAGGGCGCTGCGCCCGCGCGCAACGCCCTCCGTCTCGATAGACGTTTGCTACGATCAGTGGACGCCGGCCACCACCGTCGAGCCCGACACTTCGACGTAGATCGGATTGCTGTAGAACCACAGATCCGTCCACGCCGCCACGTCGTACGACACCGCCAGCTGGCCAACGATCGGGTTGGCCGGCCCCGACGCCGGCGAAGTTGCCGTCGCCAGATGCACCGGGCAGCCGTCGATCGTGCCCATCGCCTGGGTCCACGTCGTCACCGCCGCATTCGGCGCACGACCCGGCACGTTCGTACCGAGCGTCGTGCACGGGATGCGCAGCATCGTCGTGTCGTTGGCGTTGGTGTACACGTCAGCCAGCGGATTGCCGCCCCCGTCCGTCTCGTACGGCACGCTCGGCGGCAGGTTGGTACCGCGCAGGCGAACGTACTGCGAGGCCGTCGCCGCCGGGATGCGGTACGACATCGACAGGTAGTTCGTGCCGTCCGACGGCTGCGTAACGACAGTCCACGGCGTACCGCCCGCCGACCAGGTCCGTACGACGGCCGCCGACGGGTTCTTCGCCGCGGTCGGGACCGCCGCGTAGCCACCCGGGGCGATCGTGCCGTCCGCCAGCAGCCAGGACGTGTTGGTCGGCCACTGGCCGCTGTAGTCCGCTGCACCCGGCGTCTTGTAGCCCGTCACGAGACCCCGGATCAGGTCGACGTGGTCGAGCACCGGCTCGTTGATCTTCGGCACGCCGCCCGGATACTGGCTCGCAATCTGCATCAGCGACGGGTTGGGGAAGCTGTACGGAGCGTAGTTCTTACCGTTGGGATCCCGGACCACGACCGCGACGACGATGTCGGTACCCGGACGCACGACGAGCTTCTGGCCCATCGTCGCGCAGCCGGCGACGCTGATGTCGGTCGAGTTCAGCGCCGCGGTACGGGCCAGGGCCTCGACCTGGGCGTTGGTGCGGCCACCGAAGCCCGCCGTCGAGGAACAGGCGATGAACGAGAGGCGGTCGATCAGCTGGCCGCTCGCGGCCCAGTTGTTGCCCGAACGCAGGCCATCGACGATCGTCTGCGGACGGAGCTTGTCGGTGCCGTTGCGGACCATCGTGAAGTTGCGCTGGTACTCGCCCGGGTAGAAGTCCTGGGTCGAGCGGCGGTCGTCACCGCCGAAGGTGTTGCGGGTGTGCCAGTCGGAGCTCGCGAAGAACCACCAGTTGCGTCCCTCGCCGAGGAGCGCGTCCCACACGCCGCCGACGTAGGCGGCGTAGACACCGGTGCCGCCATAGGTCGTGCCGCCGACGCTGTCGGTGAGCACGCCGCCGATGTTGTTGCGCTTGATCTGGTACTCGCCGCGGTTGGCGGCGGCGCCGTGGCCGGGCTGGCTCTCGAAGCCGAAGGCAACGTTCGGCGCGGCGTTGTTGAAGTCGCGCAGGTGCTCGACGTTGAAGCCCTTGTTGCTGGCCGGATCGAACGGTCCCGCGCGCTCAAGATGGGCCGGCACGTAGTAGCTCTGCGAGTTGTAGAAGGCCGCCATCCACTTCACGCCCTCGACGGACTTGACGTGCCCGTTGGTGCCGTTGCTCGTGACAAGCTTGTGGCCGACCGTGCTCCAGCCGTACGTGGTGCTCGTCGAGTTCGGGCTGTTCGGAACGGCGCAATCCCAGTTGTGGTTCGGGCCGGAGGCGTTGTTGTTCAGTCCCGAGGCGTTGCCGCGGCTGGTGTCAGTCGCCGTGTCGAAGCAGTAGTTCCACTGCGCGAGCGCCGTGTCGTTGCCGACCGGGGTGTAGCGCATGCCGGTGATCGGCAGCGCGGTCGTCGGCAGGGTGTAGGTGTCGAGCGACACCGGCATCTGCCCGGCGATGATTCCCGCGGAAGTATGCTCGTGGCCCGGAACGACCTGCTCGAGGCCGACGAACATCGGCTTGTTCTTCAGCGTCGCCAGGTACTCGATGAGGGGGTACTCGTACTGCTCGGTCGCCTGCCAGCGCCACATGACGCCGTTGATGACGCCGTTGGTGAGGGTCTGGTCGCCGTAGATGTTGCCGACACCGATGCTGTTCTTCCACGTCGTGGTCGGCCCGGTGCCGGACACGAACGGATAGAGCGGCGTATCGAGGGAGGCATCCTCGGTCAGCGTGCAGTTGCCGGTGCCGTTAGCGCCGTGGTTCGCGTAGACGAACCAGTCGAGGCCCCACGGCGTCTCTGTCGTGTCGGTCGCCTTCTTGACGATCTTCTGCACCGAGAAGGAGCCGTCATTGCAGGTCGTGTGGTTGTGGAAGTCGCCGGCGACGTACTTGCCGGCGGTGACGGCCGTGGCCGGCGCGGGCGCGAGGCTCGCCGCCGCCGCGAGCGCGGCCGCGACGGCAAACGCGATCTTCGTGGTCGATGTGTTCACGTGTGTGTTCCCCAATTCGGTTGTAGTTGTGCGGTGGCGGTCGCGGCTCAGGCCGCGCGACGACGGGCGCCGAAGAGCCCGAGGCCGGCGACGCCGAACGACAGGAGGAGGCCGGAGGCAGGCAGCGGCACCTCGTTGACCGACACGTTGGTGAACAGGACCGCGCCGGCGTTGCCGCTGAAGTCCACGGACTGGGCGACGGCGCCGCCGAGATTGGCGCTGGCGACCGACCAGAGGCAGACCTGCGCGGACGCGCACGAGTCGCTGTTCGAGGCGAGGTCGAGAACGCCGATGATCGAGCCCGTCCCGTTCAGACCCGAGTAGAAGGTCAGCGTCGTCGGTGTCGCGCCCGTGATCGCCCCGTACGTTACGGTGAACGCATCGAAGCCGCTCGCGATGTTCATTACGCCCGCCACGTCGTTCGGATTGACGAACACGGCGTTGTTGATCGGGTTGCTGGAGAGCGGGTCGTTGCCCGAGAAGTATGTCCCCACGCCGTCCGACGACGGGAGGACGATAACCGAACCGGTGAAGCTAATGCCGTAGTTCGTGCCCGAGGCGGCAGGAGTCGCGCTGCTGCCGGGAATATCGGTGCCGCCGTTGTAAAACTCCGTCAACTGCGCGCCGTAGCCACTGGTGCCGCTGAAGTCGAGTGTCACGGTCGCCGCCGAGGCCGCAGCCGTAGACAGCAACCCCGCGGCCAGCGCCGAGGCCAGCTTGAGTGTGTGCATGATGAGAGTCCCTTTTGGAATCGTTGTGTGTGTTTCCCCAATGAATTCGCCGGCGGTGTGTGCGCCGCGAATTCCGGTCGATTCAATCTCCGCGACCGGACATAAGCAAGCGAAAGAATTGTGAAACTCATTCCCATTTCATGGGCTTAGCTCGACTGAAAGCGGCCGGAAACAAAAGTGCAAAGAGGCGAAAAATAACCTCTGCTTGCGCATGGAAAGTGCGGCGCCTTCACCGACCGTTCATCTCAACGACACACACTGTGCGTAGCCCGGCGTTCACGTACTGGACCGGAAGGCGCGTCCGATTGCCGGCTTGCGCAACTTTGCGCGGCGCGCGCGCGCAGCGACAATCCGGTGCATCGACCATCGCCGGGTCGGGCTACCATCGGCCGGAACGCAGGTCGCGGACCCGGTGATGTGTATCGGCGAGGACCGTCAGGGGCGTCGGAGAGGAATCATGAGGGATGAGGTGTTCGGCTTATTTCCGACCCCGGTGCAGCGGTGCCGGTCCGTCCTTGAGCGACCCCTGCTTGAGGCCTTGGTCGCGCACTTCGAGGCGCAGGCGACCGACTCGAACAAGTCGTCGGATCGGCTCACCCACACGAGGATGCTGCAGCCGGCCGAAAGCCCGCTATTCGCACAGGTCGCGGACCGCGTCACGCCGCGAATCGTCGACTTCGGCAGCCACCTGTTCGGCGAGCGTCTGCCGTGGATGATGAAGGAGATGTGGGTCAACGTCCTTGATACCGGTGGCCACCAGTCCGTGCACAACCACGCCAACAGCTTTGTCTCGGGCGTCGTTTACCTGACCCGGACGCACCCCAACTCGCAGACGGTATTCATGAGGGCGCTCGGCGGAGCCCAGTTCCAGTTCACGAACGATCATGCGCGCACGATCGCGGGCCCTTACTCGGCCGACAAGTGGATCAGCCCGGCACCGGAGCCCGGCGACATGATCCTGTTTCCGAGCGGCCTCCTGCACTCCGTGCCGCCCAACCCCGGCGAGCGGCGGATCACCCTCGCTTTCAACGCCATTCCGGCGCAGCTGAATTCGTGGGGCTACGTCGTCCGGTTCGGCGCCTGAGCGGGCGGCGGCGCGTCTCCCGGCTTCCCAACCGCACAGGCACTGCCGAGGCACATTGAACTCCGCTTTCCTATCGAAGCGTTCGCGCCTGGCCGCGGCCCTGATGCTGGCCTCCGGATTCGCCGGACTCGGCTACCAGATCCTCTGGACGCAGCAGTTCGCGCTCTGCCTCGGCCACGAGTCGGCGGCAATTCTTGCCGTCGTCACGGCCTTCTTTGCCGGGCTGTCGGCGGGCGCGCTGCTCTTCGGCCGGGCGGTCGAAGCAAGCGCCCGTCCGGAGCGCTGGTACGCGCTTGCCGAGGCAGTCATCGGTGGCTGGAGCCTGCTGCTCGCCCTTGCCATGAATCCGCTCGGCACGCTCGTGCTGCGGATAACGGGACCGGCGCCGGCACCCCTCTGGCAATGGTCGGTGGCGTTTCTCGCGAGCTTCCTCCTGCTGCTGCCGGCGACCGCGGCCATGGGGATCACGCTGCCCGCCGCGGAGCGTATGACGGCGGGCACCGGTGGCGCGGGGCGTTCGATCGCGGGTCTCTACGCCGCCAATACCTTCGGTGCGGTTCTCGGGGTAATGGGCATTTCCCTCTGGCTCATCCCGTCCTTCGGGCTCGCCCGGGCCGCCGCGTTTTGCGTGGCACTGAACCTGTTTGCCGCCGGTTCGGCGGTCGCCATGGGCGCGCCGCCGGCCCGCCACGAGCCGTCGGCGACACGGGCCGCGGCATCGCCAGCGGCCGCCCTCGCCCGCCTCGCGGCGACCGGCTTTCTGGGTATCGGCTTCGAGATCCTGGTGGTCCGCGTGCTCAGCCAGGTGACCGAGGACACGGTCTATACCTTCGCCTTGCTGCTGGCAGTCTACTTGGTAGGCACGTCGGCTGGAGCGGCCGCCTACCGGAGAATCCGCAGCGACTCGCTACCTGCCGCTCGCCTTCGCGAACGGCTGATCCTCCTCTCCGGCCTCGCGTGCACCGTGGTTAGCGTCGGCCTTTACTTCGCGGACTCGCTGAAGGCCTGGGTCGGCAGTCGACTCGGCGAAGGCTACATCGCCGCCCTCGCGGTTGAATCGGCGCTCGCCGTGGCGGCCTTTCTCGTCCCGACGTTCCTGATGGGCGCGCTGTTCAGCGAGCTTTGCAATGACGCGAACCGCCGCGGCGTACCCTACGGCCGGGCCATCGGCGTCAACACCCTCGGCGCCACGGCCGCGCCGCTCGTCTTCGGCGTGCTGGTGGTGCCGCTCGCCGGCCTCAAACTGGCACTGGTCGCGGTCTGCGCGGGCTACGCGCTGCTGGTCGTGCGCGGAGCCTGGCGAGGCCCGCTGTTCTGGATCGCTGCCGGCGCCGTCGCCGGCGTGCTGTTGCTCGCACCGCCGCTCGCATTCGTCGAACTGCCGGAAGGCTCGCGCCTCGTCAGCTACCGGGACGGGGTGATGGCGTCCGTCAGCGTCGTCGAGGACGACCGCGGAATCCGCCGCCTTCGCATCAACAACCGCCAGCAGGAGGGAGCGACCGGCAGTCGCCGGGTCGACGGCCGGCAGGCATTGCTGCCGCTCCTGCTGCACCCCGCGCCCCGCGCGGTGCTCTTTCTTGGCGTCGGCGCCGGCACGACCTCGGTGACCGCCGCCGAGGAGCCCGGGGTGTCCGTCGATGCCGTCGAACTCCTGCCCGAGGTGATCGAGGTAGCCGAGGCTTTCACCGCGAGTTACCCCGCCGACGTGCGCGGGCGGCTGCACTTCATCGCCGCCGATGCCCGCCGCTACACCAGGACCGCGGATCGGCTCTACGACGTCGTCGTCGCCGACAACTTCCACCCGGCGCGCAGCGGCACCGGAGCACTGTATACCGTCGAGCACTTCATGGCGGTACGCGGCCGGCTGGCGGCCGACGGCCTCTACTGCCAGTGGCTGCCGCTGCACCAGCTTGATCTTGAGACCCTGCGCAGCATCGTCCGCTCGTTCAACACCGCATTCCCGCACGCCTACGCGATACTGGCCAGCAACAGCCTCACCACACCAACGATCGGTCTCGTCGGTCGCGCCGACGATGGTTCATTCAACCTCGACCAAATCCGCTCGCGTATCGACCGTTACGGACCGCCCGGGCGACGGACGGAATTCGGCATCGAGGACGAGTTCGCCGTCTTCGGCGCGTTCATCGCCGGCCCCAGGGAGCTCGCGCGCTTTGCCGGCGATGCGCCGGCGAACACGGACGACCGTCCCCGAGTTGCCTACACGGCGCCTCGCCTGACGTATGCGCCGGACTCCGAGCCGCGCGACCGGCTGGTTCGTCTGCTTGGCGACCTCGGCATAGCCCCAGCCGAACTGGTCGACTCTTCGGCCGACGGCCCGTGGCAATCACGATTGACCGGGTACTGGGCGGCACGCAACCGCTTTATAGACAGCGGCCGTTCGATTAGGCCGAGCGCAAACCCCGCCGCAATGCTCGACCAGGTCGAGGGTCCGCTGCTCGGCGTGCTGCGGACCAGCCCGGACTTTCGCCCGGCCTACGATCCGCTGCTGCGTCTTGCCGTGGCCGTCAGCGGCGCCGACCCGGCGCGAGGCCGGCGGCTTCTGCAGCAACTGGCGAGCCTCCAGCCAGCGCGCCAGGAGGCGGCGGAGGCGCTGGCCGCCATCGGCCGGCCGTAGGCAGCGTTCGCTCGCCGTGGCCGTGGCCGCGGCGCCGCCCGCCAACCGGCTAGGCCACGGGGCGGCGCTCGCGCAGGGCCAGCGCGAAGAGTCCGAAGCTGGCGACGACGGCCGCGATCACGATCGAGTACACGGCATCGTGGTTGCGATCGGTGACGAGAAGGGCCGCGAACGCCGGTCCCGCGGCACCGCCCGCCCAGTGCAGCGCCGGCGCCAGGGCGACGCCACGGCCGCTCCGGTCGACCGCGTTGACCGCGCCGTACTGGTAGGTCATCGACACGTTCCACGCGATCCCGTAGACGACGGCCGAGGCCGTAAAGTCCAGGATACTCAGCGTACCGGTGAGCAGCAGCATCGCGACCACGATCGCCGCGGCACTGCCGGCCAGCGGCACGAGGTAACCCCGGCGGGCGCCGAGCGCGAAGGCAAGCACGACGCCGGCGATGCTCATGACGACCGCGAACGCCAGTGCATTGGATATCGCTGCGATGCCCATGCCGCCCGCGGTGCCGATGCGCTCGACGTAGGTCCAGTAGGCGCCGATGTTGATGTAGAACACGAAGCAGCCGGCGAGCGTCAGGAGCACGGGCACGCTCAGGAGACTGCCGCCGCGGCCGGGAGCCACGGTTGCGCGGCCTCTGGCCGGCACCCAGGCCAGCACGCCAAGACCTGCCATGCACAGCACGGCGAAGAGCCCCAGCATGGCGTTCGCGCCGTGCCGGATGAGGAAAGGTCCGGCGCCCAGTCCGAACAGCTGATAGACCGTCTGGGCACCGATCGAATAGGCGAAGTTGCGGTCGGGCCGGCGCCCGTCGGACAGGATCGTCAGCGAGAGCGAATAGAGCGACCCGCCGAAGAAACCGACCAGCGCCTGCACGCCGATGAAGACGGCCGGCGCGTGGGCGAAGAGCGCGAGCGCGTTGGCGAGCAGCTGGCCGACGAGGGCAACCGCTGCAGCCGTCTGCCAGGGTACGCGGCGGATCCACAGCCCCGTGACCGCGGCCGCGAGCGTCGAGCCGATCATCACCGCGGAGGACATCCAGCCGGCCTCGCCTTCGCTGAAATGGAGGTCACCGACGACGGCCTCGACGAGCTGTGGCATCAGCAGGAAGGTCGCGATGCCGACAAAGCTCAGCGTGACGCCGGCCGCCACCGCCCGGCTTTCCACGGCATCGGACCAGGAGCCGGGCGACGCGTCCGGAAGGGCGGAATCAGCCAACGGAGCGCAACCGCGAGCGGCGCGTCGTGGCGCGCCGGTCAGCGGAGTCCCTGACCGGGGAACGGCCGATCCGGCGCTGCCGGGGTGGACGGAGCCGCATCAGCCCCGGGGGCACCGTCGCCTGCGTTCCCCGACTGCCACTGGCGGCCGTCACAGGAGGAGTTCGCCTTCCATGGTCTGCACGGCGTAGCCGCCGACCCGGACATTGACGATCGCCTCGCCGTCCCGATCAGCGCGCACGAAGATATCGCTCGCGCGACCCATCTCGACACCCTGGCGGACATGCTGCTGCCGCTCCGGTGCGGCAACCCGGTGGCGGACGAGCCACGCCGCGAAGCACCCGGCGGCGGATCCCGTGGCCGCGTCCTCGCCGCCGACATACAGACACCGCGCCCGGAAGCCGACCTCCGGATCGGCGGTATCCCGGGTCACGTAATAGAACCCGAACTCCGAGCCGTGCGGGCGCGTGTAGGCGTTCATCCGCTCCGCGTCGATCCTGAGCGTCTGCAGCGCGCTCAGGCGCTTGAGGGGAACGATCGCGAACGGCAGGCCGGTCGAGACCGTCTGGATGGGACCGTCGTCGGCAATGTCGTCGCCCGACAGGTTGATGAGCTTCGCGACGGTCGCCTTGTCATGGAGCGCGCCGAAGACGGGCGTCACCTGGCGCATTTCGCCGAACGCCCGACCGGCCGCCCCCGGCCGGAAGGTGACCGGAACCTTGCCCACGTTCAGGTCCAGCACGATCTCGGCGACGGCCTCGGCCGTGGCGGCGTCGGCCGCGGCCGGGCCCGGGCGCAGGTGGCGCAGGACCGTCGCCGTTCCGAGCGTCGGATGCCCGGCAAAGGGCACCTCCCCTTGCGGCGTGAAGATCCGCACACGGATGCCCTGTTCGCGTTCGGTGGCGGCATCGCGGGGGAACACGAACGTGGCCTCGCTGAGGTACGTCTCGCGGGTAACCGCCAGCATCTCCGCATCGCTCATCCCGCGGGCATCGAGGAAGACGTCGAGCGGATTGCCGAGCAGGGGTTGCAAGGTGAAGACGTCGACATGCGCGAACCGGAAGCGCCGTCCCGGCGGCGGAGCAGCCGGGTCGGCGGCCAAAGCCGGTCGCCCGAGCAGCGCGGCGGCAGCCGCGGACCCAACCCCTGCAACGACCTTACGCCGAGTAACGTCCATGTTCGTCTCCGTTCGGAAGGCCCGCCCTGCGCAGCCGGATCCATTGGCTGCCGGCAGAGGGGTTTGAACCCCCGACCTTCGGTTTACAAATCTGCCAGGTCTCCAGTCACCTCGCGGCCCCTGCCCGAGGCCTGTCGCCGCGCGTGACCGCGCGCGGCGCGCCGGGTCGGGTCTCGGCCTCGACCGGCGTCAGGCGTCAGGCGCGATGCCAGACCAGGCGGTTGAACGTGTCGCCGTCCGGCCCCGGCTGCAGATCGACCGTCCTCAGCGTCAGTACGTCCCCGTCGAGGCGCACGTGGCGGACGTAGGTGAGACCCGTCTCGAAGCCAAAGAGCGAGCCCTCGAGCACGTGCCGTACCTGCGATTCCGCCTCATCGACCTCGAACCGGCCGTAGTAGCCGTACCACGTCTCGGCGTAGGCGCGCATCTCGTCGCGGCTGAGCTCGCCAAAGCTGAGCCCGTCGCGCGGCGCCGGCCGCGCCGCACCGATCTGCACGCTCATGTACCCGTTGGCAAGGTACACGATCAGTCCGGTGTAGGGTCGTGGCCGACCTAGCCAGGGCCGCGAAGCGCCGCTCTTCACGTTGACCGTTTCGGCATCGACGATCCGCCAGGCACCGAGCAGGCGCTCCCTCAGGGTCGGCGCTGCGGCAACGGCCACGAGCGGTGCGAACGCCGCGGCTCCCGCCAGAAACTGACGTCGGACCATCGCAGCGCCCTCGCATGAACCCTTGCCCGGACGGAGTATAGGCACTGTGCCCATCGACGTGGTGCCGGCGGAGGGAATCGAACCCCCGACCTTCTGATTACAAATCAGTTGCTCTACCAACTGAGCTACGCCGGCCTGCTCCTACCCCGTCCGCGGTCGCCGCGGCGCGGTAGCGGGTGGGATTCTACCCGCCACGGTGCCGGTGCGTCGAAGCGCGGCGACGGGCGCGGACGATGGTCAGTCGGCCGTACCATCGTGTATGGTCCGGGAAGTTGGCGCGCCGACCGGGCGACCGTCGGATCGGCCACAGACCCGGTAGCGGACGGCGGACGCAGCACTGACGCCGGTAGCCGCCCCTGGCGATCACCAGGCAGACCCCAGGATGCGCGAATGACCGACGATCCGAGCCCCGGCGCTGCCCCTTCCCGCGACCCGACACCGCGGGGCGACCCACGCGCCGTCTTCCTCAGCTATGCCAAGGAGGACGCCGGCGCCGCCGCAACTCTCTGTGCCGCGCTCCGCGCCGGCGGCATCGAGGTGTGGTTCGACCAGAGCGAGCTGCGCGGCGGCGATGCCTGGGACGCGATGATCCGGCGGCAGATCAAGACCTGCGCGCTGTTCATTCCGCTCATCTCGCGTCACTCCCACGCGCGTGATGAAGGCTATTTCCGTCTTGAATGGAAGCTCGCGATCGACCGGTCACACCTGATCGCCGCGGACCGGGCCTTCCTCGTGCCGGTCGTCATCGATAACACGTCCGAGACGGACGACCGGATACCGGAACGGTTCCGCGACGTGCAGTGGATCCGGATTCCGGACGGCGCACCGCCGACAGGGTTCGTCGAGCGGGTCGCGAGCCTCCTCTCACGCACGGTCGCCGGCGATCCGGGCGGCGCCGTGCGGGGC
>CAIMCI010000304.1 GCA_903839465.1 uncultured Pseudomonadota bacterium
CCGGCGCGGTGACGCCGGCGGTCGCGGGCGCAGGCTCTGCCAGCCCGCGCGCGTCGCGCGCATCGTCCGGGACGTTGGAGTAGTGGGTGCCCCCGGCCGCATCGGCGTAGGCATAGATGTCGGCCTGCGCGTGGCTCCACACGCCGACGACGCCGGCCGCGGCCATCACGAGGTGCAGGCGGACTCCCATGCTCCGATGCTAGCGGCCAGGCGGTAACCGACCTAGGGGGGAGACTATGTAGGAGCGGCCGGGCCGCGGAACGAAGGGGCGCGTCGCCTGCGGCGCACTCCTACGCTAGCACGCACCGTTGATCGCAAAACAGGAACGGGTTCACATTTCGCAATTATTCCGCCAATTCTACGAAGTGTCATGATTCCGATCGCGTTTTTCCCGGCGATCTTCGGTTTAATGTCAAAACTCGCTTGCGTATTGCGTCGCGGCGCATAGACATTGATGTCTACGTACTGGACATTACGCCTAACTACACAAGCGGCTTATAAGCCGCTGTCAATGGGGGATCTCTATGAAAGGGGATGACTTCTCCGTGCCGAGCCGGGCGACCGGCACTACCTACGCCACCGACGTCACGACACGGATTCCCACGTCGGCCGCGAAACCGGCCAGGATCCTCCTCGTCGACGACCACGCGATTCTCCGCGACGGACTGAGCGCGCTGATCGCCCTCGAGGGCGACCTCGAAGTGGTCGGCCAGGCGGGATCCATCGCCACCGGAGTCGCCGCCGCCCACGCGCTCAAGCCCGACCTGATCATCTCCGACATCTCGATGCCCAACCGTACGGAGCTGCAGGGCATCATCGAGTTCCGCCAGTGCTGCCCGACGGCGCGCCTCCTCGTGCTCACGATGCACGGCGACGAGGAGTACATCCGCGCGGCGCTGTCGGCCGGGGCCGAAGGCTACGTGCTGAAGGACTGTTCGCGCATCGAGCTGATCCACGGCATTCGCACCGTGCTCGACGGTTTCCGCTACCTGTGTCCGCGCGCCTCCTCGCACGTCGTGCGCGGATACCTCGGTGAGGGCCGGCCGGGCGCACCGGTGGTCAGCGGCGTGACCGGGCGTGAGCGCGAGATCCTGCGGATGATCGCCCAGGGTCTGTCGAACAAGCGCATCGCGCTGACGATCGATCGCAGCGTGAAGACCGTCGAGAAGCACCGCGCGAACCTGATGCACAAGCTCGGCCTGCACAACGTCGCGGAGCTGACCCGCTTCGCGATGGACAGCGGCGTGCTCGGTGCCGTCAAGCCCGCGGGCGACAGTCCGGCGACCGCGCCGGGTGCTGCCGAGCGACGCGGCGACCTGCCGACCGACCTCTGATTCCGTCCGCCGGGGGGCAACCCCCGGCCGCCGGCGACGGCACACCCGGATCGCCGAGATCCGCGAGGCCGGCGGGCATGGCGGCGCCCGCGCGTCCCACCCCGTCCCTGACCCCCGTCGCGGACCTGCCGGGCCGCGGCGCGCGGATGCGCTGATTCCACTCTGCCACCGTTCCGTCCGAGCGCGGTGCGGCGGACGATCCCGACCGGACGCCGCGCTTTGCACAACGCTGACACAGGCGGGCGTCAACCCGACGCCGTGCCCGGACGTTGACTTCCCCAGTCCGGTTCCGCACAGCGGACCGCAAATGCCACACGGCATCCGCCGCGCGCCTTGGCGGCACACCAGGAGAGGATCATCATGCGTCCACTGATCAGGTTCAGGATTCCCGCCGCCTTGCTCGGCGTCGTGCTCGGTGTCACGGCACTCGCGGCCGCCGGGCCGTCGGCGGCCGACGACGCTGCCGCGGGCAGTGCCGCGTCCGCTCACCACGACCGCGGGTACCCCCGCCTTCTCCGCCAGCTGGCGCTGACGCCCGAGCAGCAGTCGCAGGTGCGGGCCATCACCGCGCAGGCGAAGCCGCAGTGGACGGCCCTGCGTTCGCGCCGGCAGTCGAACCGGGCCGCACTGGCGACGACCGCACCGACCGATCCGGGCTACCCGGCGCTCCTCGCGGCGGCCGAGGCCGACGCGGCGGCCTCGGTGCGCCTGGGAAGTGAGACCTGGGGCCAGATTTACGCAGTCCTGACACCCGGCCAGCAGGCGCAGCTGCCCGCGCTCGTCGCCGCCGCGCAGGAGCACGCCGCCGCCCGGCGCACCGCGTGGCAGTCCCGGCACACGTCCGGCTGAGGCGCGCTGTTGCCACCGGCGGGTTACCGTCCGGTGGCCGTGGCGCTAAAGTCCGGCGCGCGCTGGCCGATGCGGACTGCATGAGACTGCGCGCCCTGTTTTCCGGCCGGCGAAACCCGGCGGCCGAGTCGACCGAGCCGGCCGACGCCGAGGGCCGGGCCCCGTCGGTCCGGCCGGCCGCGCCGACCGCCTCGCCCCTGCCGGCCGCCGCGGTGACCGGCCGCCCGTCGGCGGCGGGGCGCACCGCGGCCGAACGCGTGTTCGAGGGCCCGGCCTACCAGCCGACACTCGCGTTCTTCGCCGAGCTCGCCAAGGACCTCGCCGCCGGTCCGCTCAACCTGCCGTGCTTTCCGGACATCGTGCCGCGCGTGCATGCCGCGCTCGCCGATCCGACGACCTCGGCCGACGACATCGTGCGCATCGCGGGCGTCGAGCCGCGCCTCACGGCGCGCCTCCTGCAGACGGCGAATTCCACCGTCTTCAACCGCGGCGGCCGGCCGATCACCGAGCTCAAAGGGGCGGTGACACG
>CAIMCI010000305.1 GCA_903839465.1 uncultured Pseudomonadota bacterium
CCCCGGGCCCGAAGGCCCTCGACGGTCGCCCGCGCACCGTCGATCAGGGTCGCCATCCGGCCGGCCTGCTCGGCCATCATCGGTCCGAGGTCGCTGACGATCGCCGCGCTGTCGGCCGCCGACGGCGCGACGCCGCGGGCCGCCTGCCAGGCGGTCGCGACGCGGGGCATCGCGAGCAGCGCATCGACGTGCGCGGCCTTGGCCTTGCCCATATCGGCGCGGGCCTCGCCCTCGGTGATCGGCACGCCGCGCTGGGCAAAGACCTCCAGCAGCGCCAGCACCGGCGCTCGGCAGCCGAAGTCGACCATGGTGCCGGCCCAGTCGAAGATCTCGAGATCTAAGCGGTCAGCGATGCGCATCTCAAGCGTTCCTTGGCTGCGACGGGGAGCCGTCGGTAGTCGGGTAGTCCCTGCGTCTCACGATCGAGCGCGCCGGAGGTATGTTACAAAACTGCAATACTAATCCGATTCCATAGCGTCAACCAGTTTTCGCCGGCGCTGGCGACAAGGACTTCTTCGTGAGCACCGCGCTGCGCCGGCTTCTTGATCGTTCCGGCCCGATCACGTTCACCGCGGTCGCGGGGCTCGCGGGCTTCGCCGCGTATTTTGCCATGTACGCGTTCCGCAAGCCGTTCTCGGCCGCGACCTTCAGTCACGTCCCCGGCTGGGACTTCGCGCTCGACTACAAGATCGCGCTGGTGCTGGCGCAGGTCGCCGGCTACGCGCTGTCGAAACTCATCGGCATCAAGGTCATCTCCGAACTCGATCCCACCCGGCGTGCGTTCACGTTCATCGGCCTGATACTGGCGGCGTGGGTGGCACTCATCCTCTTTGCGGTGGTGCCGGCGCCGTGGAACGTCGTGACGCTGTTCCTGAACGGCCTGCCGCTCGGGATGATCTGGGGCCTGGTGTTCGGCTACATAGAAGGTCGGCGTACGTCGGAGGTCCTCGGCGCTATTGTCTGCGCGAGTTTCATCGTCTCCTCGGGTGCCGTGAAGACCGTCGGCAAGCTCCTGATGGATCACTGGCACGTCAGTCCGTTCTGGATGCCGGCGGCGGCCGGGGCACTTTTCCTGCCGCTGGCCCTGATCTCGATCTGGGTGCTGTCGGAACTACCCCCGCCAAGCGCCGCCGACGAGGCGGCGCGCGTGCGGCGGGCGCCGATGGACCGGGCGGCCCGCTCGGCATTCATCGCCGACTACGGGCTCGGCATCGCGCTCCTGGTCGCGACCTACATCCTGGCAACGGCGCTGCGCGATTTCCGCGACAACTTCGCGGCCGAACTGTGGAGCAATCTCGGCTACGGCAACGGTGCGGCGATCTTCACGGCGAGCGAGGTGCCGGTCGCGATCATGGCACTGGCCGTGCTTGGCCTTATCATCGTCGTGCGCGACAACGCGAAGGCACTGCTCGTCATCCACGCGGTCATCGTCGCGGGGCTGAGTCTCCTTGGCGGCTCGACGCTCGCCTTCCAGCTCGGCCTCATCGGACCGATCGCCTGGATGATCCTCTCCGGCGCCGGGCTCTACATGGCCTATACGCCGTTCAATGCCATGCTCTTTGACCGGCTCATCGCGGTGAGCGGTCGGATCGGTACTGCGGGTTTCCTCATCTATCTCGCCGATGCGTCCGGTTACGCGGGCAGCTGCGCGCTCCTGATCTGGCGCAACTTCGGCCTGCCGTCGATGCGCTGGGTACAGGTCTACATCGCCAGCGCCTACGTGACCTGCATCGTCGGCAACGTGCTTGTCATCGGCGCCGCCCTTTACTTCTACTCGCGCTCGCGTCGCGTTGTTCGCGCCTGAGGCGGCGTTCGCTGCCGCTACCCGGCGGCCCTCGCCTCATAACCAGACGCTGCGGGCGCGCGCCGGATCGCATCCTGCACGAGGGTGCCGGTCCCGCTGACGGCTGCAGGCCGGCTAGGGGCGCGGTGCGAGGAGATCGACCGCCGACTGGTAGAGCGCGCTGCGGATGGCAAAGCGGTCGTTGGCGCGCGCGATGTAGCGGACCGAGACCTGCGTGCCGCCGACGATCGGCTTGACGCTGACCGCAGGCGCGGCCGACGGCGCGGGGCCCTGCCGGCTAGGTGTTGCGCGGCGCCATTCCTCCTCCGCCAGTGCGGCATCGGGCGCGGTCGCCTCGCTGACGGCCTTGGTGATGGCCCCGACCACTTCATAGACGTCGCGTCCGGGCGGCACGACGAGGTCGAGCTCGTCCCACAGCCACTGGCCGGTCGTCGAGAAATTGAAGTAGTGGCCCTGGATCGCGAAACTGTTGGTGAACGTGACCCGCCGGCCGGTCGGGTGGCTCGAGTCGGTCCAGTTGCCGGTTTCGAGGAGCACGGTATGGAAGATCCCGAGTTCAACTACTTCACCGGCCACGCCGTCGATTTCCACCCAGTCGCCGATACGGATGCCGTTCTTGCCCATCAGCACGAGCCAGCCGACGAAGGCGAGCAGGAAATCCTTGAGAGCGATGGTCAGGCCAGCGCCGGCAAGACCCAGAAACGTGCTGAGCTGGGTGGGCGGTCCCATGACGACAAGGGCGACGACGGCGAGTGCCGCGAGCTGCAGGCCTACCGCCGTCACGGTGCGCAGCGTCTGGAGCTGGCGCCGGTCGATGCGTAGGTGGGCGAAGGCGCGGTTCAGCCAGCCGTCGAGGCACAGCAGGACGAGCAGCGCGACGGCGATGGCCGCGAGTCGCGGCAGGATACGGTGCAGGATCGACCGCGCTCGTGCCTCGGCGAGCACCTGCCAGTCGCGGTAGCGCTCGCCGAGCTCGGTCAGGCTCTGCAGTTGGGCGTTCGTGCTCGACAGGCGGATTCGGTCACTGCTGATCCGCTCGGCGCTCGCCTTCAGCGCCGCCACCGCTGCCGTCGGATCGGTGCCGTCCGGCAGGCCCCGGCCGGCCGTGGTGAGCTGCGCGCCCAGCGCGTCGCGCTCCCGGGCGAGCATCCCGGCGCGGACCGCGACGGCCGATTCCGCCGCGGCAATGGCCGTCACCGTACGGCGCGAGCGTGCCCAGTAGGGCAGCAGGTCGACCAGGCCGGGTCCCGGCCGGACGTCGGCGATGGCTGCCGGCGCGCGGGGCGCGGCGGCCGCGTGTTCGGCGACCAGCGCCTGAATGCGGCCACGCCGGTCGCCACCGGCCCGGATCAGGTCGCGCCCCGCCTCGGCGAACGCGTCCTGATCGATCTCGAATTGGATCTGCGCGATGGCGTGGCGTCCCTCCAGGACGGCGGCGGCGTCGCCCTTGGCATGGGCGAGCTGCTCGGCGAGCGCCTGCAGCGCCTGATTGTCGACAACAAGAGCGCGCGCAACCTCGTCGAGGCGCGCCTGGGCCGCCCGGGCCTCGTCGGACAGCGGTGCCGGATGGTCAGTCGCCTCGCGCAGCGCGTCGGAGAAGCCGAGATCGAGGAGGTGATCGGCGATCGCGACCGCGTTCTCGGCGAGCGGGCGTTCGGCTGCGGAGCCGGCCAGC
>CAIMCI010000306.1 GCA_903839465.1 uncultured Pseudomonadota bacterium
CCACGACCTCGCATCCGGCTCCCGTTCGCGACTTCTTGCCGCGGCGCACAACAAGGCGGTCACCGTGCAGCGACCCTGGCTACGCTCCTATCCGTCCAACGTCCCCGCCGAGATCAACCCGGCCCGCTACGCCTCGCTCGTCGAACTCGTCGACAAGGCCCTCGTCCGGCACGCCGGCCGCAAGGCCTATACGAGCTTCGGCCGGTCGATCACCTTCGGTGAGCTGGACGCCCTCTGCCGCGACTTCGCCGCGTACCTGCAGCAGGAACTGAAGCTCGTCCCCGGCGATCGCATCGCCCTGATGATGCCGAACGTCCTGCAGTACCCGATCGCGGTGTTCGGTGCGCTGCGGGCCGGGCTGACCGTGGTCAACACGAACCCGCTGTATACGGACCGCGAACTCGCCCACCAGCTGAAGGATTCGGGCGCCGTCGCCATCGTCATCCTCGAGCAGTCGGCGCATCACCTCGCCGCCGTCATCGGCGACACCGCCGTCCGGCACGTGCTGGTGACCGGCGTCGGTGACCTGCTCGGTTTCCCGAAGGGCCCGCTCGTCAACTTCGTGCTGCGCCACGTGCGCCGGCAGGTGCCGTCGTACGCGCTGCCGGACTCGGTCCGCTTCGGCGCGGCGCTGGCGCTCGGCCGCTGGGCCAACTTCGAGCCGGTGGCGCGCGGGCCCGACGACATCGCCTTCCTGCAGTACACCGGCGGCACGACCGGCGTGTCCAAGGCCGCGATCCTGACCCACCGCAACATGGTCGCCAATACGCTGCAGTCGACGGCCTGGCTGCAGCAGTTCGGCCGGGCGCAGACCGATGCCATCGCGCTGACGGCACTGCCGCTGTACCACATCTTCGCGCTGACCGCGAACGCCCTGACCTGGATGGAGGAGGGTGGCGAAAACGTCCTGATCGCCAATCCGCGCGACATCCCCGCGCTCATCGCCGAGCTGAAGCGACACCGGTTCACCCATTATTACGGCGTCAACACGCTCTACAACGCGCTGCTGAACGCGCCGGGGTTTGCGGACATCGACTTTTCGACGCTGCGCGCCTGCGTGGCGGGTGGGATGGCGCTGCAGGGTGCGGTCGCCGCGCGCTGGAAGGCCGCCACCGGCTGCATCCTCTCGCAGGGCTGGGGCCTGACCGAGACCTCGCCGGTCGCGACCATGACCTGTGCCGGCGTCGATTTCAATGGCGCGATCGGCCTGCCGGTGCCGTCCACCGACATCTCGATACGTGACGACGCCGGTGCCGAGGTGCCGACGCCGGGCGTGGGCGAGATCTGCGTGCGGGGCCCGCAGGTCATGGCCGGCTACTGGGGCCGGCCCGACGAGACGGCCAAGGTCATGATAGAGGGCGGCTGGCTGCGCACCGGCGACGTCGGTCGCATGGACGAGGCGGGCTACGTCTACATCGAGGACCGCAAGAAGGACCTCGTGCTGGTCTCGGGCTTCAATGTCTATCCGAACGAAGTCGAAGACGTCATCGCCAAGCACCCGGGGGTGCTGGAGGTCGCGGTGGTACCGCAGCCCGACGCGCATTCGGGCGAGGTGGTCGCGGTGTTCGTCGTGCGCAAGGACCCGGCCCTCAACGAGACGGACATCATCGACTTCGCGCGCCGCGAACTGACCGGCTACAAGCTGCCGCGCCACGTCTATTTCCGCAACGAGCTGCCGAAGACCAACGTCGGCAAGATCCTGCGCCGGAGCCTGCGCGACGAGCTCGCTCAGGCGGCGCGCACAAGCTCATAGCCCGCGTAGGTCGCGGCCAGGCACAGGACGACCGACAGGAGGACGTTGGCGGCGGCGCGCGCCGGCTGGCCCGCCTGCAGGAGCGCGATCGTCTGCAGGCTGAACGACGAGAACGTCGTGTAACCGCCGCACAGGCCGATGACGAGCAGCTCGCGGACCAGCGACGTGGACATCACCCGCTCCGGCACGAGTCCGGCGGCGAAGGCGCCGATCAGCGCGCTGCCCGTGACGTTGACCAGGATCGTGCCCCACGGAAAAGAGGCGCCGAACAGCGCGGTCATGGCCTCGGTCAATCCGTAGCGGCCGAGGCTGCCGAGCGCGCCACCGAGGGCGACCGTCACCAGTGCCCTCACGGCGGCGGCCACGCGTCGCCGGGCCGCTCACTCATGGTAGGCCGGCGACAGCTCGTGGACGGCCTCGATCATCGCCGCGGCGTGCTCGGGCGGCACGTCCGGATGAATGCCGTGGCCGAGGTTGAAGACATGGCCGTGGCCCCGGCCGTAGCTTGCCAGCACGCGCGCGACCTCGGTGCGGATGGCCGCCGGCGGCGCGTAGAGGACCGACGGGTCGAGGTTGCCCTGCAGCGCGATGCCGGGACCGACCAGGCGGCGCGCCTCGGCAAGGTCGGTCGTCCAGTCGACGCCGAGGGCATCCGCGCCGGTACGGGCGAGTGCCGCGAAGGTGGTGGCGCCCGCACCTTTCGTGAAGAGCACGAGCGGCACGCGCCGGCCGTCGGCTTCGCGGCGCACGGCCGAGGCGATCTGCTGCATGTAGGCGAGCGAGAACTCGGCATAGGCCGCCGGCGTCAGAGCCCCGCCCCAGGTGTCGAACACCATCAGCGCCTGGGCGCCGGCCTCGACCTGCGCGTTGAGGTAGTCGATCGTGGCGCGGGTCAGCCGTTCCAGCAGCGAGTGCAGGAGGCGGGGATCCCCGTACAGCATGGCCTTGATGTGCGAGAACGTCTTGCTGCTGCCGCCCTCGACGCAGTAGGTGCCCACCGTCCACGGCGAACCGGCGAAGCCGATCAGCGGCACCTGGCCGGCCAGCTCGCGGCGGATCAGGCGCACGGCATCCATGACGTAGCGCAGCTCGCCCTCGGGATCGAGGGTGGGCAGGGCCGCGACGTCGGCGGCCGTGCGCACCGGGCGGTCGAGCTTCGGGCCTTCGCCGGCCTCGAACTCGAGGCCGAGGTTCATCGCGTGCGGGATGGTCAGGATGTCCGAGAAGAGGATCGCGGCATCCAGCCGGTACCGCTCGAGCGGCTGCAGCGTCACCTCGCAGGCAAGCTCCGGGTTCATGCACAGCTTGAGAAAGCTGCCGGCCCGGGCCCGCGTCGTGCGGTACTCCGGCAGGTAGCGGCCGGCCTGGCGCATCATCCACAGCGGCGTACGCGGCGTCGGCTGCGAGCACAGCGCGCGCAGCAGGAGGTCGTTTCTGAGGGCGGGGCGGGAGCTGCTCATGCGCCGGCCGCCGGGCAGACGCGGGCAATGCTCGCCTGGATCGCCTGGGCCGCGGCGCGCGGGTCCGCGGCGTCGCGGATGGGGCGCCCGACGACGATGTAGTCGGCGCCGGCGGCGAACGCGCCCTCGACCGTCAGGACCCGCTTCTGGTCGTCGCTCGGCCGGTTCTCGACCGGCCGGATGCCCGGCGTGACGACCAGCAGCCGCTCGCCGAGCTCGGCGCGGATCGCCTCCGCCTCGATACCGGAGGAAACGACACCGGCGCAGCCGGCCGCCAGCGCCCGCCGGGCCCGGGATACGACCAGCCGCTCGACGTCGCAGGCGAAGCCCAGATCGTCCAGATCGCCGCGATCGAGGCTGGTCAGCACCGTGACGGCGAGGATCTTGACGTCTTTCGCGGCCGCGGCGGCGGCCTCCATGATGCCCTGGTTGCCGTGCACGGTGACGAAGCCGATGCCGCGGTCGTTCAGGCGCCGCACCGCCGCCGCCACGGTCGCCGGAATGTCGAAGAACTTGAGGTCGACGAATACCTTCTTGCCCTGGCCGACCATCCAGTCGAGCAGGTCGAAGTAGCCGCCGGCCATGGCCAGCTCAAGGCCCAGCTTGTAGTAGACGACCGAGTCGCCCAGATTGCCGACCATCAGCCGCGCCGCCTCGGCATCCGGCACGTCGAGCGCGAAGATCAGCCGCTCGCGGGGGTCAATTTTCTTCATTGGCTCTCACCCACACTCCGATACACAGGATACAGCTTGCCTCAGGCCACCGGCAGGCGCGGATCGAACAGCCGGCCGTGCTCGACGATCGCGAAGCGGTCGGTCATACCCGCGATGTAGTCGGCGACCGCACGGGCCTTGCCGGCCAGGCCGTCGCGCTCGCCACCCTCCAGCGCCGCGTCACGGTGCTCCATCGGCAGGAGCCTGACGTCCTCGAAGTAGGCCGCGAAGAGTTCCCGGATCACGCGACTGGCCTTGCGTGTCATGCGCAGCACGCGGAAGTGCCGGTACAGGTGGTCCATCAGGAAACGTTTCAGTGCGAGGTGCTCGGCGGCCATGGCCGCGCTGAAGCCGACGAGCGGCGCGCCTGCCGCGCGTACTTCCTCGGCGCTGGCCGGATTCGCCTCGTCAAGGCGCGCCTGCGTCGAGACGATCAGGTCGGTGACGAGCTCGTTGATCATCCGCCGGATCATTTCGTGCACGAGACGCCGCTCGGGCAGGCCCGGGAAGCGCCCGACGACCCCGGCGTGGTGGCGGGCGCAGAGCGGCACGCTCAGCAGCTCCGCGACCGAGATTAGGCCGGCCCGCACGCCGTCGTCGACGTCATGGTTGTTGTAGGCGATCTCGTCGGCGACGTTGGCGATCTGCGCCTCGAGCGACGGCTGGCGGCGCTCGAGGAAGCGCCGGCCGAGCTCACCGAGCGTCGCGGCGTTGCGTGCCGAGCAGTGCTTGAGGATTCCCTCGCGGCATTCGAAGGTGAGATTCAGCCCCGGGAACTCGGCGTAACGCTCCTCGAGCTCGTCGACCACGCGCAGCGACTGCAGGTTGTGCTCGAACCCACCGTAGTCGCGCATGCAGGCATTCAGGGCGTCCTGGCCGGCGTGGCCGAAGGGCGTGTGGCCGAGGTCATGGGCAAGGCAGATCGCCTCGGCCAGCGGTTCGTTCAGGCGCAGCCGGCGAGCGACCGAGCGGCCGATCTGCGCCACCTCGAGCGAATGGGTGAGGCGCGTGCGGTACAGGTCGCCCTCGTGGTTGACGAAGACCTGCGTCTTGTAGACCAGGCGGCGGAACGCCGTGCAGTGCACGATCCGGTCGCGGTCGCGCTCGTACTCACCGCGGTAGCCGGGACCGCTTTCCGGGTAACGGCGGCCGCGGCTCGCCGCTTCCAGGCTCGCGTACGGCAGAAGCCCCTCGTCGGCCCGGTTTTCGTTCACGCGAAAGCCACTCATGGTCCGGCAGCCCCGAGGGTTGCCATGACCGCGGCCTCTGGCACGTCGGTGCGCAGCACCGCGCGGCCGAGCCGGTCGAGGAGTACCAGCGTCACGCGGCCGTCGGCCACCTTCTTGTCCATCTGCATCAGTCGCCAGAGTTCGGCGGGCGGCACCGCGGGCGGCGCCACCGGCAGGCCTACCCGGGAGAGAAGGGCGCGGACACGCTCGCAGACGTCGGCGTCGACCATGCCGAGCCGGGCGGAGAGGTCGGCAGCGAGCAGGAGCCCGACGGCTACGGCCTCGCCGTGCAGCCAGCCCCGGTAGTGCACCGCCGTCTCGATCGCATGACCGAAGGTGTGACCGAGGTTGAGGAGGGCGCGCCGGCCGCTGGTCTCGCGCTCGTCCTCGGCGACCACCGCGGCCTTGATCTCGCACGAACGGCGGATGGCGTGCTCGAGGGCGGCCGGCTCGCGGCCGGTGAGGTCGGCGGCATAGGTCTCGAGCCACGCGAAGAACGCCGCGTCTTCGAGGAGACCGTATTTGATGACCTCGGCGAGCCCGGCCCGAAGTTCCCGGTCGGGCAGCGTTGCGAGCGTATCGGTGTCGGCATAGACCGCGCAGGGCTGGTGGAAGGCACCGATCAGGTTCTTGCCGCCGGGGTGATTGACCGCCGTCTTGCCGCCGACCGAGGAATCGACCTGGGACAGGAGCGTCGTCGGCAGCTGTGCGCAGGCGATGCCGCGCTGGTAGCAGGCGGCCGCGAACCCGGCCATGTCGCCGACCACCCCGCCGCCCAGGGCGAGGATCGCGCCGTCGCGATGGACCTGGCCGGCGACGAGCGCGTCGAACACGGTACCGAGGGTGGCGAGGGACTTGTGCTGCTCGCCGTCGGGGAGGACGCACTCGACGAGGCGGCGCCCGCCGAGTGCCTGGCGCAGGACCGGCAGGTAGAGCGGCGCGACCGTCACGTTCGTCACGACGCACACGGCGCCACGCGGCAGGTGGGCCTGCAGCAGGTCGCCACGGGACAGAAGGCCACGGCCGACGTAGATCGGGTAGCTGCGCTCGCCAAGGGCGATCGAAAGCGGCTGCATGGAGTCCTGGAGTCGGCCGTAGTCCCCCGTATTCTAGGGGCTATTCGCCGTACCCGCTCCCACCGTTCACCGATTCACCGCCGTTTGCGCGGCAAATTCGCCGAAACGCTCCCCGGCTAGACCCCCGAAACCGGCGTGGCCGCCGGGGAATCGACCACGTTGTCGTTGTGGGCGATGGCATAGCGCAGCAGCATGTCCGTCGTATCGAGGCCCAGCTTCTCGCAGATGGCCCGCTTGTGGGAGTCGACGGTCTTGGGGGCGCAGCCGAGCGCCTCGGCGATCTCCCGGGTGCTGTTCGCCCGGCCGATCATCGTCAGCACTTCCCGTTCGCGGGGCGTCAGGCGGTCGGTATCGGCCTTCATCGATGCGCCGATGGCGCTGCCGCGGGACTCCCGCCCCTTGGCGAGGCGCCTGACCAGGCGCTCGGTGGCCGCCCCGCTGAGGGCGACCCGGCCGGCCAGCACGCTGCGCACGCCGGCCAGGATCTCGGCCGGCGGTCCGGACTTGTTGAGGAAGCCCCGGGCACCGAGCGCGAGCACCTCGGTGGCGTAGAGCGCCTCCTCGAGCATCGACAGCACCATGACCGCCGGCGGGCTTTCCCGCAGGGCCAGGCGTTTCAGGAGGTCCCGACCGTCCTCCTTGCCCAGGGTGAGATCGAGGATCACGACATCCGGGTGATAGGCAAGGATCGCCCGTTCCGCTTCGTCGAGATTGGCGGCCGCCATCTGATCCTTGATCTTGGCCATGCCGGGTCGCATGCCCATGATGCC
>CAIMCI010000307.1 GCA_903839465.1 uncultured Pseudomonadota bacterium
GGGTCGACAACGTCGATCTACCAGCTGCTGTGGGTCGACAACATCGGCGGCAACCAGAACGGTACGTTCTACGTCGACAACGTGTACTTCTGGAAGTAAGCGTTCTGGCAGGCGGTCAATAGACCGGGGTTCTCAGCGGGACGGTGTGAAGAGACACCGGCGCTGGGACCCCTGACCGAACGATGCCCGTGACGCGAGTCACGGGCATCGTCATTTCCGGGAGGGGCGTGAAGGGTACCGGGGCACGGTGGCCCTTCAGTGACCGAGCGAGCCCTCGTCCCGATGGATGACGCGCACGGCGATTTCGTGCCGGTCGACAAATCCCATGCGCAGGTAGAAGTCGTGGGCGCTGACGTTGTCGCGCATCACGTGCAGGAACGGCACCTGGCCGCTGGCCAGCTGGCGCGCGATGACAAGGTGCATGAGCCGACGGGCGATGCCCCGTCCCTGGACGTCGGGATGCGTGCACACGCCGCTGACTTCGCGGAAATGGCCCACGTGGGCGCGCTCGCCGGCCATGGCCACCAGTCGGCCCCCCTCGCGGATGCCGACGTACGTGCCGAGTTCGAGCGTTCGCGGCCCGAAGGGTCCCGGCCGCGTCAAAGTCGCGAGCGAGACTGCCTCGGCGCTGTCCTTCGGTCCGAGAAGGACCGTGCCGGAGTCCGACTCCTCGGGGACAGCACGGCCGTCCCAGACCATGCAGTACATGGAGCTTTCGACGGCGATTGCCCAGCCGCGGGGAACGGGCCCGGTCCAGCCGGCACAATAAAACCGTTCGGTCGGTTCGCAGTACGGGCCAATCGCCGCGAAGTCCGGGTCGTTCGGATCGGCGAAACCGAGAATCGGCGAACAGCCGGCGGTATAGCGCCGTGCCGGGCCGGTGCCGACCGCGAAGTGCGCCTGCGCTCCGGTCAGCGAGTACCAGAATGCGTTTTCCAGCGGGTGTAGAGTGGCCATCGCCGTCGACAGTCCGTTGCCGGCCGGTAACGGCCAAGGATCCCAATGTACGCCAGACTTGCGGGTCATTCGATCAGAACCTTTGGTCCGCCGGCCGGGCGTCTGGCGATCTGCCTTGCTGTCGCAACGACCGGTGTCGCGCTCGCGGCGCCGCCGGTGTGCGCCCCGATCGACCTCGACCGCAGGGATCTCGAACGTATTCTGGACGAGGGCCTGCGCGACTACGGGAGTGCCGTGATTTCACGCCGGGTAACGATTGGTCCCGAAAGCGCCTGTTACGTCCACATCGCGCTTACCGTCGACATCCTGGGCGCAGCACGGTGTGACCTCACGGCCTGTTCGACACCGGTCCACGAAGGCCAGGCGATCGGCCTCGCGCCGTTCAACGTGCAGGGCTGCGACCCGGCCTACGAGCTGCTCGGGGCGCCGCGCCTCGTTCCGGCGATGTTCGGCGACGCCTCGGCATCCATTGAGGGACACTGCGGCCAGCGCGGCTGGTTGATCTCCCGGATCGCCCCGGTCGGTGCCGGAAGCGCGCGCCGGGTGCGGGTCGAACTGCGCTACAGCCCGACACCGCAGGCCCCCGTCGCGCGCTGAGGGCCTCACGCTTTACAGGCTCCGGCCGGCGCCGCACGATAGCCCGATGCAGCTGGTGCCGCCTGTCCCCGCCGATCCGGCCGTCCTGCGCCCGGGCTTTGAACGGCAGCGTGCCGCGTACCTGGCTGACCCGGTTCCGTCAGCCAGCACCCGTCGCCGGTGGCTGGAAGCATTGGGCGACCTGATCCGCGATCACCGGGATTCGATCGTGGCGGCGATCGACGGGGATTTTGGCGGACGGTCGCGCTTCGAGACGCTGTTTGCCGAATACTTTGTCCTCCTCGACAGCCTGACGTATACGCGCCGGCGCCTGCGCGGCTGGATGCGCCCGCGGCGACGGCACGTCGACTGGCTCGTTGCCCCGGGTGCCGCCAATCGGGTAGTGCCGCAGCCGCTCGGCGTGGTCGGCGTCATCGTCCCGTGGAACTTCCCGCTGCTTCTGAGCATCGCGCCGCTCCTGTCGGTCTTTGCGGCGGGCAATCGGGCCAGCGTCAAAATGTCCGAGCTGTCGCCGCGGCTGGCCAGCCTGCTCGCGGGCACGAGCGGTCGCTACCTCGATGCCGAGACGCTGCAGTTCGTGCCGGACAGCGGCGGGACCGGTCGCGCCTTTGCCGCATTGCCGTGGGACCACCTCCTCTTTACCGGCTCCGGCGCAACGGGTCGCGCCGTGCTTGCGGGTGCGGCGCCGAATCTCACGCCGGTCACGCTTGAGCTTGGCGGCAAGAGTCCCGCGGTCATTGCAGCCGACTTTCCGCTCGAGACCGCTGCCGAACGCATCCTCTGGGGCAAGCTGCTCAATGCCGGGCAGGTCTGCCTCGCCGTCGATTACGTCTTCGTACCCGAACGCTCGATCGACGCGTTCGTGCGCCATTGCCAGGACATCGCCGCCGCCCGGTACACCGACCTCAACGGACTGGACTACACGTCGATCATCGACGAGCGGTCCTACCGGCGCCTGCTCGATACGCTGGCGGATGCCGAAGCGCGCGGCGGGCGGCTGGTCAATCTCTGCCCCGGGCAGGTGCCGGACACCAAACGCCGGCGACTCGCGCCGCACCTCGTCCTCGATCCGACCGACGACATGCTGGTGATGCAGCGCGAGATCTTCGGGCCGATCCTGCCGGTGATCGCCTACCGCGAGCGCGAGGAAGTGGTCGCCTACGTCAACGGTCGTGACCGGCCCCTGGCTCTCTACCCCTTCGCCAGGTCGCGCGCGGAGCAGGCGTATTACCTGACGCGAATCCTGTCCGGAGGCGTTGCGATCAACGACACGCTGCTGCACGTCGGCCAGCCGGACCTGCCCTTCGGCGGCGTTGGCGCCAGTGGCATGGGGCACTACCACGCCGAGGAGGGTTTCAACACCTTCTCGAAGCTGCGCCCGGTATTTACGCAGGGGCCGGTTTCCGCAGTGCAGTGGCTTTTCCAGCCACCCTACGGCCGCCGTGCGACTGCGCTGCTGGACCTGCTCAGCCGCCTGAAAGGCTAGACTGGACGCTTGCCTGCGCAGGAGGTGCCGTGATGACGATGACGCCGAGCGAGACCGGAGCCGATCTGGTTCCGGGCGAATGGGACATCCGGGTGGCCCTGGCCGCGGCCTATCGCCTGGTGGCGCTCTTTGGCTGGGACGATCTCGTCTTTACGCACCTCTCCGCGCGCGTGCCGGGGCCAGAGGCGCATTTCCTGATCAACCCGTACGGCCTCCTGTTCGAGGAGATCACGGCCTCGAGCCTCGTCAAGGTCGATCTCGCGGGACGCAAGGTGGCGGAGTCTGCCCACGACATCAACCCCGCCGGATTCCTGATCCACAGCGCGATCCATGCGGCGCGCACCGATGCGCACGTCGTCTTCCACGCGCACAGCCTGAATGGCGTTGCCGTCGCCGCGCAGCGGGCCGGCGTCCTGCCGATCTCGCAGCAGTCAATCTTCGTACTCGCCTCGCTGGCCTACCACGACTACGAAGGGGTCGCGCTCAAGGCCGACGAAAAGGCGCGTCTTGTCGCCGATCTGGGCACGAAGCACTTCCTGATGCTGCGAAACCA
>CAIMCI010000308.1 GCA_903839465.1 uncultured Pseudomonadota bacterium
CACGACCGGGTCGGCGATCGCCGGGATGTAGAACTGCGAGGCCTCGCCCGAACCGGCGATCGGGTCGCTGATCCAGGTCCAGCCGAGGGGATCCGCACCATTGAAATTGATGTCGATTTGCGGGCCGTAGTACGAGTGGAAGCGCACGCTCGGGTTGGCCGAGTCGAAGCCCGACTGGCCACCGTCACCGCCGACCGATTCGAACCACTTGCCCAGGCGGGCGTTGGATGACCAGGTGCCGTTGTCCTGCGTGCCACCCTGCCAGCTGTTGCGCGGGTCGTGCGGGTTCAGCGACACGCTCTGGAACTGCAGGGTCGTCAGGCCGGTGTTCAGCGGATCGATGCGGTTCGGGATCGACGAGAGCCAGGACTGGCACTCGGCGAGGTCAGTCGCACCCAGGCCGCGGCCGGCGCAGGTCGCCGAGGCGTCGACGAACTTGCCGTCCAGGCGCACGACGCCGCCGTCCGAGCCGACGAGCGCCTTGCCCGGATTGAACGGGGCGATGGCGATCGCGTGCTGGTCGGGGTGCATGCCGAGCGACGGGTTGCGCGAATCGTTCGTCATGTCGGTGAAATGCACACCGGCATCGGTCGAGCGCATGACCGCGCGACCGTTCGAACGCTTCGGCTGCTGGCCGAAGATCTCGTCGTAGTTCATCGAGCCGCCGATCCAGACCGTGTCGGGCTGGCCGGGCGGGGATGCCACGAAGATGTCGTACCAGCACTGTCCTTCGCAGAAGCCGTAGCTCGCGAAGCCCGGGTCGCCGTTCGTGGCGCTGGACAGCGAGATCCAGCCCTCGTTGTTGCCGGCGTTGAGGGTCGATGCCGGGACGCGGGCGTCATCCACCCGGTAGAGGGCCGAGCTGCTGGTCGCATCGACCGAGTCGGCGACGTAGACGCGGGTCGTCTTGCCGAGCTTGTTCAGCGCGATCGCCAGGCGGTTGTAGGCGTCGGCCGGCTGGCCGGTCGCGAACACCGTGCGGAAGCTCGTGTCGCCGTCGAGCTTCTTCGACGAACGCAGGACGCCGATGCCGAACGCCGAGGCGTAGACCGTGTCGGGGTCCGTCGGATCGAGCGCGATCTGGACGATGCCGCCGAACACCGGATCGGACGACTGCGAGACCAGCAGGCGGTTGAACGTGGCGCCGCCGTCGCGGGATTCGAACAGGCCGACCGGTGCCGTGTGCGGCGGGCGCTTGCCCGATGCCGCGGCGGCCGAACCGTGCACGCCGAGCGTCGTGCCGAAGTAGATGTGGTTCGAGTCGCGCGGGTCGACGACGACCGAGGCGATGGCCAGGCCTTCAGAGAAGGGCACGCTGGCCGGGAGCAGGTTCCAGGACTTGCCGCCGTCGGCCGAGCGGTACAGGCCAAGGCCCGCTTCGCTGTCGCCCGACTGGTTGGGTTCGCCCGTACCGGCGTAGATCACGTCGCCGCGCCCGTTGGGGTCGAGTGCGATCGAGCCGATGGCCTTGGAGTCGAGGCCGGACTGCACCGGCTTCCAGCTGCCGGGGCTGCCGAACGGGTCGTCCAGCCGCCAGACGCCGCCGCCGGCGGCGCCGAGGAAGGCGACGCAGTGCGCGGTGCTGCAGTTCGGGCTCAGGGCGAGCGCGGTGACGCGACCCGAGGCGGTCGTGCCGCGACCGGTATAGGTCGTGACCGGATCGACGGTGTTGACCGCCGGTGTCGCCAGCTTCCACGGCTGGGCGTCGTCGGCGACGATCGAGCCAAGGGCGCGCCAGGCGTTGATCGAGCCGCGCACCTGCGCCGGTTCGACGGTGTTGTTGGGATAGGCTTTGTCGATCGCCCGATAGACGTCCGGCTTCAGTACCCCGTCGTCGTTGCCCTGAAGGGCCTCGTGCGGGATGGACGGCGTCGCCGCCGCCGCCGTGTAGGCGGTGACGAGCGCGGCGGCGATTCCGGCCACGATCTGCGTTCTACGCATGTGGTATTCCCCTGATGAAGAACTCATGTTTTTGGCTCAGTGCCCTTAGCGGCCGTCGGAGCGGCTGCATGGGCCTTTCGTTGGCGCGCGAGCGCCCCCTTGATGCCGAGCATAACGCGCGCGCGCGGCGTGAACTACGGGCATTTTTGTCTTATTTCGATTGGTTTTTCTGCTGCGCCGCGGGCTCGGCGAATCGAGCAATTCCCGCGGCCTTGCCGATCGCCACCGTCCAGTATGGCCACAGGCCTACGGGTGCGGATCGCACTCGGCGGCGAGGCGTTCGGCCGGTGCCGTTCCGGCATTGGCCAGCATGACGTAGATGCCGCTGCCGACGATGAGCGCCGCGCCCGCCAGCATCGGCAGCGTCGGGCGGGTCCGCCAGACGAACCAGTCGATTAGCCCGCCCCAGAGGAGCGCCGTGTATTCGAACGGCGCGATGACTGACGCCGGCGCCAGCAGGAAGGCGCGCGTAATGCAGTACTGGGCGACGGCGCCGGTGATGCCGATGACGAGAATCGCGGGCCACAGGCCGCGCGGCACCGGCTGCCAGTCGGCGTAGCCGGCGGCGCCGCTGATCAGCGCCATCAGCGCCAGCACCCAGAACACGAGGCCATCCGTGCTTTCGGTGGGGGCGAGTTTGCGGGCCAGCACGTAGTTGACCGTGTAGCAGCACGCGGAGGCGAGCGCGGCCAGGGACCCGGCGAGGTTCAGGGCGCCCGAGTCCGGGCCGAGCACCACGACCACGCCGACCAGCCCCACGATAATCGCAATCCATGCATCTATCCGGACGGATTCGCCGAAAACGGGCACGGATATCGCGGTTACCATCAGCGGCGCCACCATAAAGACCGTGTAGACCCCCGACAGCGACATGTGGCCGACGGCGTAGGAGTAGGTCGCGATCATGGCGACCGACAACGCGCCCCGGGCAAGATGCAGCCCGTAGCGGTGCATGCGAAGGTGGTGCAGGCGGCCCGCCCAGGCCACGCCGAGCAGGACGAAGGGCAGCGACGAGACAGCGCGTAAAGTCGCCACCTGCAGCGGAAGTAGTTGAGCGGAAACGAGTTTCAGGCACAGGTCCATGACCGCGAAGACCGCCACGGCCAGTATCATCAGGACGATGCCGCGGATCCGAGGCGACGACATGGACAACCCTCCGCCGGAGCCCCGGGCGGGCAACGCCGGCGCCGGGCCCGTTCGGCGAACGGGCAGCGCCGGCTTTGCACAGGGTACCGGGTGCCGGCGGCGCTGGCGAACGGCCCCGTTGACCGCGGCCCGATCGTCCCCTAGAATTCTGCGGCTATTCACCCCGGGATGCGCCCGACCGCGCGGCCCGGCGTACACCTGATTCCCTTCGGGCCGCCCACCAGCGGCCCGACTGTTCTTCAGGATATGGACAGTTCCACGGTCCAGGCCGTACCGAATGTCTCGGTGCACCGCCGCAGGAACCTCGACGCAAGGCAGAGCATGTCAACGACCAACCAGCTGATCCGCGACGGGCGGACCGATCCGGCCTCGAAATCGAAGGTCCCGGCCCTCGGCGCCAGCCCGCAGAAGCGCGGCGTGTGCACCCGTGTCTACACGACCACGCCGAAGAAGCCGAATTCGGCGCTCCGCAAGGTCTGCCGTGTCCGCCTGACCAACGGCTACGAAGTGACGAGCTATATCGGTGGCGAAGGCCACAACCTCCAGGAGCACTCGGTGGTCCTGATCCGCGGCGGTCGCGTCAAGGACCTCCCGGGCGTCCGCTACCACACCGTCCGTGGCACGCTCGACTGCGCCGGCGTCGCCGACCGCAAGCAGAGCCGTTCGAAGTACGGCGCGAAGCGCGCCAAGAAGTAATCCGCAGGCCGGGCCCGACGCCCGCCCTGCCAATTGAAGGTAACGATACATGTCACGACGCTCCGCAGCTCCCGTCCGCCTCATCCTCCCCGACCCCAAGTTCGGGAGCGAGATGCTGGCCAAGTTCATGAACATGGTGATGGAGCGCGGCAAGAAGTCGACCGCCGAGCGCATCATCTACGGCGCGATCGACCGCATCAGCGAGCGTACCGGCCGTCCGGGTGACCAGGCCCTGCAGGTGCTGCAGACGGCTCTCGACAACGTCAAGCCGATGGTCGAGGTGAAGTCCCGTCGCGTCGGCGGCGCGACCTACCAGGTGCCGGTCGAAGTGCGCGCCTCGCGTCGCCAGACGCTGGCGATGCGCTGGGTGATCGAGGCCTCGCGTGCCCGCACCGAGAAGTCGATGGCGCAGCGCCTGGCGCACGAGCTGCTCGAAGCGGCCGAGAACCGCGGCGCCGCCGTGCGCAAGCGCGAAGACACGCACCGCATGGCCGACGCCAACAAGGCGTTCGCGCACTATCGCTGGTAACCGGTCGTCCTGCGCCGGGTGCGGCCACGCACCCGGCGCCACGATCCTCGGCGCGGGAGTTCCAAAGGCGGCAGGTTCCGCCTTGAGTTTTTTTTAGCAGTCGGGAAAATCGGCTGCCGTCCCGGGAGCCGTCGGGTTCCGCGGCGAATCCTTACGGAGCGGTCACTGTGGCACGCACGACCCCAATCGAGCGCTATCGGAACATCGGGATTTCCGCGCACATCGATGCGGGTAAGACCACGACGACCGAACGCATCCTGTTCTACACCGGCGTGTCGCACAAGATCGGCGAGGTCCACGACGGCGCGGCCGTGATGGACTACATGGAGCAGGAGCAGGAGCGCGGGATCACGATCACCGCGGCCGCGACCACCTGCTTCTGGAA
>CAIMCI010000309.1 GCA_903839465.1 uncultured Pseudomonadota bacterium
GGCTCGATGACGATGTAATTTTCAAAATAAAGAACCCGCTCCAGATCCTTCAGCGTCATGTCCAGCATCAAGCCGATGCGCGACGGCAGCGATTTCAGGAACCAGATATGGGCGACGGGGCTGGCCAGCTCGATATGGCCCATGCGGTCGCGGCGCACCTTCTGAACGGTGACTTCGACGCCGCACTTTTCGCAGACAATGCCCTTATACTTCATGCGCTTGTACTTGCCGCACAGGCACTCGTAGTCCTTTACCGGCCCGAATATCTTGGCGCAGAAAAGACCATCGCGTTCCGGCTTGAAGGTCCGGTAATTGATGGTCTCCGGCTTCTTAACCTCGCCAAATGACCAGGACTTGATCAGGTCCGGGGAGGCCAGTCCGATCCGGATCGAATCGAAATGCTCCTTGGGCACGTCCTGCTTGAAGAGCTTCAGTAGGTCCTTCATATCGACTCCTGCCGTGTTCGCAATTGCTCTCTAGAATCCAAATCTCGACTATCGACCGGGGGAGGCGCTATTGCCCCTCTTCCTCCAGCTCGATGTTGATTCCGAGTGAGCGAATTTCCTTAACGAGCACGTTGAAGGATTCGGGCATGCCCACATCCATCTGGTGGTTTCCATCGACGATGTTCTTGTACATCCGAGTGCGACCGTTCACGTCGTCGGACTTCACCGTCAGCATTTCCTGCAGCGTGTAGGAGGCGCCGTACGCCTCGAGCGCCCAGACTTCCATCTCGCCGAAGCGCTGGCCGCCGAACTGCGCCTTGCCGCCCAGCGGCTGCTGGGTGACGAGCGAGTACGGCCCGGTCGAACGCGCGTGCATCTTGTCGTCGACCAGGTGGTTGAGCTTCAGCATGTACATGTAGCCCACGGTCACCGGACGCTCGAACCGTTCGCCCGTGCGACCGTCGAAGAGGATGGTCTGGCCCGACGTCGGCAGGTCGGCGAGCGCGAGCAGGCCCTTGATCTCGGCCTCGGTCGCACCGTCGAACACCGGCGTTGCCATCGGCACGCCACGGCTGAGATTCCGGCCGAGTTCCCTGACCTCGACGTCGGTCAGCGAGGCGATGTCCTCGGTCTGCCCGCCCGACTTGTTGTAGACCTGGTCGAGGAAGCCGCGGAGTTCCGTGACCGCGGCCTGGCTTTCGATCATCTTGCCGATCTTGATGCCCAGCCCCTTGGCGGCCCAGCCGAGATGCGTCTCGAGCACCTGCCCGATATTCATACGCGACGGCACACCGAGCGGGTTCAGCACGATGTCGACCGGCGTACCGTCCGCCGAGTACGGCATGTCCTCGACCGGCACGATCGTCGAGATGACGCCCTTGTTGCCGTGGCGTCCGGCCATCTTGTCGCCGGGCTGCACGCGGCGCTTGACCGCCAGGTACACCTTGACCATCTTGAGGACGCCCGGAGCGAGGTCGTCGCCAGCCGTGATCTTGGCCTTCTTGTCGTCGAAGCGCTTCTCGAAGGCCTTGTGCTGGGCCTTGAGGCGCTCGGCAACCTGCTCGAGCTGGGCGTTCGCGTCGTCGTCCGACAGGCGGATCTCGAACCACTGCTCGCGCGGCAGATCGTCAAGGTACTCGGCGCTGATGGCCGTACCGGACTTCAGCTTCTTCGGGCCGCCTTCGGCCGTCTTGCCGATCAGCATCGCGCGGACGCGGACGAACAGGTCGTCCTCGAGGATGCGGCGCTGGTCGTTCAGGTCCTTGCGGACCCGTTCGATCTCGGCCTTCTCGATCGAAAGCGCACGCGCGTCCTTCTGCACGCCGTCGCGGGTGAAGACCCGCACGTCGATGACGGTGCCGTCCATGCCCGGCGGTACGCGCAGCGACGTGTCCTTCACGTCGCTCGCCTTCTCGCCGAAGATTGCCCGCAGGAGCTTTTCTTCCGGCGTCAGCTGGGTCTCGCCCTTCGGCGTGACCTTGCCCACCAGAATGTCGCCGGCCTTGACCTCGGCTCCGATGAAGACGATGCCGGCCTCATCCAGCTTGGCAAGCGCCGAGTCGCCGACGTTCGGGATGTCAGCGCTGATTTCCTCGGGCCCGAGCTTGGTGTCGCGCGCGACGCAGGCCAGCTCCTCGATATGGATCGTCGTGAAGCGGTCCTCCTGGACGACACGCTCGGAGATCAGGATCGAGTCCTCGAAGTTGTAGCCGTTCCAGGGCATGAACGCGACCAGAAGGTTCTGGCCGAGCGCGAGCTCGCCGAGGTCCGTCGACGGGCCGTCGGCCAGCACGTCGCCGCGCTCGATGCGATCGCCGACATTGACCAGCGGGCGCTGGTTGATGCAGGTGTTCTGGTTCGAACGCTGGTACTTGGTGAGACCGTAGATGTCTACGCCAGGCTCACCTGCCGTCGTCTCGTTGTCATTGACGCGCACGACGATACGCGCGGCGTCGACGGAGTCGACCAGGCCGCCACGGCGCGCGACCACGGTCACGCCCGAGTCGATGGCGACGGCACGTTCCATGCCGGTTCCGACCAGCGGCGTCTCGGCACGCAGGGTGGGTACGGCCTGGCGCTGCATGTTCGAACCCATGAGCGCGCGGTTGGCGTCGTCGTGCTCGAGGAACGGGATCATGGACGCCGCTACCGAGACGATCTGCTTGGGGCTGACGTCCATGAAATTGATGCGCTCGCGCGGCATCAGCGTGAACTCGTTCTGATGTCGGCACGAGACGAGCTCGTCGATGAACTGGCCCGTCGCGTCGAGCTCGGCGTTCGCCTGGGCGATGACGTACTGGCTCTCCTCGATGGCCGAGAGGAACTCGATTCCGTCCCTGACCCGGCCACCCTCGACCTTGCGGTACGGCGTCTCGAGGAAGCCGTAGGCGTTGGTGCGGGCATAGACCGACAGCGAGTTGATCAGACCGATGTTCGGTCCTTCCGGCGTCTCGATCGGGCAGACGCGCCCGTAATGCGTCGGGTGGACGTCGCGGACTTCGAAGCCCGCGCGCTCGCGCGTCAGGCCGCCCGGGCCGAGGGCCGAGACGCGCCGCTTGTGGGTAACCTCCGACAGCGGGTTGTTCTGGTCCATGAACTGGCTGAGCTGGGAGGAGCCGAAGAACTCCTTGACCGCGGCCGCCACGGGCTTCGCGTTGATCATCTCCTGCGGCATCAGCGGCTCGCTCTCGGCAAGCGTCAGGCGCTCCTTGACGGCGCGCTCGACCCGTACGAGACCGATGCGGAAGGCGTTCTCGGCCATCTCGCCGACGCTGCGCACCCGGCGGTTGCCGAGATGGTCAATGTCGTCGACGACGCCATTGCCGTTGCGGATGTCGATCAGCGTCCTCAGGACGTCGATGACGTCGGAGATATCGCCGTGCTCGGCGTAATGCTTCTTGCCGAACTCGGTCGTCAGGCGCGAGAAGTACGTGCCGTCGTACAGGATTCCCGGTCCGACCACGGAATCGCGACCGACGCGGCGGTTGAACTTCATCCGGCCGACCGGCGAAACGTCGTAACGCTCCGGGTTGAAGAAGAGGTTGTGGAACAGATTCTCGGCGGCGTCCTTGGTCGGCGGCTCGCCCGGACGCATCATGCGGTAAATCTCGACCAGCGCCTCCAGGCGCGTGCGGGTCGGATCGATGCGCAGCGTGTCCGAGATGTACGGACCCCGGTCGAGGTCGTTCACGTAGAGGGTGCGGATCTCCTCGACGCCGCCCTCGATCAGCTTCTGCACGGTCGCGACCGTCAGGATCTCGTTGACCTTGGCGAGTACCTCGCCCGTGTCCTTGTTGACGACGTCATGGGCGAGGACCTTGCCGGCCAGGTACTCGACCGGCACGGGCATGCGCTTGACGCCCGCATCCTCGAGCTGGCGGACATGGCGCGCGGTGATGCGGCGGCCTTCCTCGACGATGACCGTGTCGCCGATGCGAATCTCAAAGGCTGCAGTCTCGCCGCGCAGGCGGGCCGGAATGAGCTCGAGGTCGGTCTGCTCGGCTGACAGGAAAAACGTGTTCTTCTCGAAGAAGATGTCGAGCATCTGCTCTTCGGTATAGCCGAGAGCCCGTAGCACGATGGTCACCGGCAGCTTGCGGCGACGGTCGATGCGCGCGAACAGGCAGTCCTTCGGATCGTACTCAAAGTCGAGCCACGAACCGCGGTAGGGGATGATGCGGGCCTGGAACAGCAGCTTGCCCGACGAGTGGGTCTTGCCCTTGTCGTGGTCAAAGAACACGCCCGGGCTGCGGTGCAGCTGCGAGACGATGACGCGCTCGGTACCATTGACGATGAACGTGCCGTTGTCGGTCATCAGCGGCAGCTCGCCGAGGTAGACCTCCTGCTCGGCGATGTCGCGCTTCAGCTTGCGGGCGCCGGAGGCGTCCTTCTCGTAGACCTTGAGCTGGACTTTGACGCGCAGCGGCGCGGCGTAGGTCAGCCCGCGGAGCTGGCACTCCTTGACGTCGAATACCGGCTCGCCGAGGCGGTAGCTCAGGTATTCAAGCGTGGCATTGCCACTGTAACTGGTGATCGGGAAAACGCTCTTGAAGGCGGCGTGCAGACCCACGTCGTCGCGGGCAGTCTCGGCGGCTTCCGCCTGCAGGAAGCGGCGATAGGAATCCAGCTGGATCGCCAGCAGGTACGGCACGTCGAGAATGCTCGAACGCTTGCCGAAGTCCTTGCGAATGCGCTTCTTCTCGGTGAACGAATAGGCCATGAGCGTCACCCTCTAAATCTAACGTGCGGCCATTACTGGCCACAAAGCGGAGCGCGGAAGTCCCGCCGCCCCGTCACAAACAGTCATCGCGGCAAACGCGAGTACCCGCCCGGCGCATAGACGCGGGGCGGGCTCGCTTTGCCCTAACAGCGCGGAGAAATACCCGCGCATGGAGGCCTTACTTGACCTCGACCTTGGCGCCGGCGTCTTCGAGCGACTTCTTGATCTTCTCGGAGTCGGCCTTGTTGACCGAATCCTTGACGACCGAGGGCACGCCCTCGACCAGGTCCTTCGCTTCCTTCAGGCCAAGACCCGTGACCTCACGGATGACCTTAATGACGGTGACCTTCTTTTCAGCCGGGTATTCCTTGAGCGTCACGGTGAACTCGGTCTGCTCTTCCGCCGGGGCAGCGGCAGCGGCGGCGGCGCCCGGCGCGGCAGCGACGGCGACGGCGGCAGCGGCGCTAACGCCGAACTTCTTCTCCATGTCGGAGATCAACTCGACGACCTGCATGATGGTCATGTTCGAGATTGCGTCGAGAATTTCGTCCTTGGAAACGGCCATTTGATTAGCTCCTGAAAATTAACGTTTGAATGTTTACCCGAATGACGGCAGCGCTCACGCGCCGGCCGCCTGCTTCTGATCGCGAATCGCGGCAACCGTGCGCGCAAGCTTGGCGTGCGGCTCGGCCAGCGTCCGGACGAACTTCTCGATGGGTTGCCTCATCAGCCCCATCAGAGTCGCCAGCGCCTGCTCGCGGGTCGGTAGACTCGCCACCTGGTCGATCGCCTTCGGCGGCAGCACCTGGCCGCCGATCGAAACGAGCGTAGTGACGAGCTTGTCGTTGTCCTTGGAGAAGGCCTTGA
>CAIMCI010000310.1 GCA_903839465.1 uncultured Pseudomonadota bacterium
CAGCCGGCGTTCGGCACCGTCGCGCGCATTGCGTGCGGCCTCGAGGCGCTCGCGGGCCGTTTTCAGGGACTCGTCGGCCGCCCGCAGCGCCGCGGCCGCCTCATCCCGGGTCGCCGCCTCGGCATGGACCGACTCGGTGACCTTGCGGATCCGGGCCTGGACCCGGGCGAGCTCGGCACGGGTGTCGGTCTCGTTCGCGGCCCCCGGCAGGGCCGCGAAGAGCAGGGCAACCAGGGCGGCGGCGGGGGACGGGCGGCGCGGCGACACGACGGGCGGTGGATCCCTGGAACCTTAGAGACGGGCGGCGTGGAATGGGTCGCTGCTATAATGTCAGCTTGCCGGGAGTCCTGCAGCGGCAGGGTCCCGATACCCCTTTTCGTTACGAGGCGACCTCCGGGTCGACCGTGTCTGCCATGCCGCACTTGTCCGAGTATGTCGTCAACCACTGGCCCTACGCGCTGCTGCTCGTCGGCATGCTCGTGGTCCTGGCCGTCTCCGAGTTCCGGCACCTGACGCTGGAACACGGCGCCATCTCGCCGAGCCAGGCGGTGCGCCTGCTGAACGGGGGCGCGATCGCGATCGACCTGCGCAGCCGCGAGGAGTATGCGGCCGGCCACATCGCGAACGCGCGGCACATGCCGGGCATTGACATCGTCGCCGGCGCCAGTGGCCTCGCCAAGTGGAAGGAAAAGCCGCTGATCGCCTATTGCGCGACCGGCATGACCGCCGGTTCCGCGACCCGCGAACTCGGCCGGCTGGGCTTCAAGCAGGCCTACAACCTGCGCGGCGGCATCGCGGCGTGGCGGCAGGAGAACCTGCCGCTGACGCGCAGCTGACCGGATCCGAGCGGAGTCCGACCGTGGCCCAGCCGCCGATCGTCATGTACCTGTCGCAGTGGTGCCCTTACTGCGTCCGCGCCCGGGCGCTGTTCGCGGCCAAGGGTGCCACCGTCACCGAGGTCGACGTCGACGTCGTGCCGGGTGCGCGCGCGGAAATGATGGCGCGCAGCCAGCGGCGGACGGTGCCGCAGATCTTCATCGGCGACCGGCACATCGGCGGCTGCGACGACCTGCACGACCTCGACCGCAGCGGCGGACTGGACCCGCTGCTCAAGCCCCCGGCCTGACCGCAGGCCGGCCGGGAACGGATCCCCTCGCAGATCTGCAACGTCCGGAACCTACACTGCTCCGTTTCCTTTCATCGACCGACACGACTTCCCAAGGACTCATCATGGCAGACGACCCTTCGGCCAACTTCAACCCTGGCCAGATCCCGAACGGCCCCGAACTCAACCTGCAGAACGTCTACGTCAAGGACGCCTCGTTCGAGGCGCCGGCCGGACCGAATCTCGGCGTGCAGGAATGGAACCCGCAGTTCGGCATGCAGATGAACACGTCGGCCGCGACGCTGGCGCCGGACGTCCACGAGGTGGTGCTGACCATTACGCTCGAAGCGAAGGTTCAGGACAAGGTCGCCTACCTCGTCGAGGTCAAGCAGGCAGGCCTCTTCGTGGCGCGCGGCTACGCCGAGGAGGACCTGCGCCGGATCGTCGGCGCCTACCTGCCGAGCGTGCTGTTCCCCTACGCCCGGCAGGCGGTCTCCGACCTCGTCATGCGCGGCGGCTTCCCGGCGTTCCTGCTGCCGCCCGTCAACTTCGACGCCCTGCTGCAGCAGTCGGCCGAGCAGCAGGCGGCGGCGGCGGCGGCCGCGGCGCCCCAGGCGATCAACTGAAGCACACCGGCACCGACCACCGCCCGGCCGGGGAACCGGTCGCCGTGCTCGGCGCCGGTTCATGGGGCACGGCGCTCGCGATTCAGTTCGCGCGCGCCGGCCGGCCCGTCCTGCTCTGGGGCCGTGATCCGGCGGCGCTGGCGGCGATGGCCGGGCGGCGCACGAACGAACGCTACCTGCCGGGCGCGGTCCTGCCACCAGGCCTCGTCATAGAAGCCGATTTCGCGGTTGCGGTGCGGGCGCCGGACATCGTGCTGGCGGTACCGAGCCAGGCCTTTCGCAGCACCCTTGAGCAGCTAAGGCCGGTGCTCAGGCAGGGCACGCGTCTGGCGTGGGCCACCAAGGGTTTCGAGCAGGACACCGGCCTCCTGCCGCACGCCGTTGCCGCCGCGGTCCTCGGCCGGGACGTCCCGACCGCTGTCCTGTCGGGACCGACCTTTGCGAGCGAGGTGGCGCGCGGCCTGCCGACGGCGCTGACCGTGGCCTCGACCGATGCCGCGCACGCGCACCACCTCGCGACCTCGATCTCCTCAGAGCGCTTCCGCGCCTATACCTCCGACGACATCATCGGCGTCGAGGTCGGCGGCGCGGTCAAGAACGTGCTGGCCATCGCCACCGGCATCGCCGACGGCATGGGCTTCGGCGCCAACACCCGCAGCGCGCTGATCACTCGCGGGCTGGCCGAGATGACCCGCCTCGGGCTCGCGCTCGGTGCCCGACCGGACACGTTCATGGGGCTGGCCGGCCTCGGTGACCTGGTGCTGACGTGTACCGACGACCAGTCACGCAACCGCCGCTTTGGCCTCGCGATCGCCCGCGGCGCCAGCGCCGCGCAGGCGCACGCCACCATCGGCCAGGTGGTCGAGGGCGTGCGCGCGGCGCGCGCCCTGCACGGCGTCGCGGCCGCGCACGCGGTCGACATGCCGATTGCCGCCGAGGTTCACGCCGTGCTCTACGAGCAGCGGCCCCTGCAGGACGCGGTTGCGAACCTCATGCAGCGCAGCGTCCGCGCCGAGACCGACGCCGAGGCTGAGCGCAGCCGCTAGCCGCTCAGTTCGGCGCGGTCCCGTAGATGCGCCGCTGCAGGCGCCGCGTCGACCAGTCGCTGAGCGCGAGGATGCCGAGCAGGGCGCACGATGCGGCGAGCGTCGTGCCGTGCGGGTCCTGGCCCACGTGCCGCCACAGGTACTCGAACAGCAGCAGCGACGCGGCGAGGAGCGCCGCGCCGACCGCGACCGTGCGCGGAAAGACGAAGAGCGCAGCGCCCACCGCCATCAGCGTCGCCAGCGCGTACTGCAGCCAGTGCGGGGCATAGCCGGTGAGGAAAAGCGTGTCCTTCACCAGGAGTTCGAACGGGGCGCCGAGGATCACGTAGGCGACGAGCGCCCGCACCGCGGCCAGCACGAGTGGCAGGACCCGGCGGCGCCACGGGCTCAGCCCGGAACCGGCATTGTCGATCTTCATTCCGCGGCTCCTGCAGTCGTTGGTGGCGAGGCGAAGTCGTTCTGGCGCCAGGCCTCGTACACGACCAGAGCGACGGCATTCGACAGGTTCAGGCTGCGATTGCCGGGTCGCATCGGTATCCGGTGCACGTCACTGGCGGCAAAGCGGCCGAGGACCGAGAGATCGAGGCCCGCGGTCTCGCAACCGAACAGCAGCACGTCGCCCGGTGCATAGCGTACCGCAGCATAGCTCTCTGCACCGCCCGTCTCGATCACGTGTACCCGTCGACCGGCCAGGGTCGCGAGGCAGGCGTCGAGATCGGCGTGCTCGCGCACGTTGACGAGGTCGTGATAGTCCAGCCCCGCCCGCCTCAGATGCGGGTCGGCAAGGCTGAATCCGAGCGGGTGCACGAGATGGAGGATCGAGCCCGTATTGGCGCACAGCCGGATCGTGTTGCCGGTGTTGCCGGGAATCTGCGGCGTGACGAGGATGACGTGAAACAGCGCCGTGCTCCTGTGACGTGCGATGGCTGCTGAACGGCGCCCGCCGGCGCGGCCGTCGGCCGGGCCACGGCAGGGCGACCGGCGGGGCGGCGCTGGCGCCGTCCCGTCCGGCTAAGGTAGCGCAGGACCGCGCTGACGTCGCCGCACCGACGCAGCCGTCCTGCCGCGAGCCGCGCCATTCCCTATAATGCCCCGATGTCCACCGCCGCTTCCCCGTCCGACCGCGCCCCCGGTCCCCGCCTCGGCCTGTCGTTCTGTGGCCTGCGCTTCGCCTCGCCGCTGGTGCTCTTGTCTGGCTGCGTCGGCTTCGGCGAGGAATACACCCGGGTCGAGGGCTTCTCGAACCGCGATGTCGGCGCGGTGGTCCTGAAAGGCACGACGCTGGCACCGCGCCTCGGCAATCCCGCCCACCGCGTCTACGAGACCGATATGGGCATGCTGAACGCGATCGGCCTGCAGAACCCGGGCGTGGACGCCGTGGTCAGAAGCATCCTGCCGACGCTCGACTTCAGCGAGACGCGCTTCATCGCCAACGTGTCCGGATCGACCATCGACGAATACGTCGAGGTGACCCGGCGCTTCGACGACTCGCCGATCGATGCGATGGAGATCAACATCTCCTGCCCCAACGTCAAGGAAGGGGGCGTCCAGTTCGGCAACTTCCCCGAGATGAGCGCCCGGGTCGTCGCCGCCTGCCGGGCTGCGACCCGCAAGCCGCTGATCACGAAGCTGTCCCCGAACCAGACCGACATCCAGGCCAACGCCCGGGCCTGCATCGAAGCCGGCTCCGACGCGCTGTCGGTGATCAACACCGTCATGGGCATGGCCATCGACGCCGCGACCCGCCGGCCGGTGATCGGCAACGTCCAGGGTGGCCTGTCGGGACCGGCGATCAAGCCGATCGCGCTCCTCAAGGTCCACCAGGTCTACCAGGTGGCGAAGCCGCACCGCATCCCGATCATCGGCCAGGGCGGCATCGTCACGGCCGAGGATGCCCTCGAGTTCCTGATCGCCGGCGCCTCGGCCGTCGGCGTGGGCACGGCGCTCTTCTACGACCCCCACGCCTGCATCCGCCTCAATGCCGACATCGACGCCTACCTCGCCGCAGCGGGCCTCTCGTCGGTCTCGGAACTGACCGGCAGCCTCGTCCTGCCGGGCTGAGCCCCGCTCAGGCGCGGGTCGGCACGCCAATCGTCGTCGCCACCGGCACCTCGATGGCGCGTTCGGCGAGGGCGGCGAGGATCCCGAGGTAGACCGCCTGCTCGATGCGCAGCAGCTGCTCGAACGTCGGGTCCTCGGAAACGAAAGCCACCTCGTATTCGATCGCCGATTCACTGAGGTTGCGCAGCGAGCAGCGCTCGAATCGCGCCTGTGGCTCGGCCTCGACCAGCGCCTGAACGACGTCCGGCAGCTCCTTCAGCCTCTCGACCGTCGTGTCGTAGGCGACGCGGAACGTGAACACGCGGCGCCGGAACCCGATCCTTCCCCAGTTGCGGACCCGCGACTTCAGCAGATCCGCGTTCGCGACGATGATCTGCTCGCCGGTGACGCTGCGCAGCCGGGTGCTCTTCACGCCGACGCTCTCGACCGTGCCGGTGAAGGTGTCGACGACGATCGTGTCGCCGACGACGAACGGCTTGTCGAAGGCGATCGACAGCGAGGCGAACAGGTCGCCGAGGATATTCTGCAGGGCGAGCGCCACGGCGACGCCACCGATCCCGAGCCCGGTCAGGGCCGCCGATATGTTGACGCCGAGGTTGTCGAGGGTCACGAGCAGGATCAGGGTCCAGATCAGGCCGCGGGCGACGAACTCGACGATGTTGATCGTCGTCGCGTTCGTCGCGGTGTGGCCGTGATCGCGGCTCTCGCTGAGGTAGAACTTGAGGGCAGCCGAGGCCCAGATACCGACCTGCAGCCCGATCAGGATGATGATGAGGCCGGTGGTCACACGCTCGGCATGGCGGCCGAGCTCGAGGTACTTGGAACCGGCGGTGATCGAGAGCGCGAAAAGGGTCGCGATCTGCGTCCGACCGACGAGCGTCGAGACGAGCCGCACGCCTCGCGGCAGCTCCGCGCTCCTCGCATAGCGCCGCGCGCGGCCGTGCACCAGGCGCCGGATGAAGAGCAGCACCGCGAACGTGCCGATGCCGAGCACGACCGCGTAGAGCCAGTCCTCCACCGAGTTGCCGAACACGATGCGCTCGGCGCGCACGTCGAGATAGCTGAGCAGGGCGTTCATCCCGCCATTATAGTCCGCGCGGCATCAGCGCGCCGCGTCGAAGCCCAGCTCCCGCATCTTCCTCGTCAGCGTATTGCGGCCCCAGCCGAGCAGGCGCGCGGCATCCTGGCGCCGACCGCCCGAGCGCGCGAGCGCGACGGTGATGAGCGCCCGCTCGAATTCCGGCAGCGCGCGGTTCAGGAGCGGCGACTCGGCGTTGGCCGGGGCGACCTCCGCCCAGCGTTTGAGCGCCTGCTGCCAGCCCGGATCGCCGGCCTGGACCGGCGCCGGCTCACCGGCGAGATCCGGTGGCAGGTCCTCGAGACCGATTTCCCGGCCCGGCGCGGTCACGGTCATGCGCCTGCAGGCGTTGACGAGCTGGCGGACGTTGCCCGGCCAGGCCGCCGCGACCAGCCGGTCGCGCGCCTGCGGTGCGAGGACCTTCGGCTCGACGTTGAGCTCGCGCGCCGCTGCCGCGAGATAGTGCGCAAGGAGCGTCGGTATGTCCTCGCGGCGCTGGCGCAGCGGCGGCAGTTCGATGCGGATCACGTTCAGGCGGTGCAGCAGGTCGGCGCGAAAGGCGCCGGCTGCGACCTGGGCGTCGAGGTCCTGGTGGGTGGCGGCGATCACCCGCACATCGACGCGTACCGGCACGCTGCCGCCGACCCGGTAGAACTCGCCCTCGGCCAGCACGCGCAGGAGGCGCGTCTGCAGCTCGAGCGGCATGTCGCCGATCTCGTCGAGGAAGAGCGTGCCGCCGTCGGCCTGTTCGAAACGACCGCTCCGGCTGCGCTCGGCGCCGGTGTAGGCGCCGCGCTCGTGGCCATAGAGCTCCGACTCGAGCAGGTCGCGCGTGAAGGCCGCGGTGTTCAGGGCGATGAACGGCCGGCCGGCACGCGGGCTGTGCTGGTGCAGCGCGCGCGCGACCAGCTCCTTGCCCGTTCCCGATTCACCGGTGATCAGCACGCTGAGCGAGGAGCGCGACAGGCGGCCTATCGCACGGAACACCGCCTGCATGGCCGGTGCCGCACCGAGGAGCTCCGGCATGACCGGGTTGGGCGTGATCGCGTCCGCGGTCTGCGAGCTGCCGCTGGCGGCACGGCGGACCAGCGCCACGGCCTCGTCGATGTCGAACGGCTTCGGCAGGTACTCGAACGCGCCGCCCTGGTAGGCCGCGACCGCGCTGTCGAGGTCGGTGTAGGCGGTCATGACGATGACCGGCATGTCCGGGTGCGAAGCCCTGACGTGCGACAGCAGGGCGAGGCCGGACTCCCCGGTCATGCGCACGTCGGTGATCATGACGTCGGGCTGCGCGTAGCGCAGCGCCTCGCGGGCGGGTTCGGCGGCCGGAAACGCCGTGGTGTCGAGGCCTGCCGTCTTCAGCGCCCGCTCGAGAACCCAGCGGATCGACGCGTCATCGTCGACCAGCCAGACCGTGGTGGGTTTACTCATGATGATGGTCTCCGTAGGGCAGCAGCACGGTGAATACCGTGCAACCCGCTCTGCTTTCGAATTCGATCAGGCCGCCGTGCCGGGTGATCAGCTCCTGGGCGACCGCGAGCCCGAGACCCGTGCCATCGGGCCGGCCGGTGACCAGCGGATAGAACAGGCTGTCCCGGAGATCCACCGGCACGCCGGGTCCGTCATCCTCCAGCGCGATGCTGGCCACGACCCGGTGCGCCTTGGAGCCGATGGTGACGTTCGACAGCACGCGGGTCCGGACGCAGAGGCGCCCCTCACCGCCGATGGCCTGCACGGCGTTGCGACCGAGATTGAGGATCGCCTGGATCAGCTGGTCGCGGTCGACGGACAGCGGCGGCAGGCTGGGGTCGTAGTCACGCTCGATCGCCACGCCCGGCGGCGCGTCGGTCTGCAGCAGGCTCAGCACGTGCTCGATCGGCTCGTGGAGGTTGAGCGGCACGCGCCGTGGCGCGGCGCCCGGGCCGAGCAGCCGGTCGACCAGGGTCACGAGCCGGTCCGCCTCGCGGATGATCACGCTCGTGTATTCGCGCAGCGTGTCGTTCGGCAGTTCGCGCGCGAGAAGCTGCGCCGCGCCACGCAGGCCGCCGAGCGGATTCTTGATCTCGTGCGCAAGGCTCTTGACCATGAGCCTGCTGCCACCGACCTGGGACAGCAGCTTCGCATCGCGCGCGCGCCGCGACGACAGGGTCTGGTCGACGAACTCGAGCAGCACCTCACCCTCGGCAAGGGGCGAGACCGTGCAGTCGGCCTGGACGTGCTGGTCGGCCCGGCCCACCGGCGACAGCATCAGCTCCCGGGTGGCGACCGGCTGGCCGGTCTGCTCGACCCGCGACAGGGCCTCCGCCAGCGGTTCGGTGCCGCGCAGGAGATCGGCAAGGAGGCGGCCCGAGGCCTGCGACGCGCTGGCGGCGAGCAGCCCCTCGGCGGCGGCGTTCAGGTAGCGCACCCGCCCATCGCCCGACAGGACGATCACCGAGGTCGTCAGTGCATCGAGCAGGGCCGTGGGTCGGCCGGTGGCGGCGAGCGCGTTCATGGCCGTGGCCTGCCACGGCAGGCGGCGGTCAGCGCGGCTGCGGCGTGGGCTTGAGCCGGGCCTGGTTCACCGAAAAGCTCACCGACTCGCTGCTGCCGAGAATCCGCCCGGCGGAATCGACCACTTCGGCCACCAGCGTGTGCGTGCCGCGCTCGACACCGGTCAGCGTACCGTCCGTCGAGCCCGCACCGTCCACCCGCTGTCCGTCGAGCAAGATCCATATCTGGTGACCGGTACCGAGCCCGGGCTCTATGGCAAGCGAGTAGCCCACACGCCCATCGGTGTTCGTGTAGACATCGTCATTGGAGGGAGAGACCAGCGAGACCCGCGTGTACTGCTGCGTGACGGCGGCGGACTGGCCGGTCGCCGGGCGCGACAACGGCGCGACCGACGCGCGTGCGGGAGGCGGGGGTGCGGAGTAGGTCTGCGGCTTGGCGACCTTGATCTTCTCGGCGCCGTCGTGCGGCTGGTCGGAGTAGTGGACGACGCCGTCGGCATCGACCCACTTGTAGAGGACGGTGCCGGGCCCGCCGGCGGGCGCCGTTGCGGCCACCAGCAAAGACAGGGCCACCGCCACGAGCCGTGCGGCGGCGGGACGCTGGGTAACGGCGGGTCTGACCATGTGCGCAGAATAGCCCTCCCCCCTGTCCCGTGGCTAGCGATACAGCGGACGGCGGGGGTTGCCGGGCAACCCCCGCCGCACGGCCTGTATCAGAGGCTGTAGTACATGTCGAACTCGATCGGATGTGTCGTCATACGCAGACGGGTCACTTCCTGCATCTTCAGCGCGATGTACGCGTCGATGACGTCGTCGGTGAATACGCCGCCGCGCTTGAGGAACTCGCGGTCGCCGTCGAGCGCCTCGAGCGCCATGTCGAGCGAGTGGCACACGGTCGGGATGTGCTTGGCCTCCTCGGGCTCCAGGTCGTAGAGATCCTTGTCCGCCGGATCGCCGGGGTGGATCTTGTTCTGGATGCCGTCGAGACCCGCCATCATCATCGCCGCGAACGCGAAGTACGGATTCGCGGTCGAGTCCGGGAAGCGCACCTCGATGCGCCGGGCCTTGGCGCTCGCCACCCATGGAATGCGGATCGAGGCCGACCGGTTGCGCGCCGAGTAGGCGAGCATGACGGGCGCCTCGAAACCGGGGACGAGCCGCTTGTAGCTGTTAGTCGAGGCGTTGGTGAAGGCGTTGATCGCACGGGCGTGCTTGATGATGCCGCCGATGTAGTACAGGGCGATGTCGGACAGGCCGCCGTACTTGTCGCCTCCGAACAGGTTCTTGCCGTCCTTCGACAGCGACTGGTGCACGTGCATGCCGCTGCCGTTGTCGCCGACGAGGGGCTTCGGCATGAACGTCACGGTCTTGCCGTAGCCGTGGCCGACGTTCTGCAGCGCGTACTTCAGGATCTGCACCTCGTCGGCCTTCTTGACGAGGGTGTTGAAGCCGACGCCGATCTCGCACTGGCCGCCGGTGGCGACCTCGTGGTGGTGCACCTCGACGTTGAGACCCATCTCCTCGAGCGCCATGCACATCGAGGCGCGGATGTCCTGGTAGGCATCGACCGGCGGTACCGGGAAGTAGCCGCCCTTGACGCCCGGGCGGTGGCCGCGGTTGCCGTCCTCGTAGTCGCGGCCGCTGTTCCACGCGCCCTGCACCGAGTCGATCTCGGCGAAGCAGCCGCGCATCTCGGCGCCCCACTTGACGCTGTCGAAGATGAAGAATTCGTTTTCCGGGCCGAAGTAGGCCGTGTCGGCGATGCCGGTCGACTTCATGTACGCCTCGGCACGCTTGCCGAGCGAGCGCGGATCGCGCTCGTAGCCCTGCATCGTCGCCGGTTCGACGATGTCGCAGCGGATGTTGACCGTGCTCTCCTCGAAGAACGGGTCCATGACGGCGGTCGACGCATCCGGCATGAGGATCATGTCCGACTCGTTGATGCCCTTCCAGCCGGCGATCGAGGAGCCGTCGAACATCTTGCCTTCGACGAAGAGTTCCTCCGTGACGTAGCGTGAAGGAACCGTCACGTGCTGTTCCTTGCCGCGCGTGTCGGTGAAGCGCAGGTCGGCGTACCGCACTTCCTTTTCCTTGATCAGCTTGACGACGTCGGCAGGGGTCATCGATGTTCCTCCGGATACTCGAACGGGATGGATGCTGGCCGCGGCCACGGCCCGGGTTCCGGCCGGCGGGCCGGCGGCGGAACTCGATCGTGGCGGGATCGGTAAAGACCTCTCGATATGCAGAAAGCGTGCCGCCGCGCGGGGGCCGTCGAATCAGTCCGTTAGTCGGCGGCCCGACCGGCGTCGGCAGCCGTCGCACCAATAATGGGCACCATTATAGTGCATGGCGACAGGACTGCTTTATTTTGGTGCACGAACGGGCGACCAGCCCGCCCCGGGCCGCCGTAAAGCCGGCTCCGCTATACTCGCGCACCCGTCGGCCGAGCGCGTTGCGTGCGGCCGGCCACCGAGCTAGAGGACGTCCATGGCCCGTGCCCGCCTTGCCGACCGGCCCCGCACCTTCCAGGACCTGATCCTGCGCCTGCAGCAGTACTGGGCCGCCCAGGGCTGCGTGCTGATGCAGCCCTACGACCTCGAGGTCGGCGCAGGCACCTTCCACGTCGCCACGTTCCTGCGCGCGGTCGGACCGGAGCCCTGGCGGGCCGCCTACGTCCAGCCGTCCCGGCGGCCCACCGACGGCCGCTACGGCGACAACCCGTTCCGCCTGCAGCACTACTACCAGTTCCAGGTGGTGATGAAGCCCTCGCCGCCGGACTTCGTCGACCGCTACCTCGGTTCGCTGGCCGCGGTCGGTCTCGATCCGCTGGTGCAGGACGTGCGCCTCGTCGAGGACAACTGGGAGTCGCCGACCCTGGGCGCCTGGGGCCTCGGCTGGGAGATCTGGGTCAACGGCATGGAAGTTTCGCAGTTCACCTACTTCCAGCAGGTCGGCGGCCAGGACTGCCGCCCGGTCATGGGCGAGATCACCTACGGCCTCGAGCGCCTGGCGATGTACCTGCAGGGCACCGAATCGATCTACGACCTCGTCTGGAGCGACGGCGACGGCGGCCGGGTCACCTACGGCGACGTCTACCACCAGAACGAAGTCGAGCAGTCGAAGTACAACTTCGAGCTGGCCGACACCGCGGAACTGCTGCACGAGTTCAACGCGCTGGAACGGGACTGCCAGCGCCTGCTGACCGAGGCGGTGCCGCTGCCGGCCTACGAGAAGATGCTGCGCGCGTCGCACACCTTCAACCTGCTGGACGCGCGACGGGCGATTTCGGTAACCGAACGGCAGCGCTACATCCTGCGGGTGCGGACCCTGGCCCGCGGCGTCGCGGAAAGCTATCTCAAGAGCCGCGAGGCGCTCGGCTTTCCGCTGCTGCGCAAGACGGAAGCCGCCTGATGGCACGCCGCGACTTCCTCTTCGAACTCGGCTGCGAGGAACTGCCGTCGGCGGCGGTGCTCGCCCTCTCGACGGCCCTGGCCGAAACCCTGACGCGCCTGTTCGCCGAGGCCGGCATCGGCCACGGCGCGGTGCAGCCCTTCGGCACGCCGCGACGCCTGGCGGTGCTGGTCCGCGGTCTCCGGGACACGGCCGCCGATACGGTGATTGCGCGCCGTGGGCCGCCGCTCAGCGCCGCCTACGACGCGGGCGGCGCGCCGACCCGCGCCGCGCTCGCCTTCGCCGACTCCTGCGGCGTGCCGCTCGAGGCGCTGGGGCGCGTCAGCGAGGCCAAGGGCGAGTTCCTGCACTACGCGGCGACCCGGCCGGGCGCGCAGACGGTCACGCTGCTCGAGACCATGGTCAACAGCGCGATCGCCGGACTGCCGGTGGCCAAGCGCATGCGCTGGGGCGCGGGCGAGGTCGAGTTCGCGCGCCCGGTGCACTGGGTCGTGATGCTCTACGGCAAGGACGTGGTGCCGGCCACGGTGCTCGGTCTTCCCGCCGGGCGCACGACCTACGGCCACCGCTTCATGGCACCGCAGGCGATCTCGCTCGCGGCGCCGGCCGGGTACGCTAAGCGCCTCGAAAAGCGCGGCCGGGTCATCGCCGACTTCGCCCGCCGCCGGACGCTCGTGCAGGACGGCGTGGCGGCGCTGGCCGAGGCCGAAGGCGGCCGCGCGGTCATGAGCGACGCCCTCCTCGACGAGGTGACGTCGCTGGTCGAATGGCCGGTGCCGGTCGCGGCCGGCTTCGAGGCCCGCTTCCTCGAGCTGCCGGACGAGGTGCTTATCAGCACGCTCGAAGGACACCAGCGCTACTTCGCGATCCGCGATGGCGACGGTCGACTGCGCAACCGCTTCGTGACGGTCGCCAACCTCGTCAGCCGCGATCCGGCGCAGGTCGCCGCCGGCAACGAACGCGTCGTCCGGCCGCGGCTCGCCGATGCCGCCTTCTTCTGGGACCAGGACCGGGCAACGCCGCTGGCCGCGCGCGCCGAGGCGCTCGGCCGGGTCACCTTCCAGGCGGACCTCGGCTCCTACCTCGACAAGGCCGAGCGGACCGCGGCCCTTGCCCGCCACCTCGCGCCACCGTTCGGGGTCGACCCGGGCGAGGCGGAGCGCGCCGCGCTGCTCGCCAAGTGCGACCTCCTGACCGGTCTCGTCGGTGAGTTCCCGGACCTGCAGGGCACGATGGGCGGCTACTACGCCCGCGCCGACGGCGAATCGGCCGAGGTGGCCGCGGCCATCGCCGGCCAGTACCAGCCGCGCTTTGCCGGCGACGCCCTGCCCGCCAGGCCGCTCGGCCAGCTGCTGTCGGTCGCCGACAAGATCGACACGCTCGCCGGCATCTTCGCCATCGGCCAGAAGCCGTCGGGGACGCGCGACCCGTTCGCGCTGCGCCGGGCGGCGCTCGGCGTGGTGCGCATCCTGATCGAGGCACGACGACCGGTCGACCTGCGCAACGTGCTCGAGCTGGCGGTGGCGCAGGCGGTTGCGGCCCGCGACCGGCTCGCGGCCGAAAAACCGGCCGGAAAACCGGCCGGGCAGCCGCCGGCGAGCGCGGCGACGGTCACCGCCGAGGTCTATGACTACGTGTTCGAGCGCCTGCGCGCCTATTACGTCGAGGCCGGGCGCGGGGTGACGACCGAGATGTTCGATGCCGTGCTCGAGCGGCGGCCGGCCTCGCCACTCGACTTCGACGCCCGCGTGCTGGCCCTGGCCGAGTTCCTGACCCTCGATGACGCGCCGGCGCTCGCCGCCGCCAACAAGCGGATCGCCAATATCCTGAAGAAGTCGGACGAATCGGGGCGCGCCGAACACCGCGTTGACGCGGCGCTCCTGGCGGAACCCGCCGAACGGACCCTGCACCAGGCGCTGGCCGCGATCCGTGATTCGGTGCGCGCGGCGCTGGCTGAGGGCGACTACACCGCGGCGATGCGCCGGCTTGCCGGGCTGCGCGGGGCGGTCGACGGCTTCTTCGATTCGGTGCTGGTCAACGCGCCGGAGCCCGCGCTTCGCGCCAACCGGCTGGCACTGCTCGCCGAGCTGCGCTCGCTGTTCCTCGCGACTGCGGACCTCTCCCGCCTGCCGGGCTGACCGAGTCCGCCCCGGTGCCGCGGCCGCTGCCCGTCGTCGTGCTGGCCTCGTTCGTCTACACGGGCTTCCTGTTCGTCTCGGCGCTCGCGTGGGCGGTGCTGATCATCGCCGCCGCGCCCTTCCTGCCCGTTCATCGGCTGTACGCGCTGCCGCGGTCGTGGGCCCGCCTGCAGCTTGCGGCCCTTCGGTTCCTGTGCGGGCTGGACTACACGGTCGCGGGTCTCGAACGGATTCCGCCCGGCTGCCACGTCAGCCTGTGGAAGCATTCCTCGGCCTGGGAAACCATCGCGCAGATGTTGATCTTTCCGCCGCAGTCGTGGGTGCTCAAGCGCGAACTCCTGTGGTTGCCGATGATCGGCTGGGCAACCCGGCAGCTCAAGCCCATCGCCATCAACCGCGAGGCCCGCGGCACGGCCGTTGCCCAGGTCGTGAGCCACGGCCGGCAACGGCTCGCCGAAGGGCTGTGGGTGCTGGTCTTCCCGGAGGGCACGCGCGTGCCGGTCGGCACGACGCGCCGCTTCGGCATCAGCGGCGCGCTGCTCGCGGTCGAGGCCGGTTGCCTGATCGTCCCCGTCGCCCACAACGCCGGCCTCTACTGGGGCCGCCGGGCGCTCTTCAAGAAGCCGGGCCGGATCCGGGTCGTGATCGGCCCGCCGATCGTGACCTCCGGCCGCGATCCGCGCGAGGTCAATGAGGAGGCGCGCGCCTGGATCGAGAACGAGGTGCGCGCGCTGGGTGCCTGAGCGGCTGCCGCCCGCCGGTTGCGGGCGGCAGCAGGGTGCTCAGAAGCGGTAGGAGAACTTCACGCCGAGCACGCGCGGCCGGATCACCGTCTGCGTCTCGATGGCCTGCGAGGCGGTGATGAACACCTTGCCGCGCACGTCGGTCAGGTTCTGGCCGTAGACCTGCGCGCTCCACGCGTCCTTGGCAACGCCGAGCGACCCGTCGTAGGTCGTGAAGCCCGGCTGGTCGAAGGCCTGGCTCGTGGAACCCGACGGCGCGATAGACGGCGCGTTACCGACCACGTTGGTCGAGTGCGTGGTCAGGACCGCGCCGAGCTGCGCGAACGCCGAGTACTGGTCGAAGCTCCACTCGTAGCGGGCGCGCACGTTCGCCTGGAAGGGCGGGGACATCGCCAGCGAGCTGCCGCTCGCGCCGTAGACGTTCGGGATCGGCACCTGCGCGCCGTTGACGGTCGTCGTAACCGGCTTGCCGAAGTTGATGCTGTCCGGGTTGTTGGCGAGCAGCTGTGGCGCATTGGTCTGCTTCGAACTGTTCCACGACGCGCCGCCCTGGACGGACAGCCCGTTCGTCACCTTCGCCACGAGCTGGAGCTCGAGGCCCTTGACCTCGTAGTCCGGGCCGTTGGTCACGAAGGCCTGGCTGCCCAGGTACGCCGGGTCGAAGATCGGAAACTGGACGTTGGTCCACTTCTCCTTGTAGACCGCGCCGTTGAACAGGACGCGGTGGTTGAGCCATTCGCTCTTCCAGCCGAGTTCGTTGTTCACCAGCTGGTCGGGGGCATAGCCCTTCGGCGTGTAGTACTGGTTGATGCCCTTCTCGTCGGCGACGAACGGACCGTTGCGGGTACGGTTGAACCCGCCCGGCCGGTAGCCCTGCGACCAGGTGTAGTAGACCATCGCGTCGGGCGTGATCTTCCAGGTCAGGTTGGCGCGGCTCTTGAAGCCCGAATAGGTCTCCTGCAGGTGCTCGGCATCGATGCTGCCGCCGCCGGCCGAACAGGGCGCGGAACCGGCCTGGAAGCAGCCGAAGCCGCCGCCGAAGGCGCCCTTCTCCGTGTTGTTGAAGTTGTAGTAGCGCGTGCCGACCGTTGCCGTCAGCACCCTCGGGATCAGATCGACGTCGGTCGACAGGTAGAACGCGTACTGGCGGTAACCGCGCACCGCGTCTATCAGGTAGGAGACGTGGTCGTTGCGCACGTTCGGATCGTTGGCCGATGAGCCGGGTGCCGGAATGATGTTCGACAGGCAGCCGACGTTGTTGGCGTCAGTGCAGGCCGGCAGCGTGCGGTACATCCAGTTGGTCGAGTCGTAGATCTTGAAGTCTTCCCAGAAGAAGCCGCCGATCGCGCGCAGTCTCAGGTCGTCGGGGGTGCTCAGGCGCAGCTCGTGGCTCTGGTGCGTGGCGCGCTGCTTGTCGCTCCAGCTCGCGCTCGGCGAATAGCACTTGGCCGTGCCCGTCACCGACGCGCCGTAGCACTGGTAGTAGTCCGCAAAGTAGCCGCGCGAGTAGTTCGTGTAGTCCTGGACCTGCTCGATGTTGCGCACGAGGTAGCCGCCGGCGTACACGACCTTCAGCGCGCCGATGCGGCCCGTAACGGTGAGCGCGGTGTTCGAGAACTTGTCGTGCGAGTCGGACGGATTGAAGGTCGTGACCGACAGGTCGGGGAGTACCTGGCCGTCCGAGCCGCGCGGCATCTGGTAGAAGACGCCCTGCGCGTGGATGTTCTGGTAGCTCTGGGCGAGCAGCGCGTCCCAGTCGTCGCTGATCTTCCAGGCGGCGGACAGGCGCACGCCCTGGTAGACGACGGGGTTGATCGCGCTGCCGGTCTGGTTGTAGTTGTTGATCACCGGGCTGCCGGCCGGCACGCTGCCGCCCGCGTAGCTGATGCCGAGATCGGTGTTCTGGCGGGTGAAGGTGCTGCCGACGTTGTTGATGTAGCCGCCGCGCGAATCGTTGTAGAAGACGCCGCGCACGGCGAGCTTGTCCTCTATCAGGGGCACGTTCAGCATCGCTTCAATGCTGGTATTCGGGTCGCCGTGCGCCGTCACGCCGTAGCCCGCGGTGACGTTGCCCTCGGTGACCTTCAGCTTCGGCTTGTTGGTGATATAGCGGACGACGCCGGCCTCGGCCCCGCCGCCGAACAGCGTGCCCTGCGGACCTTCGAGGACCTCGATGCGCTCGAGGTCGGCCGCGTAGACGTCGAGGTTGCGGCTAGGCAGCATCGATGACTGCTCGTCGAGGTAGACCGCGACGTTCGGGAAGTTGCCGGAGATGCCGTTGCCCTGCGGACCCTGCGTGCCGAGGCTCAGGCCC
>CAIMCI010000311.1 GCA_903839465.1 uncultured Pseudomonadota bacterium
GCGATCAAGAAGTTCCGGACGCGGCAGGACTTCTGCCTGGCAAACCGCGCGGCGATCACGATGGAAGTGCCGTTCATGCGCAGCTATGCGCTCCTCTTGGTCCAGACGTGTCACCGCCGCGGTGCGCCGGCAATCGGCGGCATGAGTGCGCTGATTCCGATCAAGTCCGACCCCGAGGCAAATGAACAGGCCATGGCCGGCATTCGACGGGACAAGGCGCGTGATGCCCGTGACGGCTTTGACGGCGGATGGGTTGCGCATCCCGGTCTGGTCGAGAGCGCGATGGCGGAATTCACGGCGGTCCTCGGCGACCGGCCCAATCAGTGGGACCGCCAGCGCGACGACGTGATCCGTGCCGCCGACCTGCTGGCTTTCGGGCCCGAGCAGCCCATCACCGAGGCGGGACTGCGCAACAACATCAATGTCGGTATCCACTATCTCGGCAGCTGGCTGGCCGGCAACGGCTGCGTCCCCATCCACAACCTGATGGAGGACGCAGCCACGGCCGAAATTTCCCGCAGTCAGGTGTGGCAGTGGGTGCGTAGCGCCAAAGGGGTCCTGGACGACGGCCGAAAAATCGATCCGGCCCTGGTCAGGTCGCTGATCGCCGACGAGCTACCCAAGATCAAAGCAGAGGTCAGCGCCGGGTCCGGTGCCTCAGCGATGTACGACACGGCAGCCGTCCAGTTCGAGCGGATGGCTCTCGACCAGAACTTCCAGGAGTTTCTTACCACCCCGCTGTACGAGCTTCTGGACTAGGATAGCCACGGGCAGGCGTTCGGGCACAAGTGAATGGCGGATGCAACGACGAAGTGTGACGTCCTGGTCGTCGGCGGTGGGATCAATGGCGTAGGTATCGCCCGCGACCTGGCTGGCCGCGGGGTCGACGTCCTGCTCTGCGAACAGCACGATCTCGCCTCGCACACCTCCTCGGCGAGCACGAAGCTCATCCACGGCGGACTCCGGTACCTCGAGTACAACGAGTTTCGCCTCGTTCGCAAGGCACTCGCCGAACGCGAGGTCCTGCTCGAGGCGGCCGGGCACATCATGTGGCCCTTGCGATTCGTCTTGCCCCACGAGCCCTACCTGCGGCCAGCGTGGATGATTCGGGCCGGGCTCTTTCTGTACGACAACCTCGCCCGGCGCAAACGGCTTCCCCCGTCGCAGGCGGTCCGGCTCGCTAACCATCCCGCCGGCGAGCCGCTGCGGAACGCCGACAGGGTCGGATTCGTCTACTCGGACGTCTGGGTCGACGATGCCCGGCTTGTCGTTCTCAATGCGCTTGACGCCCGCGAACGGGGCGCCCGCGTATACACGCGAACGCGCTGCGCACGACTCGAGCGCGCGGCGTCCGGCTGGTGCGCACGCCTGGAGCAGGCCGGGGGGGCAGGTTGTGAGGTCAGGGCGAAGATCGTCGTCAACGCGGCGGGACCCTGGGCCGCGGATTTCCTGAAAGTCGCTGCGCCTGGCGTCGAGCGGCAGGCGGTGCGGCTGGTCAAGGGCAGCCACATCGTCGTACCACGGGTTTTCGATCATGACTATGCCTACATATTCCAGAACGTCGACCGTCGCATCGTTTTCGCGATTCCCTACGAACATCGATACACGCTGATCGGCACGACGGACGTCGACTATCAGGGCGATCCGGGGCAGGTCGCGATATCGACCGAGGAAATTGCCTATCTCTGCGATATCGCCGGACGCTACTTCAAGGCCGCTGTCGACCCGCAGGCGATCGTCCACACGTATTCCGGAGTGCGCCCACTGGTCGCCGATGAATCCACGGACGCCAGCAGCGTGACCCGTGACTATCAGTTCGACCTTGACGTGCAGGGATCCCCGTTGCTGTCAGTCATCGGTGGCAAGATCACGACCTATCGGCGCCTGGCAGAGGAAGCGATCGAGCTCTTGAGGCCCCATCTGGGCGTGATCGGCAGGCCCTGGACGCACGATGCGCCATTGCCGGGCGGGGACTTTCCCGGTCGCGACTACAGCGCCTACAGGCGATCCCTGGGCGTCCGTTATCCGGCCATCTCTCCGGAGATGCTGGACCGCTGGTCGAGGGCCTACGGCATGCGCCTGGAGCGTTGGCTGCCGGCGGCGCTGGCCGGAGGCGGTCTGGGGCCCGAAATCGTTCCCGGGCTGCACGAAGCGGAACTTGCCTACCTCGTCAGGGAAGAATGGGCCGTGACCGCCTCCGATGTCGTCTGGCGCCGGTCGAAGCTTGGACTGGGTATGTCGGCCGGGGACGTGCAGACGCTCGATGCCTGGCTGACGGGTTACCTCGGAAGGATCTGAACGGGGAGGCGCCGCGATGTCCCGATTGTTGCTGGCACTGGATCAGGGCACGACGAGTTCGCGCACGATGCTGTTCGACCCCGGCGGCCGCGTGATCGGCTCGGCCCAGAGGGAATTCAGGCAGTTCTTCCCGCGATCCGGCTGGGTAGAGCATGACGCCGAGGAAATCTGGTCGTCGCAGCTGGCCACGGCGATGCAAGCGTTGCAGGCTGCCGGCAAGACGGGCGCCGACGTGGCCGCCCTCGGGATCACCAACCAGCGCGAGACCATCGTCCTGTGGGAGCGCGCGACCGGCAAGCCCGTGGCGCCGGCTATCGTCTGGCAGGACCGGCGCACAGCCGAGGAGTGCGCGCGCCTGCGTGATTCCGGCCATGAGGCGGCTGTCACCGAAACGACCGGGCTGTGCCTCGATCCCTACTTTTCAGCCACCAAGCTCGCATGGCTTCTCGATAACACGCCTGGGGCCAGGCTTCGGGCGGAGCGCGGAGAGCTTGCCGCCGGAACGATCGACAGCTGGCTCATCTTCTGCCTGACGGAGGGAGCCGCCCACGTCACCGACGTATCCAATGCCAGTCGCACGTTGCTGGTCGACTTGCAGACCGGACAATGGTCGGCCGCGATGCTGGATCTGTTCCGCGTCCCGCGCGCATGCCTGCCGGCCATCGTGCCATCGAGCCTCGAGGGCAGCGACGCACCGGTGGCCACGATCGGTGGCCATCGGGTGCCGATACGTGGCATCGCCGGCGATCAGCAGTCGGCGCTGTTCGGGCAGGCCTGCTTTCGTGCGGGCATGGCCAAGAACACCTACGGAACGGGTTGCTTCACGCTGATGAACACCGGGTCGACGGCGCTGTCGTCCCGCCATCGGTTGCTGTCGACGATCGCCTGGGATACCGGCGGGCGGACCTACGCCCTGGAAGGTAGCGTTTTCGTCGGTGGCGCGGTCGTGCAATGGCTGAGGGATGGTCTCGGGATCATTCGCTCCGCTGGCGAGATCGAAGAGCTCGCGAATACCGTAACGGATACGGGAGGCGTCTATGTCGTGCCAGCGTTTACCGGCCTGGGCGCGCCCTACTGGGACCCGTATGCCCGAGGTGCCATCGTTGGCCTGACCCGGGGCACGAATCGGGGCCACATCGCCCGAGCCGCGCTCGAGTCGATCGCTTTCCAGAGTGCGGAAGTGCTTAAAGCGATGCAGCAGGATGCCGGCAAGCCGCTCGTCGAACTGCGCGTTGACGGGGGCGGCAGCGTCAACAATCTGCTGATGCAGGTACAGGCGGACCTGCTCGGCGTACCGGTCCTGCGGCCGACGGTTACCGAAACGACGGCGCTGGGAGCTGCCTACCTCGCCGGTCTCGGTGCCGGAATCTGGCAGACGCGGGATGAACTCGCCGCGAGCTGGCGGGTGGAGCGCCGCTTTGAGCCGACCAGGGATTCGGCGTGGGCCGAAGGGGCGATGGCCGGATGGCGCAGGGCAGTCGACCGCTCGCTACGCTGGGCAGACTAGACCCGCCCTGCCCGGGTTCGACGCCGATCGGGGCACCCGGGCGCCCCGATCGGCCGTCACGCCATCGGGAACGACGTGCACGGACTCCGGACTTGCTACCATGCTCCGCCTTCGCGGGTCCGGTGGCCGATTGCCGACCACGACCGCGGATGCCTAGCTAGGTGATCGGGGTACACGCATGCGGCAACTGGAACGGCAACCGTCACCGGGCTTGGAGTCGCTGACCGGCCGGGTGATTATCACGGCGCTCACCCTGTTGTTGGCTGGCGGAGCGAGCAGGGCGCAGATGCCGGCCGCGACCGTGCCCGATGCCGGTCTCCAGGAAGTCGTCGTGACGGCGCGCAAACGCGACGAGGCGGCGATCGACGTTCCGGCGAGTATTACGGCCTTCTCCGCAGCGGCTCTCGAGCGACTCGGCGTCCAGTCGTTCACCGACTATGCGGCCAAGACGCCGAACCTGTCGTTCTCCTACGGCACCGCCAACTACGGATACGTCGATTCCCACACCGTCGCCATACGCGGGGTCGCGGGCATCGGTACGACCGGAATCTACATTGACGAGACACCGGTGCCCGACAGTGTCGACCCGCGGGTCGTCGATATCCGAAGCATTGAGGTGCTTAAAGGGCCGCAGGGCACGCTCTTCGGCCAGGGATCGATCGGCGGCAATCTCCGCCTGATCACCGTACAGCCGTCGGCGACCTCGGCGGACGGGCACGTTGCCGCCCGACTGGGCGGAACGTCGGGCGCGGGCAGCCCCGATTACGGCATCGATTTTGCCGGCACAGTCCCGCTGATCGACGACCGCCTGCTGCTGCGAGTTGTCGGCTTCTACGAGCACGACGGCGGGTACCTGCATCGCACCTTCCCCGACGCGAACGGCATACCGCAGGATCGTGGCAATTACGGCGATACGAAGAGCTTTGGCGGCTCTCTCGCCCTGCGCTGGATCGCGTCGGATTCGCTGGATTTCCTGCTGCGGGTGATGGCGCAGAACAAGCAGGAGGCCGGCTGGGCCGCACCGTACGCGCCTTTGCCCGATTTCTCGATTCCGTCGCTGACGATGGACCGGGCCGTCGACATCGGCGAGCGGGCTCGCGATCGCTGGTACCTTCCGTCGCTGACCATCTCCTACCGAGGTGCGGGTTTCGACGTGCATTCATCGACGAGCTACTTCGATCGCCGGGCAACCGATTTGGAAGACGGGACCGAGGGAACCACGGATGCACTGAACAATGACTATGCATTCCTGGGCCAGGCCGGAATCGTGCCCACCGCTACTCCCTTTGCCTGGTCGGAAGTGGTCAGCTTCCGGCGCACGTCGCACGAAACGCGCGTGTCCTTCGATAAGTGGCGATTTGCTGAGCACCAGAGCATCAGTGGCATTGCCGGAATCTACCTGTCACGCTCATTTTCCGACACGCAGCTTGATGCCGGACGGTACGAGTTCATCAAGAGCCTGGGTCTTAACACAAACGCCGTCGTGGGTACGCCGGCGATCGGATACTGCAATAACCCGTCGAATCCCAACGACACCAGCTGCCCGAGTTACGGCAGCGGCGCGGCATGGTTTTCCTATACGCCGTCCTATCACAACGATCGGGCGTTGTTCGGGGAGCTCTATTACGGTTTCTACGACTTCGAGCTGACCACCGGCCTGCGGGCCTACCATCAGGAGCAAAGCGGTACGCAGCTCGAATACGGCGCGCTGAACTTCGCCGAACTGAACGTCCCGCTGCCGCGCACGACGCAGTCGGGGGTGACGCCCAAGGTCGCGCTGGCCTACAAGCCCAGTTCACAGGCGATGACCTACGTGTCGTATTCGAAGGGCTTCCGCTCCGGTGGCGCGGGCGTGCCACTGCCGACCAATCTCACACCGCCGATCTTCTTTCAGGAGATACACCAGGTAGGCGGCAAGCCAACGACCTACGACTCGGATACGGTCAGCAACTACGAACTCGGCGGTAAGCTCGAGAGTGACAGCCGGCACGTGGTGCTCTCGGCGGCCGTCTTCCAGATGAACTGGCACAACATCCAGCAGACGATCATCGCCCCGGGCAGCGAAATAGCGCTGACCGTGAATGCCGGCGACGCGCGTATTCGCGGCGGAGAGATAGAGCTGGAAGGCCGGCCGCTCAACGCCCTCGACCTGCGCGCCGGGTTGGGTTACGAGAACGCCGTGATCACGCGGGGGCAGCTCTACTGGCAACCGACCGGGTCGCGGGTATACCAGGTTCCGAAGCTGACGGCCTCGCTCAGCGGTACCTATACGGTGCCGGTCACCGACCGGGTGAGCAGTTACGTCACGGCCGATTACAGCTACACGGGCGACAGTATCTCCGGCACGGCCGGCTGCCAGATCAATACGGGATCCAGTCCCGGGCCCGGAGTTCCGCCGGACACGCATTACTTTCCTTGTCCGAATGCCGGCCCTGATACCCTTGCCGGCGTCGCGCCGCGTCGCGCGGGCTACAACATCGTCAATGCCCGTATTGGCCTGAGCTGGGATCGCTCCCAGCTGGCGCTGTACGTGAACAACATCACGAAGTCCCGGCCCAACCTCGGCGATTTCAACCCGGCGGCCTACCCCAAGCACGCCTCGGACCCGGCGCATTTTGACTCGACGTACGGTGCGGGGTTTCTGATCCCGCGAGTCGGCACGCTGCAGCCGTTCCACGCGGGCCTGGAATACCGCCAGCGTTTCTGACGCCGGGCGAGCACCTCGCGGCGCGGATTCGTCCGGCGTTGAGCGTGCTCAGGTGCTGCTGCGCGGAGCCTGCCGCGCGTGTGTCGAGCTTTCGAAGGCAAGCGCGGCGCGCAGCAGGGTCGTTTCCCGGAAGCGCGGCGCCACCAGGGCGATGCCCACCGGCAGACGTTCAACCGTCAGGGCCGGTACAGTGATGCTCGGATAGCCCGCCACCGCTGCCGCGGAGCAAATGGCCGGCCAGCCGCCGGTCGCGTCCGAGCGGTCACCCAGCACGGAATCGATGATTTCCGCGGGGCCGTTGCAGGGAGCCAGCAGCAGGTCGACCGTTTGACTCCGAAACATCGCCGCCAGGCCGTCACGGTCGGCCAGGCGGTTCAGTTCGCTCAGGGTCCGCATGTAGCGTGGCGTCTGCAGATCGCCGCGCGCGTCGGCTTCCAGGAAGAGTTCCTGACCAAAGTGGGGCATTTCCGTGCTGGCGTGGGCCTCGTTGAACCGGATCAGGTCCTCCAGCGAACGGGGCAGGTCGTGCCCGACGAGACTTGCGAGGTACGCGTTGATGGCCGCTTTGAACTCGTAGGACATCGCTTCCGATTCGAGGTCGCCAAAATCGCGCAGACCGCTCGGCGTGCGCACGTCGACCAGTGTCGCGCCGGCGCGCTCGAATATCGCCGGCCACAGCCTGCTGGCGGCCGTGACAGCGGGGTGGGCCGGGGACGCCGCGACAACCCCGATGCGCAGGCCGCGCACTCCGGCCGCGGCGAGCTGATCCAGGCGGATGCCCTCGATGGGACGCTCTGCCATGCAGGCGAGTAGTGTCGCGACGTCCGCGACCGATCGGCCGATGGGGCCCGCCGTGTCCTGGCGTGGCGATATCGGCACGATTCCGTTGCCACTGACCAGACCGACCGTGGGTTTGAGGCCGACGAGGCCATTGACCGAGGACGGCGCGAGGATCGAGCCATCGGTCTCGGAGCCGACCGAGGCGGCGCAGAGGCTGAGTGCCGTGGCCACGGCGGAGCCCGAGCTCGAGCCCGAGGGGTTACGGTCACGGGCGTAGGCGTTATGGGTCTGGCCGCCGACGCCGCTCCAGCCGCTGACGGAACGGGTGGAGCGGTAGTTCGCCCATTCACTGAGATTCGATTTGCCGAGCACGATGGCACCGGCGCTGCGAAGTCGGGCCACCACCGGGGCGTCGTTTTCGTGGGTCGAACCCGCGAGGGCAAGCGAGCCCGCCGTCGTTGGCAGCGGGTCGCGCGTCTCGATGTTGTCCTTGATGATGAGAGGGATGCCGTGAAGAGGGCCCCGGACGGATCCGGCCCGACGTTCGGCATCCAGCGCCGCAGCGGCGGCGAGTGCCGCCGGATTGCTGGCCAGCACCGCATGAAAGCCAGCCTCGCCGCGGTCGATGCGCTCGATGCGCGCCAGGTAGGCGAGCGTCAGCGCCGCGGCCGTGATCTCCCCGCGCGACATCGCGGCCTGCAGGTCGGCAATCGGCCGTTCCGCGACGGAGATTTCCCGCGCCAGGCGGATGTCATCGGCCGAGGCCACCTCGGCGGCGGTGGCCCGCTCGGCGATCGATACGGGCACGGTCGCCGACAGGGTTGTAATCCCTGCGGTCTGCAGGAAGTCACGTCGTTTCATCGTTGAACTCACTAGGCCAGTATCCAGATGTTGCGAAAAGCCATCAAATCCAGGCGTTATCGGCCTGGTCCAGTACCGGGCCCCGACCAAACCACCAATGATGGCAAGCTTTCCCCATCATCGCTTGTATACGCGGGAATTTGTGATAGTTTTTTGACCAGTCCGTCGGTGGCCGACCGCCAACACATCCAATGCGGGTCGCCGGACGAATGAGTCGCAAACGCAACAGACTTCGGTCGTCGGCGCCAGCCACGTCCGACAGTCGCCATTCGGAGAGAGTATCCATGTCAGCGAAGTTTATGCATGCCGCGCTTCGTGCGGCGATCGGGGCCGCTTTGGTCGCCGCCGCCCAGGATGCGATGGCACAGTCCAAGGCTCCAGCGGCCGATGCGAAACTCGAGACGGTGGTCGTGACGGGCTCGGCCCTGCGCAGGACCGACGCGGAAACCGAGTCGCCCATCACGACCCTGACGGCAGACCAGATCATCAAGAGCGGCCTGACCACGGTCAGTGACGTCGTGCGCAGCATCTCTGCCGATAACAGCGGCACACTGCCCACGGCATTCGGCGGCGGCTTTGCGGCCGGCGCGTCGGGCGTGGCGCTGCGCGGTCTCACGGTCAGCTCGACGCTCGTCCTCATCGACGGTCGGCGTGCCGCATCCTACGCGCTGGCCGACGACGGCGAACGTTCATTTGTTGACCTCAACACCATCCCGCTCGACGCCGTCGAGCGCGTGGACGTGCTCAAGGACGGCGCGTCCGCCCTGTACGGCGCCGACGCGATCGCCGGTGTCGTCAACATCATCCTCAAGAAATCCTACCAGGGCGCCGAAGTGAACGCGGAGGTCGGCAAGGGCCAGCACCCCGGTGGCGCCACCCGGCGCTTCACGGCGAGCTATGGCGTCGGTGACCTCGCCACGGACCGGTTCAACGCCTACATCAACGTCGAGTTCCAGGGCGACGACCGCATCATGATTGGTGATCGGGGCTACCCCTTCAACACCCAGGACACGTCCGCGATCGGTGGCGTGGACGGGCGCTGGGGCGTACCGGGCTCTGGCAGTGGCTCGATCTCCGCGATCGTTGCTCCCTCGGTGTTTGCGCCCGGTACTCTGGGCAATCCTCTCCTGAAGACGACGCAAGTAGGACCGTGGCAGCCGCTGTCCGGCTGTGCGCCGGGTACCGTCGCCGCCAGCGCGCCGTCCCAGGTCGGCGGCACGGATCGCTATTGCCTGCAGAACGTGGCCCCGTATGGAAACGACCAGCCGGCCCAGCAACGGCTTGGCGTATCGACGCGCTTTACGGTTCGCGTCAACGACAACATGAAGGCCTACCTCAACGCGAGCTACTTCCAGAACGTGGTGCGCGTTGACGGACGGCCGAACAACGTGCAGTCATCGGTGTCGATCAACACCAACAACATCGCTCTGCCGCCGACGCTGTCGGATGGCAGCCTCAACCCGAACAACCCGTTTGCCTCTAAGGGCCAGTACGCGCTGATCGCGTATGCGGCGGGTGACATCCAGAACGTCGAAACGCTGAAGAACCATAACTTCCGTGTCGTATCCGGAGTGCAGGGCGATATCGGCCCGTGGCAGTACGACAGCGCGATCGTCGTCAACCACACCTGGCTTGATATCGACCAGAAGGGCTACTTCAACGGACCGGCGCTCTTGAAGGCGGTTACGGACGGCACCTACAACTTCGTCGATCCTTCGAAGAACACCGCGGCCCAGCGCTCGGCCATCGCTCCGGATCTCCTGAAGACGTCGACGACCGATATGGACTCCATCGACTTCCGGGTCAATCGTGACCTGACCGATCTGCCCGGTGGCCCGCTCGGTATCGCCCTCGGCGTCGAGGCCCGGTATGAGGCACAAAACGACCCGGCGCTCAACCCGAACAACGAGGTCCAGGGCCTCGGAATCGCCAAGACGGCCGGATCCCGGAACGTCGAGGCCGCCTACGTCGAGTTCGGCCTGCCCGTGCTCAAGCATCTGGAATTCAACGTTGCGGGTCGTTACGACCACTACTCCGACTTTGGCGGTTCGTTCAACCCGAAGGTCGGTTTCCAGTGGAAGCCCATCAGCGAACTCAAGCTGCGCGGCACGTTCTCCAAGGGCTTCCGCGCTCCGTCCTTCGCGGAAAACGGCTCGAGTTCGTCCGAGGGATTTGTCACGTACAACCCGGCCCAGTCACCGTTTCCGGCGAATTTCTGTGCGCCGACGGTGCACAGCGCCGGGTACTGCCAGCCGTACTCAGTTGGCATCCTGTCGTCGGCGAACAGCGCGATCCAGCCGGAAAAGTCGACTAGCTACACGTTCGGTGCGGTCTTCGAGCCGCTGCGCAACCTGAGCGCGTCGGTCGACTTCTACGCCATCAAGAAAACCGGAGTCATCGAGCCGCCGAACACGGGACCGGCGCTGAACGCATACCTCAATGGTCAGCCGATTCCGCCCGGATACGACGTGATACCGGATATCGCCGACGGCTCGTTCCCCAAGTCGCTCGCTCGTCCGTCGGTGGTTGGCGGTCTCTACGCGAATGAGAATGCGCTCAAGACGGATGGCATCGACATCGACCTCCGTGGCACCTTCGATCTCGGTCGCTACGGTTCCTGGACCAGCGACCTCGGCGCCACAAAGATCTTCAGCTTCAAGATCGAGTTCCCGGATGGCACGAGCAACCAGTATGTCGGTACGCAGGCGCCGTACATCCTGTCGTCCGGTGCCGGCACGCCCCGCTATCGCGGGTCGTGGGTGAACAGCTGGACGGGCGGACCGCTGACGACGACGCTCTCGGTGTACTACGTGAGCGGGTTCCGTTCGACGGGCGTAGACGCGACCGGTGACCCGAACGCGTGCCTGTATACGGACGCCTGGTGTCATGTCGCGTCGTTCACCTACGCGGACCTGACGGGCAGCTACAAGTTCAGCGACCACCTGACCGCGTCGCTTGCGATCCAGAACCTGGCGGATCGCAAGCCGCCGATCAATCCGGCCGACTACGCCGGACAGAACTACAATCCGACCTACCATCAGGCAGGCATCATCGGCCGGTTCTTCAAGGTGGGTGTCGGCTACAAGTTCTGAGGATTGGCCCCGTCGCCGCGCTGAGCGCGGCGGCCGTCTTTCTGATCCAACGTGTCGGGGCCGCCATGGGGCGGCCCTTTTTTTTGTTCGGGTGACAGCACCCGCTTTAAGGAGGCGACTAGTCCGCGAACAGTTTGCCCGGGTTCATGATGCCGAGCGGGTCGAGCGCCAGCTTTATCGCCTTCATGCCGGGGAGGCCCGTCGCGTGCTCGCGTGCCAGAAACTCGCGCTTGCCAATCCCAATGCCGTGTTCTCCGGTGCAGGTGCCACCCATGTCGAGTGCCCGCAGGATCAGTGCTTCATGCGCGGCATGGGCCTGCTCCCGTTCGCGGTCGTCGTTCGGGTCGAAGAGAATCAGCGAATGGAAATTCCCGTCACCGACGTGGCCGACGATGGGCGCGAGGAGTCCACGCCGGTCGAAGTCTTCACGGGTATCCAGGACGCAGTCGGCAAGCCGTGATATGGGCACGCAGACGTCCGTTGTCAGGACGTCGCTGCCGGGACGCAGGTCCTTGCCCGCCCAGAGCGCTTCGTGGCGTGCCTTCCACAGGCGACTGCGGTCCTCGGGCCGGTCGGCCCAGACGAAGTCACTGCCACCGTGCCCCTCCATGACCTCGCGTACGGTCGCCACCTGCTCGTCGACGCTCGCCGTGCCGCCGTGAAACTCGAGAAACAGCGTCGGCAAGTCGGCGTAGCCGAGATGCGATCGGGCGTTGATGGCGCGCATCTGCAGCTCATCGAGGAGCTCGATTCGTGCGATCGGTACCGAGTGCGCCAGCGTGTCTATGACGCTCTGTACCGCGGCGCGCAGGGTCGGGAACTGCACGACCGCCGCCGCAATCCGCTGGGGCAGCGGGTAGACGCGTAGCAGTACCTCGGTGATGACCCCGAGCGTGCCTTCGGAGCCGACGTACAGGGCGGTCAGGTCGTAGCCGGCGGCCGATTTCCGGGCCCGACTTCCGGTCTGGATCAGGTCCCCCTGCGGCGTGACGACCGTAAGGCCCATCACGTTGCCGCGCATCGTGCCGTAACGCACGGCGTTGGTTCCGGACGCACGAGTGGAGGCCATGCCGCCGAGCGTCGCGTTCGCGCCCGGGTCGATCGGAAAGAACAGGCCGAGCGGGCGCAGTTCATCGTTGAGCCGTTCCCGCGTGACGCCGGCCTGCACTCGGACGTCCATGTCGTCCGCGCTCAGGGCGACAATCCGATCCATGCGCGAGAGGTCAATGCACAGCCCACCGTGGGGGGCGCTGACATGCCCTTCCAGCGAACTGCCGACACCGTAGGGGATCACCGGACGACGATGCGCGTGGCAGACCCGGACGAGGCGGGCAACCTCCGCGGACGAGGTGGGATACGCGACGGCGTCTGGCGCCTGACCGTGCGGATGGCCGGGATCCCGACCGTGCTGATCGCGATCCGAGAGGGAAGTACGGATACCGCCGGGCAGAGCAGCGTCCAGGTCGGCGAGCCAGCGGCTGTCAGTCAAGGCGGGACCTCAGCGTTGCAATGGCGGCGCTCCGCCGGGGCCGCCCCGCTCCGCTCGGCGCACGCGTATCCCGATAGTAGTGCACTGCGATCAGGTCCGCGACCGGTACACGGCCGCGATTAAGCCGAAAGTTCTATTTACCGGCGCGCGCACCGAAGGCAGTATCCTCCGGTGACTCTGGCGACGGCAGATCCGCGGCGCTACTCGACCGGAATGCTGGATGCTGCGACGCAATATGATTCGAGCCGAAGAGTCGGTGGAGCCTGAATGGATATCCGTGGTGAACGACGCCTGCTTGCCTCCCGCGCCCGCGTGTGGGAGGCGTTGAACGATCCGGACGTGCTGCGGGAGTGCATTCCCGGCTGCCAGAAGCTCGACAAGATCTCGGATACCGTCATCGAGGCGACCATTGCCGCGCAGATCGGTCCCGTCAAGGCACCGTTTGGTACCCGCATCGAACTGAAGGACCTCGACCCACCCAACGGGTATACCCTCGTCGGCGAAGGGAAAAGTTCGGCGGCCGGATTCGGTCGTGGCGAGGCCCGTGTCACGCTCGAGGCGGAAGGCGATACGACCGTGCTGCGCTACGTGGCGGAGCTTAAACTCGGCGGCCGGCTGGCGCAGATCGGTGGGCGGCTCGTCGAAGGCGCCACCCGGCAGCTCGCCGATCAGTTTTTCACGAAGTTTGCCGCCCGGTTCGAGACGGCACCAGCGGCAGACGGCGGGCCGCCGCCGGCCCAACCGGTCGCGACCGGCGCCGGCCGTGGCTGGCTGCCGTGGCTGGTTGCCGGTGTTCTCGGCCTGGCGGCCCTGATGTACTGGATCCGCGCACACGGAGTCTGAGCCCGGAACGGCGGGCAGACTTCGTTCTAACGAGCCGGCCGTGCTCACGGCCGTACTGGAGGGATGATGGCGATTCCGATGGATTTGCAGGTGAACGGCCAGGCCGTCCATCTTGAGGTCGAGCCCGAGACCCTGCTGGTCGACGCGCTTCGAAACGCGCTCCAGCTGACCGGCACGCATGTCGGCTGTGACACGAGCCAGTGCGGCGCTTGCACCGTGCACGTCGACGGGAAATCCGTAAAGAGCTGCACGATGCTGGCCGTACAGGCCGCCGGCACAGCGATAACCACGATCGAAGGGCTCGGTTCGCCCGGCGCCCTGCATCCGATGCAGGCGGCGTTTCGTCAGCACCATGCCCTGCAGTGCGGGTTTTGCACGCCCGGCATGATCATGAGCGCCGTTGATCTTCTCGCACGCAACCCGAATCCCTCCGAGGCGGAGGTACGCGCGGGACTCGAGGGAAACATCTGCCGGTGCACTGGCTACCACAACATCGTTGCCGCGGTTCTCGATTGCGCAAAGGTGATGAACTCGGCGCCGTCGCGGGAGAAGGCTCATGGTTGAAGTGAAGAGCAATGGTCTGATCGGTCAGGCGGTAAAGCGCACCGAGGATTTGCGGTTCATCACCGGCCGTGGCCAATACACGGACGACATGTCACGGCGTCAGATGGTGTACGCGGCGATGGTCCGATCGCCGCTCGCCCATGCCAGGATCCGCTCGGTCGACACCAGCGCGGCCCGTGCAGCGCCCGGAGTCATTGCCGTGTACACCGGCGCCGACATGGCTGCCGACAAGATCGGCGGCCTGCCGTGTGGCTGGGCCGTCAAGAACAAGGACGGCAGCGCCCAGGCGGAGCCCGCGCACCCGGCGATGCAGGTCGAGCGGGTACGGCACGTCGGTGATCACGTCGCCGTCGTCATTGCCGAGACCCAGGCCGAGGCGCGCGCCGCCGCGGAGCTGGTTAACGTCGACTACGAAGAGCTTCCGGTCGTGGTCGACGCCAGGGCGGCGCTCGCTCCTGGCGCGCCACAGGTTCACGCCGAGGCGCCGAACAACCTCTGCTTCGACTGGGAGCTTGGCGATGCCAGCGCCGTCGCTGCGGCGTTTTCGAAGGCGGCGCACATCGTCAAGCTGGACCTGCGCAACAATCGGCTGATTCCCAATGCCATGGAGCCGCGCTCCTGCATCGGCGATTTTGACTCGTCGACCAGCGAAAACACGCTGATCACCGCCAGCCAGAATCCGCACGTCATCCGCCTGCTGCTGGCCGCATTCGTGTTCGGCATTCCCGAGCACAAATTCCGTGTCGTCGCCCCGGATGTGGGCGGTGGATTCGGCTCGAAGATCTACCCGTACCCCGAGGACGTCATCGTGCTCTGGGTGGCGCGCAAGATCGGCCGGCCTGTGAAGTGGACCGCGACCCGCAGCGAGGCGTTTCTCTCGGACGCCCAGGGACGCGACCATTACTCGCACGTTGAGCTGGCGCTGGACAAGGACGCCAATTTCCTCGGTCTGAAGGTCGATACGATCGCGAACCTCGGCGGCTACCTGTCGACCTTCGCACCGGCCGTGCCGACGTATCTCTACGGCACGCTGCTGGCCGGCTGCTATCGGACACCGGCCATTTACGTCAACGTCAAGGGCGTCTTCACCCATACGGCGCCGGTCGACGCTTATCGCGGTGCCGGTCGACCCGAGGCGACCTTCGTCGTCGAGCGCATCGTCGAGCAGGCCGCCCGCCAGCTGAAGATCGATCCGGCCGAGCTCAGGCGCCGGAACTTCATTCCGACCGACGGCTTCCCCTACCAGACGCCGGTCGCGCTGACCTATGACACGGGCAACTATCACGCGACCCTGGCCAGTGGTCTCAAGCTCGCGGACTATGCGGGTTTCGCCGCCCGCAAGGCCGAAGCCGCCAAGCGCGGCAAGCTGCGCGGCATCGGCATCAGCACCTACATTGAAGCGTGTGGCATTGCGCCGTCGGCCGTTGCCGGCGCCCTGGGTGCCCGCGCCGGGCTCTTCGAGGCGGCGACGATCCGCGTCAACCCCACCGGTTCGGTCACCGTCCTGACCGGATCGCACAGTCACGGCCAGGGACACGAGACGACGTTTGCCCAGGTCGTGGCCGATATGCTCGGCATTCCGATGGAGTCGGTCGAGATCGTGCACGGCGACACCGGCAAGATCCCCTTTGGCATGGGCACCTACGGCTCGAGGTCCCTGGCCGTCGGTGGTGCGGCCATCGTCAATGCGACGCGCAAGGTGATCGACAAGGGCCGGCGGATCGCCGCGCACCTGCTGGAAGCGTCGGCGGAGGACATCGAGTTCACTGGCGGACGTTACGTGGTCAAGGGCACCGATCGCGCCAAGGCATTTGGCGAGGTGGCGTTCACCGCCTATGTGCCGCACAACTTTCCACACGAGACGGAAGAGCCCGGTCTCGAGGAGTCCGCCTTCTACGACCCGAAGAATTTCACCTACCCGGCCGGGTGCCACGTCTGCGAGCTGGAGATCGACCCCGACACGGGTGTGGTTGAAATCGTCAAGTTCAGCGCGTCGGACGATTTCGGGCGAATCGTCAATCCGATGATCGTCGAAGGCCAGGTGCATGGCGGTCTCGTGCAGGGCATCGGCCAGGCTCTCCTTGAGAACTGTGTCTATGACGAGTCCGGGCAGTTGCTCACCGGCTCGTATCTCGACTACTGCATGCCGCGGGCCGATGACGTGCCCAGTTTCCAGGTCATGACCGAGTGCACGCCGTGCACGCACAACGCGCTGGGCGTCAAAGGATGCGGCGAAGCGGGTGCCATCGGCTCGCCGCCGGCCGTGATCAACGCCATCCTCGACGCGTTGTCGGGTCTCGGCGTTACGGACGTTCCGATGCCCGCAACGCCGCACGTGGTGTGGAGTGCGATCCGGGCAGCCAAGGGTCGTCAGGTAGCCTGACAGGAATTCCAGGGAGTATTGCAATGCATACCTTCGTTTATCAGCGTGCCACGAGCCTCGCGGACGCTGTCGCGGTCCTCAAGGCGAAGCCCGATGCGCGCCCGCTGGCGGGCGGGATGACCCTGCTGCCGACGATGAAGCTGGGGCTGGCTGCGCCGAGCGACCTCATCGATCTTTCGGCGATCGGGGACCTGCGCGGTATCCGCCGAAATGGCGACCGTGTCGTGATTGGTGCCATGACCCGCCACGCCGAGGTCGCGGCCTCGGCCGAGGTCCGCGCCGCGATCCCGGCTCTCGCCTCGCTGGCGGACGGTATCGGCGATGCGCAGGTCCGCAATCGGGGCACGCTTGGCGGCTCGGTAGCGAACAGCGACCCGGCAGCCGACTACCCGGCGGCGGTGCTGGGTCTTGACGCGAACGTCCTGACCGACCGGCGCACGATCGCCGCCGATCAGTTTTTCCTTGGCATGTTCGCGACGGCACTCGATGCCGGTGAGCTGATCCGGGCGGTCGAGTTCCGCGTGCCCAAGCGAGCGGGGTACGCGAAGTTCCCCAATCCCGCGTCGCGCTATGCGATGGTCGGTGTGCTGGTGGCGGACTATGGCGGATCGGTCAGGGTCGCGGTCACGGGCGCCGGCGCGTGCGCGTTCAGGGTGCCGACCTTGGAGGCTGCGCTTGGCAAGCAGTTTTCCGCGGCGGCCATCGAAGGCATCGAGGTTTCCGCCTCGGAGCTGAATACCGACCTGCATGGCAGCGCCGAGTATCGCGCCCATCTGGTGGGCGTGATGGCACGGCGCGCCGTGGCCGCTGCGCTCGGCTGAGCGGGTGACGCCGTTACCGTCGACGGTCGAGGCTACCCTGGGCCTGCTGACGGCAGGGCAGTACGTGGCGACGCGCGAACTGGCGGTGGCCGTGTTTCTGGCGCTGAAGCTCGGGCGACCGCTCCTTCTCGAGGGTGAGGCGGGTGTTGGCAAGACGGAGATCGCCAAGACCCTGGCCTCGGCGTTGGGTCGGGACCTCATTCGCCTGCAATGCTATGAAGGCGTAGACGCCGCCAGCGCGCTGTACGAGTGGGACTACCTCCGGCAGATCCTCGAGATCCGTATCGCCGAGGCGGCAGGCGAGCGATCGCGCGAGGCGCTGGGCCGATCGGTCTTTGATCCGCGGTTTCTCCTCAAGCGGCCGTTGTTGCAGGCACTCGAGCCGCGTCCGGGCGGTCCGCCCGTGCTCCTGATCGACGAGGTTGACCGTGCCGATGAGCCTTTCGAGGCGTTTCTGCTCGAGGTACTGTCCGACTTCCAGGTAACGGTGCCGGAGCTGGGCACGATCCGTGCGGCCGAGCCCCCGATCGTCATTCTGACCTCGAATCGCACCCGCGACCTGCACGATGCGCTGAAGCGTCGCTGCCTCTACCACTGGGTCGGCTATCCCGATTCGGCAACCGAAATGGCGATTCTTCGGGCACGCCTGCCGGGATTGAGCGAGCGTCTGGCCCTACAGGTCGTCGCGTTCGTGCAACGGCTGCGTTCCGAGGATCTGCAGAAGGCTCCGGGTGTCGCCGAGTCGCTCGACTGGATGCGCGCGCTGACGGCGCTTGGAGCGGACGAGTTGTCCGTGCCCGTGACGACTCTCACGCTCGGCGCACTGTTGAAGAACCGCGAGGATATCGCCCATCGCGACGAAGCGGGTTTGCAGCGCCTGCTGGACGAGTCGCGGGAGACCCTGCTGGCGGCAGGGTGAGCGGGTGACCCAAAACTCCCTGAGCGGGCGTGTCGTTGAACTCGTCGACACGCTGCGCCGCGGCGGCATGGTGGTCGGCAGCGGGGAAGCGCTGCTCGCCGTGACCGCGGTCGAGGCGGTTGGCATCGAGCGGATCGGTGACCTTCGCGCCGCGCTGGCGGCGACCCTGGTCCGGCGGTTTTCGGACCGGCCGTTCTTCGATGCGGCCTTTGCCTCGGTCATGCTGGCGCCACCCGACAGCGGGGCCCCGGAGGTGCCCGTACCCGGGCCTCGTGCGCGGTCCAAGGCCAACCTGCGGCTGCAGTCGGCGCGGGCGTCCGAGTCGCCGCCGGCCGGTCCGGAACCTCAGGCACAGGCTGCCCAGGTACGCGCCGCGACCGACCTCGAACGCCTGAGTTTTCGCGACTTCGAGCAGATGACTGCGGGCGAGGCGCTGGCTGCCGGGGAGCTCGTCCGCGCGGCCGCCGGCTGGTGGCGCCGGCCCGTGCGCCGGTGGCAATCGAGTGCGGTCGGTGGAACGCTCGATGTCCGCCGGCTCGCCCGCGATCTTGCTCGACGGCCTGACGGCGGCGTGGTGCACTGGCGGCGGCGCCGTGCCGTGCGGCTGAAACTCGTCTTCCTGTGCGACGTCTCGGGATCGATGCATGCCTATGCGCGTGCGTTCCTGCAGCTGGCGCATGCGCTCGCGGCACGGGACCCGACCCTCGAGCTCTACGCGTTTGCGACCCGCCTCACGCGCCTGACGCCGTACCTTCGGTATCCGACGAGCGACGAGTCGCTGGCCCGCATGGGCGCCGCGGTGGTCGACTGGGACAGCGGGACGAAAATTGGCGCCGCGTTCGAGGAACTGATGCGGACTGACGGCCAGCGGATTCTTGGCGCGCGTTCGCTCGTGGTTCTGCTATCCGACGGGCTGGAGCGCGGCGACCCTGGCAGACTTCGGGAGGCCGCAGGCCGACTGCGGCGCCGATGCCGGGACCTGATCTGGGTCAATCCCCTCCTGCGCTACGACCAATACGAACCGAGCGCGCGCGGGGCAGCGGCGCTGGCCGATACCGTTGCGGCCATTCGTCCCGCGCACGATCCGGCCAGTCTCGTCGAGCTCGTCCGGTCGCTGGCCGCGATCGCCGCCCGGTCCGGCGCACGCTGAGCCTGCCGGGCGCCGGGACGACGGCAAGTCCGCGCCGGGACCACGGATTTTCGCTAGAGTGACATGCCGCATGACGTCGGCGGGGGGATCGATTGACCAAGGACATCAGGCTGGCGGCCGTCCCGCGCATCCGCTGGCGAATCTTTTCGCTGCTGGTGTCGTTTGCCCTCGTCGTCTATTTCCAGCAGCGCAGCCTGACGGTTGCCTCCGAGCGGATCATGCCGGAGCTCTCGCTCAGCCAGATGCAGATCGGCTGGCTGCAATGGGCGTTCGTGCTCAGTTATGCGTTCCTGCAGTTCCCGGGTGGCGTGTTCGGACAGCGGCTCGGCGCCCGGACGTCGCTGACGCTGATGATGCTGCTCGCGGTGCTCGCCACCGCGGCCGTGCCGCTGGCGCCGGCGATCCTCAGCGGGAACGCGCTGTTTGCCGTGTTGCTCGCGACCCAGTTCATCCTGGGCTGCGCCCACGCGCCGTTCATGCCGGTGTGCGCGGGCGTGATGGAGGCGTGGCTGCCGGCCAATCGCTGGGCCCTCGCCCAGGGGCTGCATACGTTTGGCATGCAGGTAGGCGCGGCGCTGGCCCCGCCGGTGCTGGTCATCCTGATGCAGTCCTTCGGTTGGCAGAGAGCACTGTTCTTTTCGGCGCTGGCGCCGCTCGTGCTGATTGCCGTGTGGTGGTGGTACGGTCGAAACGAGCCCGCCCAGCATCCCTCCGTGACCGAAGTCGAGCTCGCCGAGGTCGAGCAGTCGGGCGGAATGCCGGCGGACGGTTCGATCAGTGCGGCCCGGGTCGGTCGTATCCTGCGCTGCCGCGGCATCGTCCTCCTGACTCTGTCGTACGTGGCGATGAACTACGTGTTCTATCTGCTGCAGAACTGGTCGTTTCTCTATCTCCTCCAGGAGCGTCACTTCGCCGTCCTCGAGGGTGCGTGGCTGGCCGCCCTCCCGCCGATCGGCGCCGCCATCGGCGCGGGCATTGGCGGCGCCACGACGGACGCGCTGTGTCGCCGCTTCGGGCTGGTCTGGGGTTACCGCCTGCTGCCCCTCGTCGCGCTGCCGACGGCCGGATTGCTCCTGCTCGCGGCGGTCTTCAGCGCCAACCCGTACGCCGCCGTCGCGGCACTGGCCCTGTCGTTTGGCGCCATCGAGCTGACGGAGGGCTCCTACTGGGCCGGCACCATGCGCATCGCGCAAGCCGACTCGATGGCCGCCACCGGTGTCCTGAACACGGGGGGCAACCTCGGCGGGATATTCGGGATTCCGGTCGTGGCGTACCTGTCCAGTCACGGCAGCTGGACCGCGGCGTTTGTCATCGGTCTCGGAGCCGCGCTGCTGGCGGCGGTGGCCTGGCTTGGCGTCGACACGACCCGGCCGCTGCTGAGCGGGGACGACGTCGCCGGGCCGCCGGTCGCGGCGGCCTGACCGGGTTCCGGTCGGAGCGGACCCGGCGCGCCCGTCCGGGACGGGGGCGTTAGTTTTTCTGCTGCCGCGGTCATTTTTTTTACCGCACGCCCGATCGGCGTGGCCGTAGAATCATGGGCTTACGAGAGCACAGGGCTGCGGTCGGCGGCGGCGTACGGAGAGGCGACGGATGGCGGAACGTTATTCAGCGCTGGCGCTTGCCCGGCATGCCCTGACCGGCGCTCCCTGGGAGCGTGCCTGGCGCGCGGCCCAGCCGAGGCCGAGTTATGACGTCATCGTGATTGGCGGCGGGGGCCACGGGCTGGCGACCGCCTATTACCTGGCCAAGAACCACGGCATCACGAACGTGGCTGTCATCGAAAAGTCCTACATCGGGTCGGGCAATGTCGGCCGGAACACGACGCTGATCCGTTCGAACTACCAGATGCCGGGTAACACGGAACTGTTCGAGCACTCCCTCAAGCTCTGGGAGGGCCTCTCCCACGAGCTCAACTACAACGTGATGGTCTCGCAGCGTGGCCAGATCGTGCTCGGTCACAGCCCGTCGCAGATGGACGTGCTCGCCCGCAAGGGCAACACGATGCTGCTGAACGGCATTGATTCGGAGCTGCTGGACCGCGGCGACCTCATGAAGCTGTTGCCGTATCTCGACTACTCGCCGAACTGCCGGTTTCCGATCTACGGCGGCATCATCCAGCGCCGTGCCGGCACGGTGCGACATGACGCGGTGGCGTGGGGTTACGCCCGCGGCGCCGATCAGCTGGGCGTGGACATCATCGAGAACTGCGAGGTCACCGGATTCGTGCGCGACGGCGACCGGGTCGTCGGCGTCGAGACGACGCGCGGGCGGATCCACGCCGAACGCACCGCAATTTCGGTGGCAGGGCACTCCTCGACGGTCGCCAAACTTGCCGGCCTGCGGCTGCCGGTGGAAGCGCACCTGCTGCAGGCATTTGTCACCGAGCCGATCAAGCCGTTCGTCGACCACGTGATTTCCTTCGGCGCCGAGCTTTTCTATATTTCCCAGTCGGACAAGGGTGGTCTCGTCTTCGGCGGGCACATCGACGGCTTCAATACCTACACCCAGCGCGGACAGCTGCCCAAGATCCAGACCGTGGCCGAGTGCGCGGTCGCGCTGATCCCGTCGATTTCACGGCTGCGCCTGCTGCGCCATTGGGCGGGCCTCCAGGACATGACGCCGGACGGCAGTCCCTTCATTGGCCGCACGCCGCTGCGAAACCTCTACCTGAACGCCGGCTGGTGCTACCAGGGTTTCAAGGCAACCCCGGCAACGGGCTGGTGTCTCGCCCACACGATTGCCCACGACGACGAGCACCCCTACGTCCGTCACCTGTCCCTCGATCGGTTCGAGCGAGGCAAGATCTACGACGAATACGGGCTCGGCCAATGGACTTACAGGCAGTAAGCAGATGCTACGAATCCCATGCCCGCATTGTGGTGAGCGCGATTTCACGGAGTTCCGCTACGCGGGCGACGCCTCGAAGGTCCGGCCCGCACACGGTACCGATGACCTCCAGGCCTGGCATGACCACGTCTACCTGTTCGACAACCCGAAGGGCCCGCATCGCGAATACTGGCAGCACGTACTCGGCTGCCGGCAGTGGCTGGTGCTCGAGCGCGACACGGCGACCAACACGGTGATCGGCTCCCGCCTCGCCCGTGACAGGGTGCGCGCATGAGTGGCCCGGGTCCGTACCGCCTGCCGGCCGGCGGTCGCATCGACCGCACCCGGCCGCTCGCGTTCACGCTCGAGGGCCGGCAGCTGGGTGGCTACGCCGGCGACACGCTGGCCTCGGCGCTGCTCGGTAACGGGCTGACACTGGCCGGGCGCAGCTTCAAATACCACCGGCCGCGCGGCTTCATCGCCGCCGGCGTCGAGGAACCCAACGGACTGTTCACGCTCGGCAGCGGCGGACGGGCCACGCCGAACGTTCCCGGAACCGTCGTCGAACTCTTCGACGGGCTCGTCGCCGCGCGGCAAAATGGCTCGCCCTCGGTCGACTTCGACGTGATGGCCGTCAATTCGCTGCTCGCACCCGTGCTCGGCGCCGGTTTCTACTACAAGACCTTCATGGGTCCGCGCCGCGGTTCGTGGATGTTCTACGAGCCCTTCATCCGGCGTGCCGCAGGCCTTGGCCGCGCGCTGCACATTGCCGACCCCGATCGGTACGAGACCCGCCACGCCTACGCGGACGTCCTCGTGGTCGGGGCCGGACCGGCGGGGCTGGCCGCGGCGTGCGCCGCTGGCAGGGGCGGGGCGCGGGTCGTCCTGGTCGACCAGGACAGCGAGGCCGGCGGCAGCCAGCTCGGCGAAGCGGCGGACGGACCGGAGGAGGCCTGGCGCCGCGAGCGCCTCGCCGAACTTGCCGCGATGCCGGGCGTCGAGCTTCTGCTGCGAACGACCGCCTTCGGTCTCTATGACGGCAACACGGTCGGGCTCATCGAGCGGCGGGACGCGCATCAGCCCGACCCTGCCCGCGGCGAGGCGCGCGAGGTGCTGATCACCCTGCGCGCGAAGGCGATCGTCTTTGCCACCGGGGCGATCGAGCGCCCGCTTGTCTTCGGCGACAACGACCGTCCCGGCGTCGTCCTCGCCGGCGCCGCCCAGACCTACCTCGAGCGCTATGCCGTCGCCCTCGGCCGGCAGGCGGTGGTGGCAACGAATAACGACCGGGCCTGGTACTCGGCGCTGTCCCTTGCCGAGAAGGGCGTCGGCGTGACGGTCGTCGAGCAGAGGGCAACGGTGGACAGCCAGCTGCTCGCCCGCGCGGAAAGCGCGCGGGTCGCCGTGCTGCTCGGCTCGCGGCCGCTTTACGCGATCGGCGCCCGTCAGGTGGAGGCGGTCGTCGTCGAGGCGGCTGGCAAGGAACTTCGCCTTGGCTGCGATGTCCTCGGCTCGTCGGCCGGCTGGGCGCCGGTCGTCCACCTCAGTTCGCACACGGGCATCAGGCCTGTCTACCGCGCCGATATCGATGCCTTCGTGCCCGGTGGCCACGCGGCTACGCACTGTTCGGCCGGCGCCGCCAACGGTTCGCTGTCGGGCTGGGATGCGGTTACCGAGGGCCACGAGGCGGGACTGCGTGCCGCGCGGATCGCCGGGCACGAGCCCGGCACCCGAACGGCCGTGTTGCCGGACAGTCCGGCTCGGACCTACGCGTTCGAGACCGCGCGGATTCCCGAGCTCCCAAGGCGCGGCAAGGCCTTTGTCGACTTCCAGGGCGACGTGACCCTCAAGGACGTCCACGGCGCACACCAGGAAGGCTACGTCTCCGTTGAGCACCTGAAGCGCTATACGACGCTCGGCATGGGAACCGACCAGGGCAAGACCAGCAACGTCAACGCCGTCGGCGTAATGGCCAGTCTTCGCCACCTCTCCGTACCGGAAGCCGGGACGACGACCTTCCGCCCGCCCTATACGCCGATAACGGTCGGCGCCCTGGCCGGCCGGTCGGTCGGGCATCATTTCCGGCCGATCCGCCGCTCGCCCCTGCACGACTGGCACGTGGCGAACGGCGCGACCATGATCGAGGCAGGCCCGTGGTTGCGGGCGTGGTGGTATGCCTGGGCCGGCAGCACGATCGAGAAGGCGTACGTCGAGGAGATGCGCCACGTTCGCTCCGCGGTCGGCATCGCTGACGTGTCGACACTGGGAAAAATCGATGTCCAGGGTCCCGATGCGGCGGAATTCCTCAACCGCGTGTACGTCAACGGCTTCGCCAAGCTGCCGGTCGGCAAGGCGCGCTACGGCGTGATGCTGAACGACGATGCGACGGTGCTCGATGACGGAACCACGGCGCGGTTCGATGATACGCGCTACTTCATGACAACGACGACGGCCCAGGCCGCCGAGGTCATGTCGCATCTGGAGTTCCTGCTGCAGACCGCCTGGCCCGAACTCGACGTGGCCGTGACCTCGCTGACCGACCAGTGGGCCGGTATGTCGGTTGCCGGCCCCAGGTCGCGGCAGGCGCTTGAACTCGCTTTGCCCGGGCACGACTTCACCGATGCGGCCCTGCCCCACATGGGCTGCCGCCAGATCGAGGTTGACGGTATCCCCCTGCGCGTACTTCGACTGAGCTTTTCCGGTGAGCTAGCCTACGAACTGTATGCGCCGGCTGACTACGGCATCGCGCTCTGGACCCGGCTGCTCGGGAGTGCCGCACCGCTCGGCATTCGGCCCTACGGCCTCGAGTCGCTCGCGTCCCTTCGAATCGAAAAGGGTCACGCGGCGGGACTTGAGCTTGACCACCGCACGACGCTGGATGACCTCGGCCTCGGCAAGATGGCATCCCGGGAAAAGGCCTTCGTCGGCCGTGAGCTGCGGCTGCGACCGGCGCTGCAGGACCCGGAGCGGTGGAGCCTGGTCGGCCTCGAATGCCTCGAGTCCGGCAAGCGACTCCGCGGCGGGTCGATCCTGTTCGCCGCCGTTGAGCCGCAGAAGGGTCACGGCCGCGGTTACATCACGTCGGTCACCTGGTCGGTCGAGTTGCAGAAGTACATTGCCCTCGGCCTCTATGACGGCGGGCTGAAGAACGTGGGTCAGGAAGTCGTCTGTGCCTTTCCGCTCAAGGGCGAACAGGTCAGGGCACGGGTCGTTTCGCCGGTGTTCCTCGATGCGAAGGGAGAGCGCCTCCATGTTTGAAGCGCACAGCGCGATCCAGACCCTGCTCGCCCGCGGCGCCCGCGGCGGCCGCGACGGGGCCAATGGCGGCCGTGCGCTGCGCATCATCGAGCGACGTGGCTTTACGTTGACGCAGCTCGTTTTGCACCGCCGCTCCCGGGATGCCGGTCTCGCGTCGGTCCGATCGGCGCTGGGCTGTGACCTGCCGACGGCGGTCGATTCGGTTGCCGTGACCGGCGACCTGCGGCTCTACCGCACGGGGCCGGAGCACTACTGGGTCGTGTCGTCCGAACCGACCACGCCGGCAAGGCTCGAGGGGACGCTTCCCGGCGAGTTGATTGCCGTGACTCCGCTCAGTTCCAGTCGCGTGTGCGTGTCGGTGACCGGTGCCAAGGCCGGCGCGGTGCTGGCCACGGGTATACCCGTCGATCTGCATCCGGCCGTGTTCCGCGTCGGGCAGTTTGCCCAGTCCGGCCTGCACCACACCGGTGTCCTTCTGGAACGGCGCGCCGAGGAGCGATACGACCTCTTCTTCCTTCGGACGTTCGCCGCGACCCTTCACGACTGGCTGACCGATGCCGCGCTGGTCCACGGCTATGACCTTGGCAGCGAAGCGTACTGACAACGGTTGCCGCGCATGACGCGGCAACGAGCCCACGTCCACCTACGGAGCCCTCGAGCATGAAATCGCATACCCGCGTCGTCGTCATTGGCGGTGGCGTTGTCGGCTGCAGCGTCCTTTACCACCTGACGAAGGCCGGCTGGACCGACGTCGTCCTGCTGGAGCGCGATCAGCTGACTTCCGGCTCCACCTGGCACGCGGCCGGTGGATTCCACACCCTTAACGGCGACCCGAACGTGGCCAAGCTGCAGGGTTATACGATCGGCCTGTACGATGAGCTGGAGCGTATTTCCGGGCAGTCCTGCGGGCTGCATCGCTCGGGAGGCCTGCTGCTCGCCGACACTCCCGAGCGCATGGAATGGCTCAAGATGGCGCACGCGCGGGCGCGCTACCTCGGTCTTGAGACCGAGCTCCTGACGCCATCGGAAGCGAAGAAGATGCTGCCGCTCATCGAGGAGCAGTACTTCGTGGGCGCCATGCTCGATGCGGCGGACGGGAACCTCGACCCGTACGGAACGACCCATGCCTATGCCAAGTCCGCGAAGATCGGCGGCGCGGAAATCTACCTGCAGACGCGGGTATCGGCCCTGACCC
>CAIMCI010000312.1 GCA_903839465.1 uncultured Pseudomonadota bacterium
AGATCGCCGCCGCCGCGCAGATCGACCGTCGCGCCGGCCTGCTCGCTGACGTTTTGCGCGGAGATGTGGACCGTCTTTTCCGCGAGTCCGCTCACCGTGATATCGGTCGTGGTCGGGTCGATCCATGCCGTGCCGTTGAGATTGGTGCCGTACGGAATCGTCACGGTCTTGCCGGTGATCGGGTCGATGCTTGAAACCGAGGTGACGCTCCCCGATGAAAGCGTGAGCTGCTGCGTGGCGGACACATCCTTGTTCGAAATCAGGTCCTTCGGGGCGGAACCCGTCCCATCCCAGCCGAGATTAATCGTGCCGACGGGTGCCCGCAGCGTGCCGCCCTGCGTAATCGTAGAGGCGTAGACATTAAGCGTGCCGCCCGCCGAGAGCGGCAGCGACTGCGTACCGGAGCCCGCGATGGTGATCGAGCCCGACCGCGCCACCCCGGCTGACGTGTAGTCGCGGGCAACAAGATTAAAACTCACCGCACTCGGCGGATAAATCTGGCCCGCGCGCAGCGTCAGATCGCCCGCGAGCGTGAGCGTGCCGTCGCCGCGGATATCACCGCGGTCGGCGGCGAGCGTCGCACGGCCGATCGTCTGGAGGGAAAGATTGCCGACATCGATCAGGCTGCCCGCCACCGTAAGGGAGCCATTGCCAAAGGTCGGCGAGACGTAGAAGGGCTGGCCCTGCACGGTAAACGCGGAGGTCTGCTCCTGCGGCAACAGCGGCGTGGCGAACGCCGAGCCCAACGCCACATAGGGCGCCGTGAGGCTCACCGCCCCGTCGGCGAACATCACGCCGGAGGTTGCGACGGTAACGCTGCGCGGTGCGGAGATCGTGACGGCACCGGAGAACTGCACGGTGCCCTTGAGCGTGAGGTTGTCGAAACCACCGCGTCCAAAACTATCCGCCGCGAAATACCCCTGGCCAGCCAGTACGGCACCCGACGCGCCGCGCACCGCATTGCCAATGGCGGACTGGCCGGCGGGAATGGTCTGCGCCGGGATGGTCGGACCGGCCTGCGTCACCGTGAGGGTGACTTCGGCGGGCGTCTGCGCACTGGCCGCCGCGCCGGGCGGGAAGAATTTTCCGGAAGACACCGTGAGGGTGCCTCCGAGCGTCGCCGCGCTGCCCGCCGCGCCAGTGAGGGTGGCGTCGGAAAAAAGCTCCTGCGCACCGGCGAGCGTGATCGAGCCGCCGTTGGACGCGACCCGCGTCGAGACAAGCGCCGCTCCCGTGATCGTGCCCTCGGTACCGCCCGCCGTGCCATAGGTCGGCGCAAGATCGAGCACGCCGGCCGCGCCGGAGACATCGAGTTTTGCGCCGCTCTCAGCGACGATGTTACCGCCGATCGCAATCGGCCCGCCCGCAAGGATCGAGCCCGTCCGATAGCCTCGCGGATCGGCCGTTAGCACGAGGGTACCCGCGGTCGAGAGCGAACTCGCGGAGCCAAGATCGACGGTGGGCAGCGGCACGGAAGTATCGGCAAACAGCAGCGTGGAGTCCTTGCCGCCGTTGATCGCGATGGAGCCACCCGGGGCGACGATCTTGCCCTGCACCAGCACCGTGTCGCCACTGATCGCGACGCTGCCCTTCGGATCGGTCTGGATCGTGGCGCCTCCACCCATCGTAAAGTCACCGCGGACGACGAGCGGCTTCGCGGGATTGTACAGGTCGCGGACGCCCGGCGCACCGAACGACAGGTTGACCGGCGCGCGCACGCCAACGGGCTGCACGATGGTCGTGAGCAGGCCACCGGCGGCGGTTGTATCCGTAGCTAAAATACGACTCTGCACCACGGGGGCGATCATCGTGCCGGGGGCGATC
>CAIMCI010000313.1 GCA_903839465.1 uncultured Pseudomonadota bacterium
GCGTCAGTCTCGTGACCGTGCGCCGTGCGCTCGCCGAGCTCGCGACCCAGGGCATCGTCCGCCGCGAGCAGGGTCGCGGCACCTTCGTCGCCCGCTCGCGGCTGCGCGCCGAGACGACGCGCATGGGCGGGCTGCGCAACGCGCTCCACCTCGACTCCCGCTCGCAGATGGAGACCCGCGTGCTGTCGGCCGAGGCGCGCCTCGCCAACGCCGACGAACGCTCGGCAATGGGCCTGCCGGAGTCGGCGAGCATCTGGGAGATCGCGCGCCTGCGCCTTTTCAACGGCCGGCCGCTGATCTATGAAGTCTCGGCGATTCCGAAGATCCTCGCTCCGGACCTCGGCCAGCACTTCACCGGCACGCACGGCGTGTCGCTTTACGATCTGCTCGACGTCCGCTACGGCCTGAAGGAGGCGCGCGAGGACCAGACCCTGGTCCCGAGGGCGCCGCTCGCCAACGAACAGGGGCTGCTGGAACTCAGTCATTTTGACTGGGTCGTCGAGGTGTCCGGCACCAGCTTCTCGACGCGCCAGATGCCCATCGACCGCTTCCGCATGGTGTTCGTGGCCAAGGCCTTCGCCTTCCGCTTCTCCTCGGCGCCGCAGCACGCCTTCGAGGCGGTGGAGCTCACGGCCGGTCCTTGAGTTCGGGGGTCGCGATCACCACGAGATCCGGGTGATCGGCGAAGGCGGTGACCGGCCAGTCGGTGGATTCCGCGCCGCTCAGCAGGCGGTTGAGGGCGGCGGCCTTCGATGCGCCCTCGACCAGCAGCAGCACGCTCTGTGCCCGGCGCAGCAGCGCAAGGCCCATCGTCACGCCGCGGGTCGGCGCCGACCGGCCGCGAAAGAACCCGGCCAGTGCCGCGACGGTCGCCGGTGCCAGCTCGACGGTGCGGCCGCGGCCGTGCCAGTCGCTGCCCGGCTCGTTGAAGGCGACATGGCCGTTGCTGCCGATACCGAGGATCGCGAGATCCAGGCCGCCGAGCGCCTCGATGGCGGCCTCGTGGTCGCGGATGTCGGCGGCCGGATCGGCGGCGGTGCCGTCCAGCACCCGCAGCTGGCCGGGGCCGAGCGCCAGCGGCACCTCGAGTTCGCGGCGAAAGTACGCCGCGAAGCTTTCCGGATCGTCGCGCCCGAAGCCGAGGTACTCGTCGAGCGCAAACAGACGCAGCGGGCCCGTATCCAATCGGCCGGCGGCGTGGGCGGCGCGCAGTTCGGCGTAGAGCCCGAGCGGCGTACGGCCGCTCGGCACGGCGACCACGAGCCGCTCGCGCCCGGCCAGTTTCGCCGCGAGCTGCGCGGCCGCGCGGTGCGCGAGCTCGGCCGGATCGCGGACCCAGTAGACCTTCACCGCGCCGCGTCCTTCAGGTAGCGGGCATAGAGGGCGGGGTAGGCGGCCTGCGCACTGCCGGGTGCGACGGCCGGACCGGTGATCGGCTCCAGCCACCCCCCGTCCGGCGCCTGGCCGCGATGGCGGGCGAGGAGCGCCGCGCCGAGTGCGGCGGGCGAGGCCGTGCGTACCGGGCGGACCGGCCGGGCGAGGACGTCGGCGAGGAGCTGAAGGCTCGCCGGCTGATCGACGAAATGCCCGGACACCACCAGCGAGCGGACCGGGGCGGTTTCGGCGAGCACCTCGACGCAGCGGCGGATCTCGCAGTAGACGCCCTCGAGGAAGGCGCGGGCGATGTCGGCGGACCCGTGTCGCACGGTCAGGCCACGGAGCACGCCGGTCAGCGTCGGGTCCCACAGGGCGCCCTGTTCGCCGCCGGCGAGGTAGGGCGCGAAGGTGAGGCCGCGCGCGCCGGGCTCCGAGCGCGCGGCGGCCGCATCGAGTTCGCCGGCCTGCCAGCCGAACAGTCGGCCGAGCCAGTCGTGGCCGGTGCCGGTCGCGAGGAGATCCATCTCGCGGCCGTACCAGCCGGTGAGCGCGTGCGGTGTGACGAGGTAGCGCGCCGCGGGGTCGCGGCGCGCCGAGCGTACGGCATCGAGGATGACCGTCGAGGAGCCCATCGTCACGCACACGACCCCGGCCTCGAGGCCGCCCATCGCGAGCGCGCTCAACACGGAGTCCGCGGCGCCGACGATGACCGGCGTGCCGGCGCGCAGGCCGGTCAGTTCCGCACCTTCCGGCGACAGCGGCGCGAGCAGGTCACCGGCCGCCTTGACCGGCGGCAGCAGGTGACCGGGTATGTCCCAGCGGGCGGCGAGATCGGCGTCGAACCGGCCCGCCTCGAGGTCGAAGGCGCCGTAGCCGGCCGCCGTCGAGGGATCGGTCGCGGCCTGGCCGGTGAGCGCGTAGCCGAGGTAGTCCTTCGCTGACAGCAGCCAGCTCACCTCGGCCTCGCGCGTGGCGTAGTGGAACCGGTACATCGGGCCGAGGTAGCGGCCGTCGATCGGCATGCCGGTGCGGGCGTAGATCCGGGCGCGCTCGGCGCGGTCGAGCACCTGCTCGGCCCAGGCATCGGCGCGCCCGTCCTTCCAGGTGATCGCCGGGCCGAGCGGCCCGCGCGGACCGAGGCAGACGAGAGTCGGCAGCTGGCCGGTCAGGCCGACCGCCTGCACGGCGCGCCGCCAGTCGCCGTGGCCGGCCGCCGTCAGGTCCGCATCGAGCGCGGCAAAGGCCTCGCGCACGGCGGTGAGCCAGTCGGCGCAGTGCTGCTCGGCCTGACGCGGCGCGGCGGAATCGGTCGGGAACGGCGCGCTCGCCGACGCGATCAGCGCCTCGCCCGACAGCGCCACGACCTTGACCGCCGAGGTACCGAGGTCCAGGCCGAGATGGATGCCGGCCTCGCCCGGCGCGCGCGGGTCCATCAGCGCAGCGTTTTGCAGACGTCAGCGGCGGCGGCCAGCGTCGCATCGATGTCATCGTCGCTGTGCGCGAAGGACACGAACAGGTTCTCGAAGGCGCCGGGATGGAAGAGGATGTTGCGCTCGAGCATGCCCTCCCACCAGAGCCGGAACATCGCGTGATCGGCGTAGCGGGCCGCGTCGCGGTAGTTCTTGATCGGCTGCTTGGCGAACCACACCTGCAGCACGGGGCCCATGCCGACCACGTAGCCGTCGATGCCGGCGTCGTGGATGATCCGCGCAAGGCCGTCGTAGAAGCGGTTGCAGCGCACGTCGAGCGCCTCGTACTTGCCCGGCACCGAGAGCTCATCGAGCGCGGCGTTGGCGGCGGCCACGGCGATCGCGTTCGCGCTGTAGGTGCCGGCCATCGACACGGTGCCGTCGGCGACGAGCGCCATGATGTCGCGGCGCCCGCCGAGCGCGGCCACGGGGAAGCCGCCACCGAGGCCCTTGGCGAAGATCGACAGGTCCGGACGGATGCCGAGGCGCCCCTGGGCACCGCCGAGCGCGAGCCGGAAGCCCGTGATCACCTCGTCAAAGACGAGCACGATGCCGGCCTTGGCCGTCAGTTCGCGCATGGCCTCGAGGTAGCCCGGCTCCGGCAGGATGCAGCCGGTGTTGCACATCACCGCCTCGGTCAGCACCGCCGCGATCTCGTGACCGTGCGTGTCGATCGCGTTCTTCAGCGCCGCCACGTCGTTCCACGGCAGGATGATCAGGTTCTCGCCGACACCCTTGGCCATGCCCGGGCCCTGCGGGACCGCGATCGGCGCGTGGTCGGGACCGGCAGTGCTGGGGTCCGGGTGCTTGCTCCAGTACACGCCGTCGGAGAAGCCGTGGTACATGCCCTCGAAGCGGATGAGCTTCTGCCGGCCGGTGATCGTGCGGGCGAGGCGGATGGCGTAGATCACCGCCTCGGTGCCGGTATTGCACAGGCGCACCATCTCCAGGCTCGGCACCGCGCGCATCACCTTCTCGGCGAGCACCGCCTCATCCGCGGTCGGCAGCGCGAAGACCGTGCCGCGCTCCTCGATCGCCTTGACCACGGCCGCGGTCACGGCCTTCGGCCGGTGGCCGAGGATCATGGGCCCGAGGCCGAGGAGGTAATCGGTGTAGCGGTTGCCATCGACGTCGTAGAGGTAGGCACCCTCGCCGCGATCGACGAACAGCGGGTACGGATCCCAGCCCGACCAGGTCGCGCGGGCGGTGCTGTTGACGCCGCCCGGGATCACTTTGCAGGCCTTCTGGAAGAGTTCGGCACTGCGCGGCGAGCGCTCGGGTTTGCGGTAGGTCTGGCTCATGGGGGCGGCTCCACGGTGGCGGTCGGAACGGAAATGGGAACGGGAACGGCGGCCGCGGCGACCGGCCGGAAGAAAGGTCGGCCGAAGCCGAAGTCGAGGACGGCGCCGATCGCAGCGCCGACGAGGACCGAGCCCGCGCCGTAGGCGAGCACGGTCGGTGTCGTCGCGCCGCTGCCGATCGAGAGCACGATGACCAGGATCATGAAGGCGAGGCCGAGCGCCGGCAGGACGCCGCCCAGCCAGAAGTCGGCCGGCGAGGCGCGCCAGCGCGCGCGGTGCTGCCAGAGCGACGCGGCGCCCGTCAGGCCGTAGAAGAGGCAGGACAGGAGGCCGAGGCTTGCCGCGACATTGGCGAGCGCTGCGGCGATCGAGCCGGTGGCGAGTGCGAGGGCGAGGAGTGCGAGGTTCAGGGCGCTCATCGTCAGGGTCGCCGCGCGCGGCGTGCCGGTGCGTTCGTCGCGGCGGGCGAACGCGCGCGGCATCACGCCGTCGCGGGCCATCGCCAGGCTGACGCGCGCCGCCGAGATCACTGCCGCCTGCAGGGTGGCGAGCGTGCCGGTCAGGACCGCGAGGCTGACCAGCACCCGGAACGGGCCGGGCAGCAGCCGGCCGCCGATCGCCGCCAGCGCGTTGCCGGCGCTGGCCGACAGCTCGTCCGGGGACAGCACAGCCTGCAGGCCGAAGGTCGCCGCGCCGTAGATCACGGCGAGGATCACGACGCTCGCGATCGCGGCCCGCCCGGCGTTGCGTGCGCCGTCGGTCGTCTCCTCATTGACGTACACGGCCGCATCCCAGCCCGAGTACATGAAGCAGGCGATGAGGATGCCGCCCATCAGGCCGCGCAGACCGCCCATGCCCTCGAGCGTGAACCAGTGCGCGGAGAACGCCGCCGCCGCGTGGCCGCCGGCCAGCGCCCGAAAGCCGAGTGCGGCGAGCGCGAGCAGCACCACGTACTGGAAGAGCACGACCAGCCACTCGAAGCGGGCCGCGACCTTGAGGCCGGCGAGCGCGAGCGCGGTCACGACGAGGTTCCAGCTGCCGCCGGCGATGGCGACCCAGAGCGGCTGGTTGACGCGCTCGGGCGCGACGAGTTCGAGCGTGTAGGTACCGGCCGGAATCGTCAGGCTGCTGGTGCCGAGCGTGTAGTAGAGGAGGATCATCCAGCCCGACAGGAAGCCGAGATGAGGATGAAAGACGCGTGCCACCCAGCTGTAGGTGGCGCCCGCCGTCGGCTCCCAGCGGTTCAGGCGCTGGTAGGCGAGCGCGATGCCGAGCATCGGGAAGAAGGCGATGAGGATCGCCAGCGGACCGCCGTAGCTCGCGGCGGCGACGATCGAGGCGAGCGAGACGGCCAGCGTCTGGGCCGGCCCCGAACTCGACAGGCCGAGGATGACGGCATCCCAGAGGCCGAACCCGGTCGTCGCGGCGCGGGCAGGCGAAGGTGTCGGCGGCGCGTGGGCCATAGCATCCCGCTCATTGATTGGGTCATTATAATGACTTGTCCCGGGGGACACAAACCGGCGTCCGCGTTCCGGGTGCCGTCAAACCGTCATGATCGTTGGCTACACCGTCTGTCCGCGCCCGGCGAATCGGGGGCCGGCGACTATGTTAAGTGACTTCAGCGGGGGCCGTGGTGGACCAGACGATTGCCGAGGAACTGCGACGGGCAACCGTGGCCCCTGGGCCGGGACCGGCGCGCCCGGCGCTGGCGCGCTGGGCGACGGCGGCGGGCATCGTCGCCAACGTCGTCCTGCTGGTCACGTTCTTCCTGAACTGGACCTGGCAGCGCCAGCTCGCCTGGGTGCTGCCCTTCGGCCTCGTCTGGCTGGTCGGCTGGTGGCGCTGGCAGGCCGACCTTGGCCGCCACGAGAACGACGAGCTCCTCTCCACGATCCGCTGCGAAGGCGAGACGGCGGCCAACCTCGCGGCGCTGCGCGCCGGCGGGCCGGCGCCGGATGGCGCGACCGAGCGGGACTTCGAGCTGCGCTACGCCGAGCGCCGCGCGCTCGAGCGGCGCTCGGCGGCGCAGGCCGAGCTCGCCCGGCAGCAGGAGTGGCTCAGCATGAGCTTTCTTGAAAGGCTGCGCGCGCAGCGCGCGGAGCGGGCCGGCCGCTAGTCGAGGCAGACGATCAGCTTGGCGCTGTGGCTGCGCCAGTTGATCGGGATCACGAACGAACGGATGTTCACCGGCAGCGGCAGCGTCTCGCCCTTGCGCGTCGTGTGCACGTCCGGCACGGAGATCACGAAGTCGGCGCCGAAGTCGCGGCGGGCGTTGCCGGAGATGGTGTTGGCGACCTCGCCGATCAGGTCGCGCATGTTCGCTTCGCTCGTGTCCGTCTCGTTCATCCGCATCAGCAGGACCATCAGCATCGCGCGCGGCGCGGTGAAGCAGACGGCGCCCTGGCGCCTGCCGCTGATGCCGATCAGCCCGCTGTACTCGTGCACGGCCGGCAGGCCCTCGGTGACGAGGTAGGGTGAGCCGATCGCCGCCGGCTGGTTGGCCGCGATCGCAAAATAGTGCGTGGCGCCGTCGACGAAGGTGCGGATCTCGGCTTCGGTGACCATGGCCTAGTGCCCCGCCAGGAGTTCCGCCAGCGCCTCGTCGAGCTGCCGGTCCGTGAAGGGCTTGCACAGGAAGCCATTGGCGCCGCGGCGGATCGCCTCGACGGCGGTGGCCTTGTCGGACAGCGCGGAGACCACGAGGATCAGGATGTCCGGCTTCATCGCCACCAGCTTCTCGACGCAGGCCACACCGTCCATCTCCGGCATCGTCAGGTCCATCGTGACGAGGTCGGGGTTGGTCGCCCGACAGAGCTCTATCGCCTCGACGCCGTTCGCCGCCGCGCCGACCACGGCCAGCCGGTCGACCGCCGGCGAGCGGGCGATGCGGCGCCGGATGATGTTCGAGTCATCGACGATGAGGAGCTTGAGCGGGGCGGCGGCCATGGCGGGGCGCGACCGTCAGGCCGCGTTCGCCTGCCGGCCGCTCTGGCCGGCCGGCAGCGTGATCGTGAAGCGCGTGTACTGGCCGTCGCTGCTCGCCACCGCGACCCGGCCGCGGAGCGTGCGCACCTGTTCGGCGACGACACTCATGCCGACCCCGCGGCCGCCGTCCTCATCGGCCTCGGCGAGCGTCGAGAAGCCGGGCCGGAACAGGAGCCCGTAGATCCCGCGCGGCTCGAGTGCCGCGGCCTCGTCCTCGCTGACGAGGCCGCGGCTGACGGCGGCGGCGCGGATCGCCACCACCGACAGGCCCGCACCGTCGTCGGTAATCTGCAGGCGGCAGTTGCCGCCGGCGTCGCGCTGGAATTCCACGTGCACCTGGCCGGTCGCGGCCTTGCCGCAGGCGAGGCGCGCCTCGGGGGCCTCGATGCCGTGCACGATCGCGTTGCGCACGAGCTGCACACTGATGTTCTTGACCGGCTGGATGAGTTCCGGCGGCACCGTCTCGAGGCCGGTCGTCGCGAGGTGCACGTCCTTGTGCTGGCGCCGTGCGACCGTGTCGCTCAGGTTGCCGAGCAGGAGCGGCAGCGGCGGCAGGCTGGCCGGTTCCACCGACGGAATCGTCTCGCCCGGCGCGTCGCCGTGCGCCGGCTCCGCGACCCGGCCGACGAGGCCGTCGAGCGAGTTCAGGTGGCCGAGGAGCTCGTCCAGGCGCACCACGAGCGGCAGGAAGTCCGAGCCGCCGATCTCGCGCCGCGATTCGACGTCCTTCAGCTCCGCCTCGAAGGCATGGGCACGCGACTCGACCGTGCCCAGGCCGAGTGCGGCCGCCTCGCCCTTGAGCGTGTGCACCTGGCGCAGGATGTTCTCGACCTTGCGCCGGAACGCGGCGCTGTCGCGGGCGGGCTCGCGCAGGATCGCGTTGATCATCTTCAGCGTCACCGCCGACTCGCCGAGGAAGGACCGCATCTGCGCGGGATCGAGGTGCACGACGCCGAACAGCGTCTCGGCCTGCGCCTGGGACTGCTCGCGCAGGGTCGCGATCTCGCGGGCGAGCGCGACGCGTTGCGAGACGTCGGTGACCGACACGAGGAGGGCTGCGACCTGCTCGCCGTCGCGGACGCGGTGGAAGTCAAAGTCGAGGTGGCGTGTCTCGCGCCCGCCGGTGCCGTTGTCGAAGCTGACCTCGACCTCCTGCAGCGGGTTGATCGAGCGCACCAGGTTCTCGCGGGTGCGCTCGGTCCACAGCACCTCGACGAACTTCTCGGCGGTGCCGAGCGTGTCGGCGCTGACGATCGGGCGCAGCAGGTCGGTGAGCATCAGGCCGGCGATGTCGCCGCGCTGGAAGAGTTTCGTCATCGATTCGGAGTGCACCGCGCCGATGCGGCCGGACGGCTCGACCAGGAACAGGCCCTCGCGCACGGTGCGCAGGATCGCCGCGGTCTGCCGCTCGACGTCGGCCAGGCGCCGTGCCTGGCGCAGACGGGCAGCGATGAGCAGGCCGAGCCCCGCCGCGAGGAGGATGGCGCCGGCCAGCGCGCCGAGCATGAGGTAGCGGAGCGTCCGCGACAGGCGGGCCGAGTGGCGGTCGACGTCGGCGGCGAGATGCGTGATCGCCCGACCGAGCGCCTCATTCTGGCTGCGCCCGGCACCGGCCGCGACGGACAGCGCCTCGTGCAGGGCCCGGCCGGCGTCGTTGAGTTCGCTGCCGCGCGTCTCGCTTTCCGTGTACGGCAGGGGGTGCGCGGCGAGGAGCGGGGCGAGCGTCTTGCGGTAGCGCTGCCAGGCGGCGCCGAGTTCGGCGAGCGCCGGGGGATCGATGGCGCGTGCCGGGTGGCTCGCCAGCACGCCGCTGACGGCGCCGTCGTCCTTCAGCTGGCCGAGCAGGGCGTCGAGCGAGGCGACCGAGCGGCGCACGTCGCCGAGCGGCCCGTCGACGTAGGCGAAGGTATCCAGCCGGTCGCGGGCGAGCACGAGACTGGCCTGCAGGGCGGCCGGTTCGCGCGCGCGGTCGGCGAGCGCGCGCTCGGCCGCGTTCGCATCGTCGAGCGCATCGGCCAGGCGCAGGCCCGGCGCGAGCACGCCAAGCGCGAACGCGGCGAGCAGTCCGCCGGCCAGCCACGGTGCGGCCCGGCCGCGTCCGGGCAGCGACAGCCAGCGGGGCACGGGCTTCATCGGCGAACCCCCGGCAGTTCGAAGCGGACGCGGATCGTGCCGCTGCCGGCGACCGCCGTGCCGTCGGCAGCGGTGGCCGGTGCGAAGCGCGCGTGGCGGATGGCTTCGAGCGCGGCCTCGTCGAAGACCCGGCCCGGCACGGCTTTGACGACGCGCACGCCCTCGACGCTGCCGCTCGCGCTGACCTGGACCTCGACGTCGACCCAGCCGGTGAGTTCACGGCGCAGTGCCGCGGGCGGGTACTCGAGCGCGAGCTTGGCCGCGAGGTGCGGCGGCTGGCCGGCCGGGCGGCCCTCGACCGCGGCGGGCGGCACGCTCGCGGGTTCGGCGGCGGTCTTCGGCTCGGCC
>CAIMCI010000314.1 GCA_903839465.1 uncultured Pseudomonadota bacterium
GGCACCGGCATCGCCATCCCGACCGCGACCTCGATGTGGGTCGGCAGCGACGGCACCAACGCAATCAAGCTGGGAGCGATGACGTGAGTCAAGAACTCTACCAGCGTGCGCCGTGTCACCGCAGACGTGTGAGGGACTCCATGACTATCGACCTCGAAATCATCGACTACGACATTGAGGGCGCGGCCTACCGCGACGGCGAACTCGTCGACGCGGCCTACCTAACAGCGACCATTCGGCGCCGAGCGACGATCGTCGACAACGCCATCGTGGAGCACGCCGGAGACCCGACGCCGATGCGCCTGGACGTCTCCAAGCTCGCCGAGTCCGACCGAGTATCGCTGTTCGCCGCGTTCCATACTCTTGAGCAGCTCGTGCACCGTCACGCGCTGGACCACTACATGGCCCACGCGGCCAGTCCTGCGGCGCTGGAGGCTCAGATCGCTCGAGCTGCCCATGCGGTGAAGGAGCACGACGAGGCACGTCGGGCCATCGAGGCGAAGCAGGCCGAGCTCGCCGCGCTCGACGAGCAGCTGGCCAAGCGACGAGCCCAGGCGGCCGAGCAGGAGTGACTATGACCGAGCGAGAACGCGACACGCTGCCACCGACCCCCGCCTCGGCAGAGGAGCTGCTCCGTGAGGTCCTCGCGGCCGTACAGGGCACGCGGGCCGACTTCCACACGGTCACGGCGAACCTGGCGGCGAAGGTAGACAACCTTGCGGCCTCGACGGCGACGCTGACGGCCAAGGTCTACGAACTTGCGGAAGCGAGCCGAGACACCAATCTGTCGGTCCTCGGGCTCGACACCCGACTCGGCATGGTCGAGGACCAGATCAAGCGGTACGCGAACGAGCAGATCGCCCTCGCCGCCCGCGTCACGGTGCTTGAGCACCACCGCACTCCGTTCACTCCTCGGATGGAGGACCTTCTCCTTCGCATTGTCGAGCGGTTTGAAGCGAACTCCAAGTGAGCCACGCCTCGGAGGCACGCGATGAGCGAAGACTTTGATCGACGCCTTCGACGCATCGAGGGTGACGTCGCCGAACTCAAGCGAGAGGTGGACGTCGTCAAGCGGGACAACAACGACATGATGAAGTCGATCGCGCGTCACGTGGACCTGGCGGTCAAGGCAGGAATCGACAGCGGGCTGGCCCCGCTGGCGAGCATTCCCCCTCGTGTCCTCGCACTTGAGCGAGAGACCGAGAAGCAGACGCCGCTCATCCAGTCCACGCACGACGCCGTGGTCCGGTACGGCGCTCTCGAGCAGTCTCGCGACATCGAGACAAAGCAGCGCGACACCAAGGCCGAGCAGACGCTCAAGCGGTGGCAGGTTTTTGCCGCCGTACTGACGCCCGTCATCGTGGCGATCACTGCGGCGATTGTCTCGCGCTTTCATTGATCACCCACATTGCGAGCCGGTTCAATCCGGCACCCCGCAGCCGTCGAAACACCGGGGCGGTTGTGTGACCCAGTGGCCCCGGCCGCTTGGCGTCGAGAGCGGCGGCGCAGCTGGATGCCAGCACCGCTCCCGGATTCTCGTTCTCACCAGTCACGGAGGAATTCATGGACTTCATCAAAGCGAATTGGAAACAGGCTCTCGTCATCGTTGCATCGGTCGTGCTCGCGCTCCTGGTGCACTTCCACGTGCTCAGTTCGGACGCGGCCGTGTTCCTGGCGAGCGTCCTCGCAGGCTTCGGCATCCACCTGCCGGCCGTCTCGTACAAGGACGTCCAGCCGCCGCCAGGTGGCGCTGCGGTCCTCCTCGTCGGCAGCATGGTGATCGGCTCGTCGGTCGCCCTCACGGGTTGCCCCGCCGCTCA
>CAIMCI010000315.1 GCA_903839465.1 uncultured Pseudomonadota bacterium
GGATCGCCGACCACGACCTGTCGCAGTGCCACGATCAGCGCCTCACCGACCGCGTCGGCAACCTCCGCGGGCACGATGATCTTGCGGATGGCCGTGCACTTCTGGCCGGCCTTCGTGGTCATCTCGCGGACCACTTCGCGGATGAAGAGGTCGAACTCCGGCGTGCCGGGGCCGGCATCGGGCGCGAGCAGCGCCGAATTCAGCGAATCGGTCTCGGCGACAAAACGGACCGCCTCGCGCTGCACGACCGGGTGCGAGCGGAGCTTGAGCGCCGTACTGGCCGAACCGGTGAACGACACGACGTCCTGGCAGTCCAGATGGTCGAACAGGTTACCAAGGCCGCCACACACGAGCTGCAACGCGCCAGCCGGCAACACGCCCAGCCCGACGATCCGTCGGACCACGGCCTCGGTCAGGTACGCCGTCGCCGTCGCGGGCTTGACGATGACGGGTACACCGGCCAGCAGCGCGGGCGCCAGCTTCTCGAGCATCCCCCACACCGGAAAATTGAAGGCATTGATATGGATCGCCACACCCTCGAGGGGCAGGCAGACGTGCTGGCCGGCAAACGTGCCTTTGCGTGACAGAGGCTCGACGTCGCCGTCGAGCAGGATCGTCGAGTTCGGCAGTTCGCGCCCGGCCTTGCTCGCGAAGGACAGCAGTGTGCCGATGCCGCCATCGACGTCTACCCAGGAGTCCGCCCGGGTGGCCCCTGTGCGGGAGGACAGGGCGTAAAACTCCTCCTTGAAGTCGACCAGCTTCTTGCCAACCGCACGCAGCAGCGCCGCGCGCTCGTGAAAGGTGAGCTCGCGCAGCGCGGCGCCACCGACACGCCTGCCGTAGTCGCGCACATGGGTGAAATCGATGCCGTCGCTGCTCGCGTAATCAATGACCTCACCGGTACTCGCGTCGCGCATGGCAACGCCCTGGCCCGTGCCTCGCCGCCATTCGCCCAGAACGTAACTCTCGAGCATGCGTCAACCCTCCGACGGGCCGGGATCAGGACGGGTCGCAAAGCCCGCGTGGCGTGCCGCAAGGCCGCGCAGCAAGGCGTTCGGCGCCCAGTAGGCTGTGCCCCACCGGCCCGCGTAACGATCGAGGGTGTCGACCACGGCGGGCAGACCCATCGCATCGGCGTAGGCCATGGGCCCCCCGCGCTCCCGGGGAAATCCGTAGCCGTTGCACCAGATGGCGTCGATGTCGGCCGCCGACGAGGCGATCCCCTCCTCGAGCAGACGAGCGCCCTCGCACACCAGCGCATGGACGCACCGCGACACGATCTCGTCGTCCTCGATCGCCCGGCGCTCGACCCCGAGCGCCGCGGCCTCGCGGACAATGAGCTCGTCAACGGCCGGATCGGGGTGTCCGCGCCGCTGTCCGCTCGTGTACCGGTAGAAACCGAGGCCCGCCTTGTGGCCGAGACGCCCGGCCTCGACGAGAGCATCGGCGACGCGATAGAACCGGGGGTCCGCCGGGCGCTCCGACCACGCCCGCCGCGCGTGGTAGCCAATATCGAGGCCCGCGAGGTCACCGACCGCATTCGGGCCCATTGCCATGCCGAACGCCTCGAGCGCCCGGTCGACCTGTGCGGGAGACGCCCCCTCCAGCATCAGGAACTCCTTCTCCCGGCCATAGGCGTACAGCATGCGGTTGCCGACGAATCCAAAGCAGTTGCCGACGACGACCGCCACCTTGCCCATTCGCTGGCCGACCGCGATGGCGGTCGCCAGGACATCGGCCGCCGTCTCGCGGCCGCGCACGACCTCGAGCAGGCGCATCACGTGCGCGGGGCTGAAGAAGTGCATACCGACGCAGTCCGCGGCACGACCGCTGGCCGCGGCAATGGCATCGACGTCGATGGTCGACGTATTGGTCGCGAGGACGGCGCCCGCCCGGGCGACGGTGGCCAGTTCCGCAAACACCGCCTGCTTAACGGCGAGGTCCTCGAACACCGCCTCGATCACGAGATCAGCGGTGGCGAGCGCGCGCATGTCGCCGGTGGCGGAGACTCGCGCCCGGACCTGCCCGGCGGTCTCCGCCGAGATCCGGCCCTTCTCGAGCTGACCGGCGATGAGTGCCTCGATCCGCTGCAGGCCTCGGCCAAGGGCATCCGCGCTCTTGTCGACCAGGCGAACCACATACCCCGCCTGGGCCGCCGACAGGGCAATGCCCGCACCCATCGTTCCGGCGCCGACGATGCCGATCTCGGCGACGGACCGGGCGGCGCCGGGCCCGCTCATCCGACCCGCTCCAGCACGAGCGCAATGCCCTGCCCGACCCCGATGCACATCGTGCAGAGCGCAAGCCGGCCGCCGCGGCGGCGCAGCTCGTAGGACGCCGTGGCCGCAAGGCGCGCGCCGCTCATGCCGAGCGGGTGCCCGAGGGCGATCGCACCGCCGTTTGGATTGACGCGCTCCGCATCCTCGGCCAGACCCAGTTCCCGCAGTACTCCGAGCGCCTGGGCGGCAAAGGCTTCGTTCAACTCGATGACGTCGATGTCACTGAGCGCGATGCCAAGCCGCGCAAGGAGCTTGCGCGTCGCCGGCACCGGCCCCATGCCCATGATCCGGGGCTCGACGCCGGCAACGCCGGCGCCGACCACGCGAGCGAGGGGTTTCAGGCCAAAGCGCCGGACGGCACCGGCGCTCGCCACGAGCAGTGCGCAGGCCCCGTCGTTGATCCCGGACGCGTTACCGGCAGTCACGGTGCCGCCGGCGCGAAAGGGAGTCGGAAGCTTCGCCAGCGCCGCCGCCGACGTCTCCCGTGGATGCTCATCGGCAGTCACGAGCAGCGGCTCGCCACGACGTTGCGCAATCGAAACCGGCGCGATTTCGGCGCTGAAAATGCCATCGGCCTGCGCGCGCAGCGCGCGCTGCTGGCTGCGAAGCGCGAACTCGTCCTGATCGGCACGGGATATCGAGAATTCTGCCGCGACGTTCTCCGCGGTCTCCGGCATGAGGTCGGTGCCGAACTGCTTCTGGAACGCGGGATTGACGAAGCGCCAGCCCATCGTCGTGTCATACATACGGACATCTCGACCGAACGCCGAATCCGCCTTCGACATCACGAACGGCGCACGGCTCATGCTCTCCACGCCGCCGGCGATGATGAGTTCCGCCTCACCGCAGCGGATCGCGCGTGCCGCCATCGCCAGCGAGTCAAGACCCGAGCCGCACAGGCGATTGACGGTCACCGCGCCCGCCGACAGGGGAATGCCTGCGAGCAGTGACGCCATGCGTGCAACGTTCCGGTTGTCCTCGCCGGCCTGGTTGGCACAGCCGTAGATGACATCGTCCACGGCCTGCCAATCGACCCCGGGGTTGCGCTGAATGAGGGCGCGAATGGGAATCGCGCCAAGCTCGTCGCAACGAACCGTGGAAAGCGACCCGGCATACCGCCCGATCGGAGTGCGGATCGCATCGCAGAGGAAGGCCTCGGTCATTTTTCGGCTCCCTGGGCCGGTCGACCGGCGGCGATCCGGTGCGACCGGCCGCGAAACAGCGCCACGACCTCGCCGCTCTGCTTTTCTACCCGAACCTCGTAGAGACCACTGCGACCGCCGCGCCAGACTTCGCTGGCACGGGCGGTGAGTTCGTCCCCGACGAGGGCAGCGGCCAGGAAGTCGACGCTCGCTGCGGCGGCAACTGTCGGTACGCCGTCGCTGTTGCAGGCAAACGCGAACGCACTGTCAGCGAGGGTGAAGATCACTCCGCCATGGCAGGTCGCGAACCCGTTCATCATGTCCGGCCTGACGCGCATCCTGATGACGCACTTGCCGGGCCCGGCGGACAACAGCTCCATTCCGAACGCCCGCGAGGCGTGATCGGCCCCGAGCAAACGTGTCGCATTCTCAATGGGTTCGGGCGCGAGCTCGCTCATGGCAATTTACCTACCGGCCGAGGAAGTGGGGTGACCGCTTGTCCTTGAACGCGCTGACACCCTCGCCGTAGTCATGGCTGTGTCCCAGTTCGCGCTGCAGGTCGCGTTCGACGTCGAGCTGGGCCTCGAGCGGCCGGAACGCGGCGCCATGGATGGCGCTCTTGATGGCGGCCAGCCCGCGCGTCGGCGCGACCGCGAGATCGGCGGCCAGCCGGTCGACGACGCCGGCGAACTCGGCATCGTCCACGCAGCGCCAGATCAGGCCCCAGTCGGCCGCCTGGGACGCCGTCAGCTTGTCGCCAAGCAGCGCCAGACCCAGCGCCCGTGCCGGACCGACCAGCTTAGGCAGGAACCAGGTCCCGCCGGAGTCCGGGACCAGCCCGATGCGGCAAAAGGACTGGATGAAATTCGCCGAGCGGGTGGCGATGACCAGATCGCAGGCGAGCGCGATGTTCGCTCCCGCGCCCGCCGCGACGCCGTTGACCGCCGCGATCACCGGCATCGGCAGGGCACGCAGGGCGAGCACCAGCGGTGCGTAATACCGTTCGATCGACTCACCGAGATCCACCCGGGACGCGCCGGGCGCGACGGCGCGGTCGTTGAGATCCTGGCCGGCGCAGAAACCACGCCCGGCGCCGGTGAGCACGAGCACACGCGCGCCGTCGGGCGCGGCCCGGTCGAGCGCATGCCGGACTTCGCCATGCATGGCGACGTTGAAGCTGTTCAGGACGTCCGGGCGATCGAGGGTCAGGCGGGCGATACCGCCCTCGCACTCATACCGGATATGGTCGTACGATGTCATGGCGGCTCACAGATTGTCGTAGTTCAGATCGACCTGATCACTGACCGGCCTTGCCTGGCAGCACAGCACGTAGCCCGCACTGATTTCCCAGTCCTCGAGGGCCTGGTTCCGATCCATGGCCACCGCACCGCTCGTGACCTGAACCCGGCAGGTCGAACAGACCCCGGCCCGGCAGGAGAACGGCAGGGCAATCCCGGCGCGCTCCGCGGCTTCGAGCACGAGCTCGCCGCGTCGCATCTCGAAGCGGCGCCGCCGCCCGTCGAGCGTGATGGTGACGCCCACGTCCGTCGCGCCACTGGCGGCAGGCGCGTCGACCATGGCCTGCGCCGGAACCGATTCGGCCGTGTCGGCGCTGAAGCGCTCGAAATGGATCTTGCCGGGGGCGCCGAGCGCCCGCAGCGTATCGATCACCCCGCGGACCATCGAGCCGGGTCCACAGACGAAGAATTCGTCCACTGCAGCGACGTCAAAGTCCGTCTGCGCGAGCCTTCTGACGCGGTCCGCGTCCAGCCGCCCGTTGAATACATCGACGTCCTGCGGTTCTCCGCTCATGATGAACTGGATCGCAAGGCGGCCCAGAAACCGGTTCTTGAGCGAGAGCAGCTCCTCCAGAAACATCGTCCTGGCAAGCGTCCTGTTCCCGTAAAAGAGGCGCACCGACGTCTGCCGGTCCCTCTCGAGCAAATCGGTGACGATGGAGAGCACGGGCGTGATGCCGCTCCCGGCAGCAAACGCCACGTAGCTGCGGGGAGTGCCGTCGGCGGCAGAGGGCGCGGCGCGGAATCGGCCGGCCGGCTCCATGGCCTCGATGGTGCCGCCGATCGGCAGGTCGTTGGCGAGATAGCGCGACATGCGTCCCTGCAGTCGGACACCCACTCTCAGGGCGCCGTCGGGCGGCGAGACGATCGAATAGCTGCGCCGGATTTCGGCACCGTCGATCACCGCACGGAAGGACAGGTGCTGCCCGGCCTGAAACCCGTACCGGCCGGAAGCATCCGCCGGGGCCTCGAACTCAAGGCAGACCGCGTCGTCGCACAGCGTGTGTCGCCGTCGCAGAGTGAGGTTATGAAAGGTCAGCATGCGGGCGGACTCCCGGCCTCAGATGCACTTAAATCGATCGAAGGGCTCCTGGCAGGTCCTGCAGCGATGCAGCGCCTTGCACGGCGTCGACCCGAACTCACTGAGCAGTTCGGTATGGGTCGACCCGCATTGCGGACATTCGATGCGCGCGCCGTCGACCGCGTTCCGGCCGGTCATCGGCGCCGGCGGCGCAATTCCGTAGGCCCTGAGCTTTGCCCGTCCCTCGGCGCTGATCCAGTCACTGGTCCACGCCGGTGACAGCACGCTCTTGACGACCACCCGCGAAAATCCCGCCCCGGCCAGTGCCGCCTTGATGTCGGCGTGGATCGTCGCCGTCGCCGGACAGCCCGAATAGGTCGGCGCGACGCCGATTTCGAGCGCGCCAGCCGAGTCCAGGCCGACGGAGCGGATGATGCCGAGGTCGACGACGGACAGGACGGGAATCTCCGGATCCGCGACCGAGGCGAGGACGGCCCAGGCATCCGCCACGCCGGAATCCGCCTGGCCGGGCCGAGGGCTGATCACCAGGCCGCCCCCGGGTGACCGCGATACAGGTACTGCATCTCGGCCAAGAGCTGCCCCAGGCTTTCGGTGTGCCTGCCCTGCTTGCCAAACCACGCGTAGGAGGCCCCCGCCGGCATGTCCAAAGTCGCTTCGCTGAAGGCCTCGCGCGCGCGGGTGCGCCAGGCCGTCACGACCGCCTCGTGGTCCGGGGCGACACCGGCGGCGTGCAGTCGGCTGTCGAGCTCGTCGGCGGTGACGAGCTCGGCCGTGTACTTCCACAGTCGGTCGATCGCGCCCTGCATCCGCGCATGGCTTTCGCTGGTACCGTCTCCCAGACGAACGACCCAGCCGCGACTGTAGCGCAGGTGATATCGCGTCTCCTTGACGGCCTTTGCCGCTATGGCCGCCAGCTGGGTATCGACGGAGCCCTGCAGCCGGTCGTAGAGCTCCACCTGATAGGCGTCGATCAGGAACTGACGCACGATGGTGTCCGCAAAGTCGCCGTTCGGCTGTTCGGCAAGCGCGATGTTGCGGAATTCACCTTCCTCACGCAGGAACGCGAGCACGTCCTCGTTGCGGCCCGCGCCTTCGATCTCGCCGGCATACGCCAGCAGCAGCCGCGCCTGGCCGAGCAGGTCGAGTGCGGTGTTGGCGAGACCGAGATCCTCCTCGATGGCCGGGGCATGCCCCACCCAGGCACCGAGGCGCTGGGCAAGCACCAGGCTGGTGTCCGCGAGGCGCAGGACATACTCGAACAGCGCGGTCTTGTCCGCTGCCAGGGCCCGGGGTTCGGCGATCACAGGGTCTCGACCTCGTCCGGGATGTTGTAGAAGGTCGGATGCCGGTAGATCTTGTCGCGCGCCGGTTCGAAGAAGGGATCCGAGTCCGTCGGATCCGATGCGACGATGTCCGCCGACCGCACCACCCAGATGCTGACGCCCTCGAGGCGGCGGGTGTACAGGTCGCGGGCGTGCTCGAGCGCCATTTCGGCTCCGGCGGCATGGACGCTGCCGACGTGCTTGTGGTCCAGGCCACCGCGCGCGCGCACGAAGATTTCGTACAGCTCCCAGTCCTTGCGTTCACTCATGGTGGGCTCCGTCAGGCGACGCTGCGAGTGCGTGAGGTGAGCTTGTCGGCATACGCGAGTGCGGCCTCGCGCACCCAGCGCCCGTCCTCGTGGGCCGCACGGCGGGCCGCCAGTCGCTCGCGATTGCACGGGCCGTTGCCGGCCAGCACGGCCTGGAATTCGCTCCAGTCGATGTCGCCAAACCGGTAGTGGCCGGTCGATTCATCGAGGTGCAACAGCGGATCGGGGACGGTCAGACCGAGAAAGTGGGCCTGTGGGACGGTGAAATCAACGAATTTCTGGCGCAGTTCGTCGTTGGTGAAGCGCTTGATTTTCCAACGCACCGACAGGGCCGTGTGCTGCGAGGCGCCGTCGGACGGGCCGAACATCATCAGGGAAGGCCACCACCAGCGGTTGAACGCGTCCTGGGCCATCTGCCGCTGCGCGGGCGTGCCGCGGGCCAGCTGCAGCATGATGTCGTAGCCCTGGCGCTGGTGAAAGCTCTCTTCCTTGCAAACCCGCACCATCGCTCGCGCATAGGGCCCGTACGAACAGCGGCACAGCGGGATCTGGTTCATGATCGCCGCGCCGTCGACCAGCCAGCCGATGGCGCCGATATCGGCCCAGGTAGGCGTAGGGTAGTTGAAGATGCTCGAGTACTTCGCCCGTCCGCTCAGCAGCTGGTCAATCAGCTCGGCGCGGGATACACCGAGCGTCTCTGCCGCGCTGTACAGGTACGCGCCGTGGCCACCCTCGTCCTGGACCTTGGCGATCAGGATCGACTTGCGGAGCAGCGTCGGCGCCCGGCCTATCCAGTTTCCCTCCGGCAGCATGCCGACGATCTCGGAATGGGCGTGCTGGGAAATCTGCCGCACGAGGGTCTGCCGGTACTGATCCGGCATCCAGTCCTTGGGCTCGATCTTCTCTTCGCGATCGATCCGCGCCTGGAACCTGGCGAGGAGTTCGGCGTCCTCGACGGCCGCCGGTGACTTCGGGGAAGGCGTCAGCAAGCCCTGCGTGTACATGGCGGACCTCGGTCTGGCGACGACGAGTTTCGATTCTGTCACGCGATATTGCGAATTACAATTATTTCTGTGTCAGAATTCCTCGACCCAGCTTGGATCCCCGGATGACGCCACGCCCGCCCGAAGTCCAGTCCCTCGTCGCCAGGTTCCGCCGGCAGCAGCCGGTCCGGGCGGGTTCGCTCGTCATCACGGTATTCGGCGACTGCCTGGCGCCGCGCGGCGGCTCGATAAGCCTGAAGAGCCTGATCGACCTCCTGGTGCCGTTCGGGCTCTCCGAGCGCCTGATCCGCACCTCGGTCGCTCGCCTCGCGGCGGACGGGTGGCTGGAAGCGCGCCGGGTGGGCCGGCTGAGCGAGTACCGGCTCTCCGGTAGCGGCCGGCAGCAGTTTGCGGACGCCACCCGGCGCATTTATGCCGGCCCTGTCGCCCACTGGTCGGGGCAATGGACGCTGATTCTCCTCGCCGCCCTGCCCGCGTCACGGCGCCAGGCCACCCGCAACGCGCTGCGCTGGGAGGGCTACGGCGAACCCGAGCCCTCAATCCTCGCCCATCCGACGGTCTCGCCCGCGGATGCCCGGGCCCAGCTCGCGCTCGCGGGCATACGCGAGGAGATCATCGTCCTGGAGGCGCAGACGGGCGATGCCCGCGCCGATGCGCAGCTCGTTGACCTCGGCTGGGACCTGCGCGAACTGGCGGCCCGCTACGAGCGGTTCATCCGGACCTTCAAGGCCATTCGTGATGCCCTTGATCGCGGCGCTCTGCACGACCCGGCGGACGCCTTCACCGTTCGCACGTTGCTGATCCACGACTACCGGAAGATCCACCTGCGCGATCCGCTGCTGCCACCGGTGCTGCTCCCGGCCGCCTGGCCGGGCGCCGCTGCCTACGACCTGTGCAGGTCCATCTACGCGACCGTGCACACGGCCGCCGACCGGCACCTGACGTTGCTCGGTGAATCCCTCGATGGGTCGTTACCGGCCGTCGAGGACGGCTTTTACGCTCGCTTCGGCGGGCTGCCGCGGCCCGCTCGCGGCGGCTGACGCGCTTCAGTCCAGCAGCGCGTCGGCCCGCAGGCCGGCGCGCTCGACATGGACGGGCAGCACCCGCCCGTAAAGCTGGCGCGTGCGCTCCGGACTGCCCACCATGCCCGGCTGTTCAGCGAAGCTGAAAATGGCGACGTAGCGGGTGCGCGCGCCCGTCAATGGCGAGACCCGATGCAGCGAATAGCGCCCCTTGAAGATCTGCAGGTCGCCCGGCTCGAGCGACAGGGACTTGACCCGCGAGGTGTCGCCATCGAGCACCGCCGCCACGCCGTCGTAGTTTTCGTCCGTCGACGTGCGCAGATACGGGCTGTACTCGAAGAGTCCGCCCTGCTCGGCGTTCTGCAACGCCAGCGTCACCGTGTAGTTATTGGTGTCGAAGTGCCACGGAAAGCCCCCGCCGGCTTCGGCCAGATTCACGATGACGTCAGCGAGCGGGTCCGCGTAGCGGAAGAACCGCGCCTCGCCGAGCGCCTCCTGGATGAAAGGCGCAAACGCGGGCCATTCATACAGCGTGCGAAGCAGACTCGTCGGCCCGAAGTTGTCGGCCGGCACGAACGCGTTCGAGCGCGGATAGAAGCGCCGCAGAGGATGGGCCGGATCGAGTTCGGGCCGGTCCTGCGTGAAATAGACGTTGGTCTGGTTGAAGTTCCGGTGCGCGTGTTCGGCCACCGCATCGCATTCGCGGATGAGCGCCGGTAACGAGGCCGCCCGCACGAAGCCCTTCAGCACCGCACAGCCGTCGGCGGCAATGGCGGCCCGGGCGCTCTGCACGACGGCAGCGCGCGCCGGCCCGGCCTCGCCGATCGGATAGCGGTCGACGTCAACGAGTTCCGCCGCCAGCATCGAACCCTCCCCTCCGCTCCGGACACCGGCACACCGGCCCCGGTACGCTGCCCGTCGCCATTATAGGTCGGGACGCAAGCCGCCGACCGGTGACGGCCCGTGCCGCACTGCGGTCCCGCCCGGACGGGTCGGTGTTGCCGATTGTGCGACGCACATCACACCGCCCCGCGGCGCGGGTGGGCAGTGAATCTCACCGCGACCACCGGCGACGCGGGACACTCTGCGTCTGCGAGATTAAGGACCACGGCCTTGCCCGGAAAGCCCATAGCCTCCGATGAAACCCGCGCGCTGAGGGCGCTGACGACGTTCTGCGTCCTCGATACGCTGCCGGACGAGCGCTTTGACCGTATCACCCGGCTGGCGTGCGCCGCCCTCAACGTACCGGTCGCGCTGGTCACGCTGGTCGATCGGGAACGGCAGTGGCTGAAGTCGCGCCAAGGCCTGTCGGCCACCGCCAACGATTACTGGCTGTCGCTATGCAGCAAGAGCGTGGCGGCTGACGGCCAGCTGGTCGTGCGCGACACCCATGCCGAACCGGAATTCGAGGACCACCCGCTGGTGGTCGGCGAGCCGCACCTGCGCTTCTACGCCGGCCAGAGCATCCGCGGGCCCGACGACAGCCATATCGGCGCGCTGTGCATTGTCGATGAGCGGCCCCGCCCGTTTCCGATCCGCGATGCCGGCGTGCTCAGCGACCTGACCGCCCTGGTCGAGCGCGAAATCCTGCTGCTGGAGCACGCCACGACCGACGAACTGACCCGCCTGTCCAATCGCCGCGGTTTTGCGCAGGTCGCCCATCATGTGCTGGCCCTCTGCCGGCGGAGCACCCAGCCGGCGGTCGTCGTCAGCGTCGACCTCGATAACTTCAAGGCCGTCAACGACGCGCACGGCCACGAGGCCGGCGATCGCGTGCTGCGCGCCTTTTCGAAGATGCTGTTCACACACTTCCGCGACTCGGATGTCGTCGCGCGGGTGGGCGGCGATGAATTCGCCGTCCTGCTGAGCGGTACCACGACGGCTCACGTCATAGAATCGTTCGATCGCCTCGGCGCGGAATTCGCCACCTCGACGCTGGCCCGGGACTACCCGCGACTGCACTGGAGTGCGGGTCTCGCCGACTTCGATCCGCTGTCCGACACGACGATCGAGGCGCTGCTGAATGCGGCCGACGCGCGGATGTACCGCACCAAGACCTCCAAGCGCCAGGGATCCCCGCCTGCCCAGGAAACCACCCTGCACGAGACGCTGAACCGTCCGCTGCGCCGCATGCCCTGGTAGCCGCCGTCGGCCGGCACCGCCGGGCGATACGGCACCATTTATTCCTGTATTCGCGGCCACGCGAGCCGTAAGCTCTCGGCGCGGGCTGCCGTCGCGGCTCGGCCTGACGACGGCCCCTGCCCGCTCCGGAGGACTGCATGTCAACGACGCCGTCGACTTTCGTCTGGTACGAGCTGATGACAGACGATGTCGCGGGCGCGGCCCGGTTCTACGCTGCCGTACTCGAATGGTCGATCACGGATGCCGGCATCCCGAGCCGCAGTTACCTGCTCGCCGCGGTGGGCGGCGTTGATCGTGCGGGCCTGATTCCTGTTCCCGACGAGGCAAGGTCGCGCGGGGCACGCCCCGGCTGGCTCGGCTACCTCGCCGTCGACGACGTCGACGGACACATTATTAAGGTCGTGGCGGGCGGCGGTACGCTCAAACGGCAACCCGAGAGCATTCCCGCGGTGGGCCGTTACGCGGTCGTTGCCGACGCCCACGGTGCGCCGTTTGTGCTCTTCACGCCGAAGGGTGCGGCGACCGCGACCCCGGCCGCGCCCGATGCGATCGGCTGCGTCGGCTGGCACGAACTCCAGGCCGGGGACGGCGATGAGGCCTTCGGCTTCTACACGGGTCTGTTCGGCTGGTCGCCAGCCGGTGTGATCGACGATGGCGAGCACGGCCCCTACCGCCTGTTCGCGGCCAACGGCGCTGCCATTGGCGGCATCATGACCCGCCTGCCGACGGTCAGCCACCCGCACTGGCTCTTCTACTTCACCGTCGCGGCCCTCGATGCGGCGCTCGAGCGTGTCGCTGCGGCCGGCGGCAGGCTCGTCATCGGCCCCCGGCAGGTGCCTGGCGGGCGCTGGATCGCGCACTGCGACGATCCACAGGGCGCGGCGTTTTCGCTGATCAGCGCGACTCGCTGACGCCAGCGGGGGCTAGCCATTCATCCATTCCACTAAGCAGGCGCGGTGCGGACGCGTTCCGGTGCCGCGACGCACCGTTTAGGTGCGCGCCGGGACCGGCCGCGAGCTGTCCGGTACCTGAAGCGTGACGCGCGTCACACGACCCTTGCGCCCCGAGCCTAAAGGCCAAGGGCGGTGTGTCGACTAGAGGGCCGTGTCATGGATTAGGAGTTTTCCCCAGTGCTTGTGAAGGTCAAGGACGTCCTCAGCCTGCGGGGGCTTTCCGTCGGAGCACGGCTGCTCCTGATCAATGCCCTGATGCTGCTCGCCCTTGGCATCGTCAGTGTCATCGCCTGGCATGCCCTGGACGTTCAGGGCCGCGCCATGGACGAACTGGCCACGATCAGCAAGGCGGCCCGCTATCACCAGGATGCCGACACCCTGCACGCCACCCTGCGTGCCGACGTCAACCGTGCCCAGCTCAGCGCCTCGCTGACGCCCGCCGAACGCGACGCCCTTGGCGCCGACATCGACTCCAGCGCCAATGATCTGCGGCGGGACCTGCAGACCCTCGATCGCCTCAATCTGCCACCGGAAATCCTCGAAAGCGAGCAGAAGGTCCGGCGCCTGGCCGAATCGTTCCTGTCACACGCGGTCGATGTCGGCCGCATCGCCCTGCGCGACCCGCGCGGCGCCGAACAGTCGATGCCCGCGATGGAGGCGGCCAGCAAGGACCTGCGCGGGGCGATGGACCTGCAGACGGTGATGATGTCGCGGCACGTGGTTTCGGCCAATGACGACGCCGCGACCGCCGCCACGCTCGCCAAGCAGTGGATCGTCGGCGCTTTCCTCGCGACCACGCTGGCGACGGGCCTCCTCGTAGCGCTCGTGTCGGCGTCGATCCGCAGCTCGCTGCGCCGCGTGCGCGACGTGGCCAACGCCATGAAGACCGGCGAACTCGGCGTACGCTGCCAGACGACCGGACGCGATGAGCTCGGACAGCTCGCCCGCGCCCTGAACGCGATGGCAGACCAGGTCAGCAGCATGATCCTGCAGCTGCGTGCGGATGCCGAACGGGATGCGTTCGGAACGCAGCTCGTCGAGGCGCTGGAAATGTCGGACTCGGAAGAGGAGGTCCACGTCGCCATCGCCAGGGCAATGACCGTCGTCGATCCGAACATGCCGATGGAACTGCTGATCGCCGACTCGAGCCGGGCGCATCTCGAGCGCGCCACGTCGCACCCGAGGGCGGGTGCACCGGGGTGCGGAGTCGAGTCGCCGTTCAGCTGCGTGGCGGTTCGGCGGGGCAACCCGGTCGCCTTCCCCGACAGCGAGGCGCTGAACGCCTGCGCCAGGCTCCGCGGCCGCCCCGGCGGCCCGGTCTCGGCCGCCTGCGTGCCGGTGAGCTTCATGGGCCGCTCGCTCGGGGTACTGCACGCCACGGGCGTGCCCGGTGTCGCCGTGTCGGCGCTGCAGCTCTCGCAGCTGACGACGCTGGGTATCCAGTCCGGGGCACGTATCGGTACGGTGCGGGCCTTTCAGAAAACCCAGCGCCAGGCCTCGACCGACAGCCTGACCGGGCTGTTGAACCGCCGCTCCGTCGAGGAGACCGTCAGGACGCTGGCCGCGGAAGGCCAGCACTATGCGATCCTCCTGGCCGACCTCGATCATTTCAAGAAGCTGAACGACACCCGGGGCCACGAGGCCGGCGACAACGCGCTGCGCCAGTTTGCCGACGTGCTGCGCAAGACCCTGCGCGGGCACGACTCCGCCGCCCGCTGGGGCGGTGAGGAGTTCGTCGTGGTCCTGCCGCGCGTCGATGCCGGCGGCGCGGTGGAGATCGCCAACCGGATCCGTGCCAATCTCGCCGAGGCGCTGCTTGTGGGCGGATCACCGGTGTTCACGGCGAGCTTCGGCGTCGCGGACTCGTCGATGTCCGACCGGCTGGAACAGCTGATCCGGGTCGCCGACGATGCGCTTTACACGGCCAAGGACGCCGGCCGGGACCGGGCCATCATCGGCAATCCCGGCAATGTGGTGGCAAGCGTGCCGCGTCGCGCCATGGAACACCCCGCCACGGTCGACATTGCGCTCGTGGCGAACAACGGCTGAGCGGGTCGCACGGGCGGCGGCCACCGGTGGCCGCGACCGGCTAGCGGTGCCCCGTGCCGTCCAGCGTCGACAGCACGCCGTAAAGATCCGGCCGCCGGTCGCGAAAGACGCCCCAATAGCGCCGGTAGGCGGCACATTCGTCAAGATCGAAGCGTCCGATCAGGACGCCCTCGGTCGTCCGATCGGCCTCGGCCACGAGAGCACCGACGTGGTTTGCGACGAAGGACGAGCCGTAGAATGACATCTCGACGTCGTCCGTCCTTTCAACGCCGATCCGGTTGGAGGCGACGACCGGCACGATGTTGGCCGCCGCGTGGCCGCGCATGGTCATCCGCCAGTGCTCCATGGAATCGAGGCTCGCATCCCCGGGTTCCGAGCCGATGGCCGTTGGATACAGCAGGAACTCGGCCCCGCGCAGCACCAGCGCGCGGGCCACTTCCGGGAACCACTGGTCCCAGCAGATCGCGATGCCCAGCCGGCCGAACGCGGTGTCGATCGGATGGAAACCGGTATCGCCGGGGGAAAAGTAGTATTTCTCCTCGTAGCCCGGCGACTGCGGGATATGGCTCTTGCGGTAGTGTCCCGCCACGCGGCCGTCGGCATCGACGACGACGACGGTATTGAACGCCGTCGTGCCGGCACGCTCGTAGACCGAGACGGGAATCACGACGCCGAGCTCGCGGGCGAGCGCCTGGAAATGTCCGATCGTGGGCTGCCCCGCGAGCGGCTTGGCCAAATCCAGGTATTTGCTGCGCTCGACCGCACAGAAATACGGCGCCTCGAACAGCTCCTGGAGGAGGACGACGTTGGCACCCTTGGCGGCTGCCTGGCGTACCAGCCGGTCGGCCGTTGCCACGTTCTCCTCGCGGTTCCACGTGCAGGCAAACTGCACCGCGGCCAGTGTCGTCGATCTCATCGTGCGTCTCCCCGCCGGTTGATCAAACAGCCGCGCTACGCGCCGGCTCCTGCTGCGTGATGCAGTGAATTCCACCGCCGCCCCGGAACAACGTTTCCAGCGCGACCGGCACCACGCGCCGATCGGGGTAGGCGCGCGCCAGGGTGGCATTGACCTCGTCGTCCTCGGCTATCCCATAGGACGGCACGATCACGGCACCGTTCGCGAGATAGAAGTTCACGTAGGAGCGGCAATACCCCTCTTCGCCGTCCGGCACGATACGGCGCGGCGCCTCGGCGATCGGCACGAGCTCGAAGCGGCGCCCGCGGGCATCGGTTTCCAGCTCGAGCATGCGACGGTTCTCGGCCATCACCCGGTAGCGCGGGTCCGCTGGGTCGGCAACGGTCTCGAACAGCAATGCGCCGGGCCTGATGAAGGCCACGTAGCCATCGACGTGACCGTCGGTACCGGTCTCCGTCGGGTCGCCGGGCAACCAGATGACTTTTTCCATCCCGAGCATGGCGCGGAGTTCGGCCTCGGCCTCGGCGCGGCTGACGCCGGGATTCCGGTTGTCGTTGAGGACGCAGGTGTCGGCCGTCACGAGCGTGCCCTCCCCGTCCGAGTAGAAACCCCCGCCTTCACAGGACAAGGACGAACGAAACAGAGGATCGCCGGTGGCCGCGGCGATTTCCCCGGCGACCGCGGCATCGCGCTCGTAGCCCTGGAACTTCCCGCCCCAGGCATTGAAGCGGAAGGAAATGGCCGCGCGCTCGCCGCGCGGGCCGAGCACCCAGGTCGGACCCGAGTCGCGCAGCCACGAATCGTCGATCGGCAGCGCCAGGACGCGCACGCGGGGGTCGAGCCTGCGCCGGGCATCGGCCGCTTCGGCGGGTGCCGCCACCATGGTCACGGGCTCGAAATCGACGATCGCAGCGGCCACGCGTGCGTAGTCCTCGCGCGCTTCCTCGATGCGGCCGGCCCACAGTTCCGCGCGTTGCGGCCAGGCGAGCCAGCACCCGGCGTGCGGCGCCCCTTCAAAAGGCATGGAGTAGCCCCGTTCAGCCGGTGTCATCGTTCAGCCCCTGGCAATTGGTTCGGCCCGCGCAGTCGACGCTCCGGCGCCCTGCCCGCGACAGCCTAGACGAACTCCGCGTGCCCGAACAGCGTCGCCCCGGCGGCCTCGAGGTGGCGCCGCGCCGCCGACACGGACCGCCCGCTCCCGGACGCTGCGGCGACACGCTCGCCGCCGCCACGACGTCGGCCATCCTCTGAACTGAACACTCGTCAAACGATTCGTCGTACCGGAATTGCGCCACGTGCGGCGGCGCGCGGCGTAAACTGAAAGACGCGCGCACCGACGGACAGGGCGTATCCGGAGCGCGCAGGGAGCCTTCATCGACGCCTCAGACGACAACGCCGTACCCGACCAGCGCGACGTAGCAGCGCTCCTGCTCATTGCGCAGTACCGGCAGCGCATCCGCGCGCTCCTCGCGGCCGCCGAGCGCACGCCCGACGCCGGCAACCGGCTGGAGGCTCTGGCCTACGACCTGGCCGAGAAGCTCAATTCGGACCTGCTGCTGTTCTATTCGCGCGGCGCGTCTGGCGCGCTGACGGCCCTGGAGCGCGTAACGGTCCTGCCGACTCTCGAGCGCCTGCGCGATATCCTGCGCTTTCGCGGCCGGTCGTCGCGTTCATTGCGTGACGTGCTTCAAAAAGCCAGCGCGGAACTGCCGGATTCCGGTGACGGACCTCACTAATCCGGGCTGGATCTGTCAAATCGTCGGGCGCGGCGCCGATAGCTTTTTCATGGCCAGCAAAAGCAAGCGCCCCGCAGCCGGACCCGAGCCGGAAATGAAGGACCTGATCGGTCGCCTCAAGGCGGCGCTGAAGGCGGTCGACGACGTCCTCGCGGAATTCCGCCGGGTACGCAACGGCCCCGATCTGAAGCCGCGCGCCGGTTCGCGCAAGAAGCGCTAGTCGCCTGCCCTGGCGATGTTGAATCCGGCGTCTTCCCAGGCGTGAATGCCGCCTTCGAGCGGGCGCACCCGTGAAAATCCGAGCGCCTTGAGGCGCGCCGCGACACGCGCGGCGGTCGCCTCGTTCGGACAGGCGCAGTAGACAATCACTTCGCCGTGCCCCACCACGGCCGCGTGCTGCGGTCCGAGTTCCTCGAGCGCGATCGCGCCTGGAATCATCCCTTCCCGGTCGCGGGTCGCGGCCGAACGGGCGTCGACGACCGTGGGCTCGGGATCGCGTTGCATCAGCTCCATCAGATCGGACACGCTGATGCGTGACATCTTCAGTTCGCGGAAGAAAAGATGCCGGCGCCACAGCTTGTACACCACGAAAGCACCGAGCGCGACGCCCAGGCCGACGAGACCGAGGCGGCCGAAACCCGCCAGATCGTCAAGGACGTCGCCGACCGCGTCGTGGAAGGCGACTCCGATCGCGACCCCGCTGCCGGCCCAGAGCGCCGAGCCGACCAGGTCAAACACCGTGAAGCCAATGACCGACGCGCCGACGACCCCGGACATCGCCGTCGCCACGGCGCCGAGGGCCGGCACGAACTTCGCGACCACCAGCAGCCGGGTTCCGAAGCGCGCAAACAGGTGCTCGGTGTCGGAAATACAGGAGTCAGGGACCAGTGACAGCCGGCACATGGACTTCAGCACCCGGCTGCCCAGTCGATAGCCCGCGAGGTACCAGCCGCCATCGGCGAGCAGGCAGGCGATGATGGCGACCAGGACGATTCGGGACGGAACCGCGCCACCGTGCACCGACCACGCGCCGGCGACGATGAGCAGGGGGTAGCTGGGGAGCGGCAACCCGATCTGCTCGATCAGCACCAGCACGAAGATGGCGTAGAGGCCGACGTGCTCCAGCCAGCCGATCAGGGTCGCCATCGTGATTCCCCGCCGACGCCGGCCGCCACGCGGGGGCTCGGGCCGGCTGCGCGGACCGGCCGGTGCAGGCCGCGCAACCGCGTGCGCGCCAGCGTGCGGCGGCCGTCCATGTGCCATAACCACAGGGACGGTTCACGTTTTTGCAAATCCGGTCCCACAGCCGTCGCCGTTTCGATAACAGTAGGTTGTCCGAAATATAAGAACATTGGCTAGGGTCCCATGAACACGACGCAGGTATCGTCCGCGCGCGGCACGGCTGCATCTCCGGTGTCGACGCCCGCGGCCTACGGTCAGCTGTTGCGAACGCTGCTGCCGGCGGCGGAATTTCTCGTCCTTCTGCGCGACTCCCCCGAGCCGCTTTGCGACCACGCGGCGCACGGCCGGGACGAACTCCGTGCGGCGGCCGGCGCCGCCCTCGGCGCGCCGCCGGCTGCGCCCTATGCGATCACGGCCGAGCGCGTCGGCCTCACCCCGGCCGGCCTCTCGGTCAATGCCTTCCGCCTGCACGATCGGACCGGAGGCGTCTGCGCCGCCGTCGCCGTCGGTCATGCCAGCTTCTTCGGCGAACGCCCCCTGGCGGACCTCGACCAGATCGTCCGGCCCGCTCTCGACTGTCTCGCGCGCGACCTCGCGCTGTCGGCCACACTGGGCATTGCGCCGACGGCCGTGCCGGAACCTCGCTCCGGCATTCCGCTGCTGCTCCAGGTTGCCGAGCAGGAACGAGGCCTCGTCTGCCAGCGCTTCGAGCTCGCCCAGTTCGTTGAAAGTGCACTGCATCAATTGCCGTGCACCGTGGCTTCTTTGATCGTACCGGAAAAAAGTATCGCGATCCTGCGCCGCCGCAACGATACCAACCCGCGGGCAGTGTCGGGCCTCGTCACGCGCAGTCACCGCCATCTGCTCAACTGGGCGGTGGAACAGGGCCGGCCCCTGGTCGTCAACGGATCGACCGGCGCCGGGCACCTGCCGGGATGCCAGGTCCTGTCCGTGCGGGTGCGCAATGCCAGTGGCCGCCCGATCGGCTTCCTGGCGTTTTTCAACGAAGCCGATGCCCGCTCTTACGCGGATTCGGACGTGCGCCTGGCCGAGGCGCTTGCCGACCGGACCGAGAACATCCTGCAGTGCAATTACGACAACCTGACCGGCCTGTCATCGAGATCCGCCTTTGAGCGCGATGCCGCGGCGATGCTGAGCGAGCTGACCCGGCCCGGGGCCGGCGCGCCGTGCTCGGCCATTTACTTCGACATCGATGGCATGGGGATCATCAACGAGCAGTGCAGCATGATTGTCGGCGATGCCGTCATCCGCGACGTCGCGGACACGATCAGGCGCAGCCTGCCGCGCACCGCCCTGACCGCGCGCCTGTCCGGCGATCGCTTTGCGGCGCTCCTGCCGGGCTGCGCTGCCGATCGTGCAACCGAGATGGCCCGGTCCGTCCGCGCGGCGGTCGGCGACATCACCGCCGTCGGCGCGTCCGTGCCGTTCCGGATCTCGGTCTCCCTCGGCGTGGCCGAGATCCAGGCGGGATCCCCCGAGCCCCTCGCCCATGGCCTGGCGCTCGCCGAGCGCCTCAGCAAGCGAGCGAAGTCCGGCGGCACGAGTCGCTCCGCCACCGTCCCGGAGCCGGCAAACCCCGGTCCGGCCGGCACCCACCCACCGCCGGCTACGACGACGATGGCGGTGTCAGACATCCTCGCCTGGCTGAAGGACGGTCGATTCGAGCTGCACGCACAACCCATCCTGGCGCTCGGGATCGCGACACCGGTGCCGCGCTACGAAATCCTGCTGCGTGGCCTCAGTCCCGACAACCGGGCCGTCATGCCTGGCAAGCTGCTCGAAGGAGCCGCGGCGCACGGGCTCATTTCCGCGATCGACGGCTGGGTCATCGAACGGGCCTTTCGCGAACTGTCCACAAGGCTCGAGGAACTGAAGAGCCGGTCCGCGCTGTTCTCGATCAACCTGTCGCGGCAGTCGCTCGCCAGCGATACGATTCCCGACCTCATCGACCGCGCGTGGCGGCGTACGGGGATCCCCGCCGACCGCCTCTGTTTCGAGGTCGCCGAGAGCAGCGTCGCGACGGATCCGCAACGGGCCGTCCGCGTAATGCATCGACTGCGGCGCACCGGCTTCGGCGTGGCGCTCGATGACGCGGGTTCACAGGCCCTGACACCCACCCAGATCACCGCTCTGCCGCTCAGCCTGCTGAAGATTGATGGCGGCCTTGTTCGCGCCGCGCAGGTCGACCCGCAGGCAGCGAGCACCATCCGCAACCTCGTCACCCTCGCGCACACATTGAAAGCCCAGTGCGTCGCCGTGGCCGTCGAGTCTGACGATCTGCGCCACCTGATGACGCGCTCGGGCATTGAATACGGGCAGGGCTTCGCGATCGGCAGGCCCGTGCCGCTGGTCAGCGTCCTCGAATCCGTCGCCATGTTCGACGAAGCGCAGCGACGCGGCAGCACTCCCCGCAGCAGGCCCGGTGCCCGGCTGTTCCGTCGCTAGGGTACGGCACGGCATTTGCTGCATCGCAAAATGCGGCCCCTGCCGTCGGCCAATTGCGCCGGCCGGCGGAAGCAGGGATCCTGCGCACTTGCCAGAAGGGAGCCGTCCGATGCGCGCATTCAGTCAGTCGCTTTGGCCAGTCATCGCTGCCGCCGTCCTGGCGGGCCAGTCCGCTCAGGCCATCTCCGCCGCGACGCCGACGGGAACGACCGACCCGCGCGCAGACGCCACCGCTGACATCAATACGCCGCGTGCTGACGCGCAGACCGTGACGTTCGATGCCACCGAGGGCACGTGGATGTCGGTCGACGTCAGTCCGGATGGCAAGACACTGGTGTTTGACCTGCTGGGCGACATCTATTCGGTGCCCGTCGGCGGTGGCACGGCCACGGCGCTGACGTCAGGTCCGGCCTTCGACAGTCATCCCCGCTATTCACCGGACGGGAAGGCGATTGCGTTCACCAGCGACCGCGGCGGCCTGAACAATATCTGGCTGATGGACGCGGACGGTACCCATCCGCGTCCTGCGACCGAGGAAAAGGACGCGTACGTCCGCAGCGCCACCTGGACTCCCGACGGCCGTTACCTGATTGCCCGCAAGGAAGAAGCCCGGCGCGGCGGAATCCCGCCGGTTGAACTGTGGGTCTACCACCGCGATGGCGGCAGCGGTACCAAGCTGACCTCCGCGGACGACCATCAGAATGCCGCGGGCGCGGTGGCAAGCCGTGATGGCAGGTGGATCTACTTTGCCGCGCGCGACCGCAAGTTCAGCTACATCGCCGACATGCGCGACGGACTCTGGCAGATCTGGCGCTACGACCGCGAGCGTGGCGAAAGCCTGCCGATCACCTCGGGGTTCGGCGGGGCGATGCGTCCCGCGCTGTCACCGGACGACAAGACTCTCGTCTTTGTCTCGCGTCGCGATGACGAGTCCGTCCTCGTCGCCCGCGACCTGGCTTCCGGCGCCGAGCGGATCCTGTTGCGGAACGTGACGCGCGACGAAGCCGAAGGCTTCGCGCAGATGGACCTCTGGCCGAACTACGCCTTCACCCCGGACGGGAAGTCCCTGATCTTCGCCAACCACGGCCGGATTACCCGGCTCGACCTCGCCGGCGGTCCGCCGACGACGATTCCGTTCCTGGCCCACGTTTCCCAGTCGCTGGCACCGCGCGTCGCCTGGCAGGAGAAGGTCGAGGACGGCCCCGTCCAGGCGCGAATCCTGCGCTGGATCCACGAGACGCCGGACGGCAGCGGGCTGGTTTTCGAAGCCTTTGGCCGCTTGTGGCGCCAGGACCTGAGCGCCGGTCGAACCCAGGGCGCGCCCCGGCACCTGACGCCGGATGCCGGCGCCGTCGCCCCGCGCGAATATGCCCCGGCCAGTTCGCCCGACGGCAAATCCATCGCGTACGTCTCGTGGTCCGATACGAGCGGCGGCGACCTGTGGCGGGTCGCCAGCCACGGCGGCACGCCGGCACGCCTGACGCGGGTCTCGGGCCATTACACGAACCCGGTGTGGTCGCCGGACGGCACGAGGATCGCGCTGATCCGGGGTTCCGGTCTCGAATATCGCGGCCGGCAGCCCGAAGACGAGGCGCATTTCGAGATCGTCGTGGTCGATTCCCGGGGCGGCGCGCCGCAACGGGTCACGACAGTCAAGGCCGGCAACGGCATGCAGTTTCATCCGGTCGTGTCGTGGAGCACAGACGGGTCGCGCCTCTACTACGCGGAACCGGTCGACCCGAAAAAGCCGACGGACGATCCCAAGAACGACCTGGTCTCGATTCGACTCGACGGAACCGACGCGCGCCATATCCTGCGCTTTCCTGCCGTTGACGAGATTCTGCCGTCGGCCGACGGCCAGTGGATCGTCTTCACCTCGAGGGACAACGTCTACCTGACGGCATTTCCCGGCGTGGCGACGAAGGAACCGCCGGAGGTCAGCCTCAAGGACGGTGTGGTTCCGGTGTACAGGCTCTCGGAGGACGCCGGAACCTACGCCGCCTGGAGCGAACACGGCACAATTCTGACCTGGGCGCTCGGCGACACGTTCTACCGCCTGCCGGTCCGGCAGGCGCTGGAGTTCGCCGCCGAACGGAAGCGGGCGAACGACTCCAAGCCAAAGCCCACCGGCGTCACCGACGCGCCGGCGAAGACTGCCGACGAGCGGCGCGTCGCCCCGGCCCAGACGATCAAGGTATCGCTGACGGCCCCGCGCGCGACTCCGCGAGGATCCGTCCTCTTCCAGGGTGCTCGCATCATCTCGATGGTCGGCGACGAGGTCATCGAGCGGGCGGACCTGCTCGTGACGGACAACCGGATCGCGGCGGTCGGCCCGGCCGGTACGGTGCCGGCTCCCGCCGGCGCTCTTCGCATCGATGCCTCGGGCAAGACGATCATCCCCGGACTGATCGATACGCACGCCCACCTGCACTACTCGTCGTACGAGATCTTTCCGGAAGCGAAGTGGGAGTACCTTGCCAACCTGGCCTACGGAGTCACGACGGTTTACGACCCGTCGGCGCCGAGTCTCGACGTCTTTTCCCAGGCGGAATCGGTCGCCGCGGGCCAGATGACCGGGCCACGGGTCTACTCGTCCGGCGCCGTCCTCTATGGCGGCCAGCAGGAAGATATCTACGCCGAGGTAAACAGTCTCGACGACGCCCGCCACCAGGTCCGGCGCATGCAGGCCTATGGCGCACGGATGATCAAGGTCTACCAGCAGCCGAAGCGCTCGCAGCGCCTGTGGTTTGCCGAGGCGTGCCGGGAACTGCATATGCTCCTGACCGCCGAGGGTGCCGGGGAACTCGACACGGACCTGACGATGGCGGTCGACGGGTACACCGCCTGGGAGCACGCGCTCCCGGTCGAGCTGGGCGCCGACAGCGTCGAGCTGCTCGCGCGTTCGGGAACCTTCTACACACCAACGCTGCTCGTTGCCTACGGCGGACCCTGGGGGGAACTCTACTACTGGCAGACCGCCAATCCGCACGATGACGCCAAGCTCAATCGCTTCGTGCCCCATGACGGAATCGACCGCATGGCGCGCCGCCATCCCTGGATCGCGCTGAACGAGTACAGTTTTCCCGAAGTTGCCCACGGTGCGGCGCGCATTCTGCGGGCGGGTGGCAACGTCAGCCTCGGTGCGCACGGCCAGTTGCAGGGCCTCGGGCCGCACTGGGAGCTCTGGGCGATGGCCGGTGAGGGCGCGATGACCCCCCATTACGCGATGACGCCCATGGAGGCTCTCCGCGCATCGACTCTGCTGGCTGCCGACAAGCTGGGATTCCGCCCGGACCTCGGCTCGATCGAGGCGGGCAAGCTCGCGGACTTCGTCGTGCTGGACGCCAACCCGCTGGAGGATATCCACAATTCGACGAAGAGCCGCTGGGTCGTGAAGAACGGCGAGGTCTGGGACGCAACCGATCTCCACCGGCTATGGCCCACCCCGCTGACGCCGAAGCCGATGAAACCGCAGCCACGGACCTAGGTCCGGCGCGCGCGCATCCTCCGGTATGGCCGCGTCCGGGAGGAACCGGTCACGGCCGCTCCTGGCGCAGGTGCCGAAGCGGCACGGTCAGGCAGATGCACGTACCTCCGGCGTCGAGCGAATCGACGGTCAGGTTGCCGCGGATCATGTGCGCACGGTACTGCATGAGCTGCAGGCCGATCCCGGCAGGCTGCAGCGGCTGCCTCGTGATCCCCCGGCCGTCGTCGGCCACCGACAGGACGAGATGTTCGTCCTCAACGGCACAGGTGACGCTGACCGTGCGGCCCCCGCTGTGCCGGATGGCGTTGCGCACCGCTTCGTGAGCGATGCGGTACACGTGGTCCGCCGCGACGTCGTCGATAGTCCGGCTCTCCACGTTGGCGTCGATTTCCAGCAGCACCTCCAGGGGGCCGTTTTCGTCGAGCACGAGGCGCTGCAGCGCATAGCTCAGCGATCCCCTGACGACCTGCAGCGGTGACAGTCCGCGCGCGAGAGCGCGTATGCCGCCAATGGCCCCGTTGAGCTGGCGAATGACTCCTTCGAGCTGGCTGCGCTGCGACTCCGCGCCAGAAGACCGGCCGGTGGCGGCGCCCTGCAGCAGCATCGCAATGCCGACAAGCTCCTGTCCGACACCATCATGGATGTCCGCAGCCAGGCGTACCCGCTCCCTCGTGGCTACGTTCAGAACTTCCCGCTCCAGCGCCCGCTGGCCGGTGACATCGGCTATCGTCACGGTGAGACCGCCGATCAGGGCGCTGTCGAGCTGGTTCAATCCCGAGACATGAACCGTCCGGGCCGCGTTGGCCTCGCCGTCGAGGGTCATTTCCAGCGCGGCGCTTCGCGACGGCGTTTCCAGCAGCTCGTTGAGAAAGCCAGCCAGCGCCGCCTCGTGGTCGCGGCCCATCAGCCTGACGAAGGGCATGCCCTGTAGTGCGCTGGCCGATACGCCGACGACGGCGCTGGCGGCTGCGCTGGCGAACCGCACTATCCCGTCGCCATGGACAATGAGAATCAGGTCCTTCGATTGTCGAACGAGTTCGGCAAGACGCAGATCCGCCTCGCGGATGGCGAGCGCACGGTTCAGTTCAGCAAGCTCCCGGCGCACACTCGTCTGCCGGGTGACGATCAGCACCATGCAGGAGACGACCAGACCGAGCAGCAACCAGGAGTCGGTTGCCCGGTGCGCGGTGAAGGCGCCGGCGACGAGCAGAATCGCCAGCAGCGTCGCGACCGCCGGAAGGAAGCTATGCGCGGCGCGCTCGGTCCCGTGCACGGGGTTGGCGCGCGGGAAGTCCGCGGTGTGCGGAGGCACCGCTGCGGCGGCCGACACTATCATCGTGAAGCACAGCGTGTCACCCACGTTGTCGACCAGAGCAAAGCGCGATCCGTCGGCAATGAACCCGGTCAGCCAGGGGACCTCCCAGACCGCATCGATGAGCCCCGCTGCCACCAGCCACAGCAGCGCGGGGCAAGCCCCCAGGCTGGGCATCTGCATGCACATCATGGCGGCCATCGCCATCAGCGTGTTGAAGAGGAGCGCATACCCGAGCGTGAAGAACAGGTCCGTGTGCAGATTGCCGTTGGCTCGTATCGGCTCGAGCAGCACCGCCCAGAATGCCACCAGCAGCGTCGCGACAATGATCCCCGTGTCGGTCCAGAACCTCTGGCTGCGGAAGGACCCGCCGAGGTAGCGATAGGACGCGCAGAAGATCGTGGCATACACAAGGTAGCCGGCCATGTAGAGCAGGTCCGTGACCAGCAGGCCGGGCTCCTTGCCAAGCGGTCGCCAGACGTTGAAGCAGACATTGGCCGCAAAGACGATCAGCGCGTAAACGCCGGCCAGCGCGGCAACGGTGCGCGCTTGGCCGGAGAGGCGCGATGACTGGCGCGCCAGAGCGGCGCACACCGCCATCGCAACGACCTGCAGCGGCGTCGCCTCCCAATCGGCGAGCGCGCCCGTCCGCGGCCCGCCGCCGGAGAAGAGCAGCACGGCCACCACCGTCGCGGTATAGAGCCAGCAGGCCACGGCGATCCACCGGAGCGTGCTGGCCTCTGTCGGTCTGGCGTGGGCGGCTATGTCGATTGCCTCTCGGACCCCGTCGCTATTCCACCGGGTCGCGTCGGCCACAACCGGGAAGGCCCGGAAACCGTGGCGTCCGGGCGCCTATTACAGAGCAACGATTCCGGCTTGGCTACCGCAGCGCTTCCGGACGGGCGATCAAGAACCGCCGACGATCGTTGCCCAGATCCGCTTCCTCGCGTCGGACCGGACGGTATCAGGCCGACAGCATCTCGTCATTCCGCCTGTGCGCGATGCCTATCCTATTGTTGCGACTGCGCCGTGCCTGACTCGTGCCAGTACGCGGGCAGGTACAAGGCCTGTAAACTTCACCGTGCGGGAGTCGATTCGGCCACGCAAGGGCTGTGAGTGCACCGGCGTGGTGCTCCCAGTTCGTGCGTCGATCCGATCGCCGCGCAGCGTGCTGGCCCGGAGAACGCCCGACGGGCACACAGGCGGCCGGCCAGCCGCGGCGGGTCACGGTCTGCCGGTCCCGCAATCGGTGAGGATGGTACGGCGCCGGCCTGCCGGCCAGATCTCCCGTCGCCGCCCTTCCATCGTTCCAGCCGTTACGTCCCGTCAGTCGCAAGGATCCGGTATGCCCGCAGACACCCCGACCAATGCCGCCCAAGTCCTCGTCCAGCGCCTGGTTGAGCTGCAGGTTCCGTTGGCCTTTGCGGTCGCCGGGGAGAGCTTCCTCGCGGTACTGGACGCGCTCTACGAAGTGCGCGAGCGCCTGCCGCTAATCACCTGCCGCCACGAGGCCAACGCTGCCAACATGGCCGAGGCGGTCGGCAAGCTGACCGGCCGGCCCGGCGTCTGTTTTGTCACGCGGGGCCCTGGTATCACCCATGCGAGTGTCGCACTGCACACCGCGGCCCAGGATGGAACTCCGCTGATCGCCTTCGTCGGACAGGTCGACCGCCAGAACCGCGGCCGGGAAGCGTTTCAGGAAATCGATCTCGTCAGGACGTTTGGCCACCTCGCCAAGTGGTCGGTCGAGGTCGACCGGGCCGGGGATATTGACGCGATCGTGGTCCGGGCTTTCGCCGTCGCTCAGGATCGGAGGCCGGGACCGGTCATCGTCGGCCTGCCGGAGGACCTCCTCGATGAACCGTGCAGCGCGCGCCTTACCCCGGTAGTCCCCGTCGCCGAGGAGGTCGTGCCAGCCGAGTTGGTCGACGAGATCGGGCGCCGGCTGCGGGTGAGTCAACGACCGCTGCTCTGGTTGGGAGGAAGCCCCTGGACGCCGGCAGGCGCGCACGCCATCCGGGAATTTGCCCTCGCCTGGAACCTCCCGGTCGTCACCGGATTTCGCCGCCGCGACCTGATCCCGAATGATGACCCGGCCTACGTCGGCGAACTCGGCTTCGCCGTCCGCACCCCACTTCTGGACGCGCTGCGCTCCGCCGACCTGATCCTCGCCGTGGGTGCGGAACTCGGCGATGTCGAGACCGGCGGCTATACCCGGCTCGACCCGCTGCAAACGGCCGCGACGCTGATACACCTCGCGCCACGAACCGCCGATCTCGGGCGGGTGTACCCGGCCGCTCTCGCCGGCCCGGTCAGTCCCGATCAGGCCGCCGCAGCGCTGAGATCCCTTGGCGGACCCACTGCGTGCCAATGGGCCGGCTGGACTTCCGCGCTGCGTCGTGGTTACGAGGCAACGCTCCTGCCGGTACCGGTGGCAGGCGCCGTGAATCCCAGCGAGGTATTTGCGGAACTGCGTCGCCAGCTGCCTGACGACGCGATTGTGACCAACGGTGCCGGAAACTACGCGGCCTGGCTGCACCGGTTCTTCGAACACCGCCAGTTCGGCACGCAGCTCGCTCCCCGCAGCGGCGCCATGGGCTATGGCGTTCCGGCGGCCATAGCCGCTGCCCTGCTCAAACCGGATCGTACGGTCGTCTGTGTTGCCGGCGACGGCTGCTTCACGATGGCGCTAAGCGATCTCGCGACGGCAGCCGCACACCAGCTGAACATTCTTTTCATCGTCGTCAACAACGGCAGTTACGGGACGATCCGCATGCATCAGGAAGCCCGCTATCCCGGTCGGGTCCATGGCACGGCGCTGCGCAATCCGAACTTTGTCGAGCTTGCCACGGCGTGTGGCATCCGCGCGGTTCGTATCGACTCGACGGCCGCGTTCGCCGAGGCCCTGCGCTCCGCGCTCGCCAGTCCCGGCCCGCGGCTGATCGAACTCGTGACCGACGTGCGGGACATCGCCCCCGAGAAGATGCTTGCCTAGACGGCCGATCTCCTGACTAGTTGCGGGCAACAGCAGCCGCCGCACCGGTTCCGGTCACCGACACGACACCCGATGCCTGAACGGTCGACACGACCAGTGCGGTTGCCTTGCTGCCGACGCTGAGCGGTCGGAACGTCACGATACCGGTTGTGCAGCTCTGCCCGGCCGCCAGGACCCGGCCGGGCGTGCAGGTGCCAGCGGCCACGTGGAACTCTGCGCCGTCACCGATCGAGACGGGCGTTGCCGCAAGGGTCACGGGGCCGCCCGCCGCCGTCAGCCGCAGGCCTGACGTTCCGCAACTGACCGTCCTCCCGGTAACCGCTGAACCGCAGTGAACCGCGTTGGAACTGACACTCAGCGCACTCCCGGTCGCCGATCCGGCCAGCGTCGTCGCGACGGTCGCGCCGCCGCCGGTCACCTTGACCGTCGCGCTGCGGGCTCCGGCGCCGGCGGGCCTGAAGCTCACGCTACCGAACGAGCACGACGAGCCGGCCGCAATCGTCTTGCCCGCCGTACAGCTTCCCGGCGCGACCGCGAATTCACCGGCCTGCCCGGTGACCGCGAGCGGCACGGCTCCCAGCGTCACGGCGGCGCCGGCGACAGTCACGGCGATCGTGCCGCTGCAGGCGACCGATTTCCCGATTGCAGCGCTCGGACAACGCACGGTATTGCCGAGCGCCATCGTCCCTCTGACCGGCGGCGAAGTGGGTGTTGGCGTCGGCGTCGCGGCCACGTGGTCCATGCAGCCCGGCTGCTGACTGCCGTTGTTAAAGCCCGTCCCGGCGTTGTATGCCGCATTGGACCATTCGCCCTGGAGCTTCCAGTGCGAGCCGTTCGCAAACGTTACCGGCGCGCCACCAAAGCTCCAGGCGCACTTGTCGCCAATCTCGTTGTTGGCCGCGTCGAACCAGCCATCCAGATGCGGGTCGGAGCGCGCTTCCTGTACTTCGTGCGCAATGACATTGGCCAGAGCCGCGAGCCCTTCGGAATGACCGGTGGTTGTATCCTGGGGATTGCAGGAAGGATCCCCGTCCAGATTCCAGACGAACCCGAACTGGATCAGCTGTCCGTTGTCGCAGGTCGCGGCACTGTGATAGGCGCAATAGGCACTCGACACCCGCTTCTTGTCGCTGATGATCATGATCAGTTCACTGCCGGCGTTAGGCATAATCGCGAGCTGGGACGCGTACTCGGCGCACGCCGCGTTGGCGACGGACTGCACGTCTTCGCCGTCTATCGACTGGCTGATCGGGCTGCCGTGGCCCTGATACGCGACCGTAGCGCTCATCGCGCCGTTACTGCCGACGTACTCCTGGGCAGTGGCCGCGTAGGACGAGCCGCCGAGGCCCGCAAAGAACGTGTCCAGGCCGACCACCTTGTCGCCGACAAAGCTCGGCTGCGCCCAGCCCGGTCCGGCATAGACGAGGCGCACGGCGGTCTGGGTGAGAATGATGCCGCCATGGCTCGTCATCACGGGCGACGCCGATGCGCCGGTGGTCGACGCGCTGCCGTGCCCTTCTCTGAGAACGTGGACACCGCGGGAACGCGTTATCGCCCGCTCGTACTCGGCGGCATCCACCTGGCTACCCATGACGGTGATGGCGATTGCCACACCCGTCCAGACACGCTTGCCCATCGTATGGTCCCGCCCAAACCGGGCCACGGTTGCGCCGCGGCCAGACCCGACCCACTCTGTGGGCCCCGGCGCCGCCGACTGCGGCGGCGCGGGAAGCACGACCGGGCGTCAGTGCCCGGCGGGTGCGACGCCGGTGGCGGCGTCGTTTGTGAGGCTATTTCGCCTGTTCTTGCGCTGACGGTCCGGTACTGCGTACCGATTGGGCGACGCCAGAAAGGCATATGTCATGTCACAATCAGCCGCCGGCCGGGAATGTGACGTCGCGCTCGCCGTCGGACGAGCCGTGGCGTCACCCACCAACACTGGAGGATGAATTACATGAATGCCGTGGCAGGTCGAATGCGGGTTTGCGTGCTGTTGGTCCTTTTTTTCCGTGCCGCATCAGCGTCGGACGGTGCCACCGCCGTGCCCCAGATCGGATCGGCCGAAAAGGCCATCCACGAGGAAATGACCGCCCAGCACATACCGGGTATGGCGGTAGCCATCATCGACAAGGGCAAGGTCGTGCTAGCCCGAGGATACGGCCTCGCCAACGTCGAGCACGACGTGCCGGTGACACCCGAGACGGTCTTCCAGTCAGGCTCGGTCGGCAAGCAGTTCACGGCCGCCGCGATCCTGTCGCTCGTCGAGGACGGCAGGCTCTCACTTGACGACTCGATCGCCAAGTACCTGCCCGAGGCGCCGGCTTCCTGGTCTCCCATCCGTATCCATCACCTGCTGACACACACCTCCGGAATACCGGACTACGCCACGGACGGCTTCGACCTGCGTGGCGACTACGACGATGCCAAGCTCGTGCGACTGGCAAGCCAGCTGCCGCTGGAGTTCGCCGCCGGGAGCCGATGGAACTACAGCAATACGGGGTATGCCCTACTCGGCATCATCATTGACCGGATCACGGGACAGCACTACAGCGAGCTGCTAAGGCAGCGGATCTTCGGGCCGCTTGGCATGAAGTCCGCGCGCCTGATCGACGAGGCCTCGATCGTCAGGCATCGGGCTGCCGGCTATCGCCTGCAGAACGGCGCACTCGCCAATCAGGAGTGGGTCTCCCCGACACTGAACACCACGGCGGACGGCTCGCTGTACCTGTCGCTGAACGACATGATCGCGTGGGACGCCGGGCTGCGCAGCGGCCGCGTACTGCGGGCAGAATCGTGGCGTAAGATCTACACGCCCGTGGTGCTGTCGAGCGGCAACAGCTATCCGTACGGCTTTGGCTGGGACGTGTCGGTCTCGAGGGGCCAGGAGATTCACGAGCACGGCGGCGCGTGGCAGGGCTTCAAGACGTACATCCGACGCTACATGGGCGACGATATCACCGTGATCGTGCTCGCGAACCTTGGCGATGCAGACCCCCGACACCTCACGGACCGCATCGCCGGCGCTACGTACCCGAAGCTCGCCGAGCCGGTGCCGGGCGCCATCGCCGATACAGCACCGCACCTCGCGGCGGCCCTGCAGCATTTCCTGACGGTCGCGGCCTCCGGATCACTGACGTCGGCCGACCTGCCACATCTCAACGGAGGCGTGACACCGGACGTGGCGGCGTCGTACCGCAGGCAATTGGCGGCCCTGGGGCAGGTCAAGTCGATCTCGCTCGTCCGGCGCCACCCGCTCGGCGACGACACCGCCTCCGACTACCGCGTCCGGTTCGAATCCGGGGAACGTCTCGTCAACCAGATCGCCGACCCGGATGGAAAACACGTGTCCGTTGCGCTGACCGCCAGCGAGTGAAGTTGGCGGACCCGGTCACGGCCCCTTGTAGACCCGGCCTTCCTTCATCACGAAGCCCACGTGCTCCAGCACGCTGACGTCCGTGGTCGGGTCGCCCTTGACCGCGATGATGTCAGCCGACTTTCCCGCCGTGACCGATCCGAACAGCTCGCTGTGGCCAATGAGATCGGCGGCGTTCACCGTGGCCGACTGGATCGCCTGCATGGGCGTCATGCCCCACTTGACCATCATCGCAAACTGCTTGGCATTCTCCCCGTGCGGACAGATCCCGGCGTCAGTGCCATACGACATCTTCACGCCCGCCTTGACGGCTTTGCGGAAATTCTCACGCTGAGCAAGACCCAGTGCCTGGTCATGCTCGAGGAAGTCCTTCGGCGTATCCGGGGAGGACTGGATGCACTCCTCGTCATAAATGTCCATGTCGAGGTAGGTACCGTGCTGCTTGGCGAGCTGGATCCCTTCGTCGTCAATCAGCGTTGCATGCTCGATCGAGGCTACCCCGGCGCGGATCGCGTTCTTGATACCCACGGGATCGTGGGCATGGGCCTCGACGCGCATGCCGAAATTCGCCGCCTCGCTGACCGCGGCCTGCAGCTCCTCGGGCGTGAACTCGATCGACTTCGGATTGCTGCCGTGGGTCAGCACGGCGCCGGTCGCCAATATCTTGATGTGGTCGGCGCCCCGATGGGCAAGCTCCCGTACCCGCTGGCGAACTTCCCAGGGGCTGTTCGCTTCGCCAAAACGCAGGTCGCGCGGCAGGACGATGTCCGGTGCCAGCCCGGTCATGCCGCCCGCGCCTTCACTGATCGTCACGTAGGCGCCAGCGACGTACATGCGCGGACCGGGGATCACGCCATTGGCGATCGCGTTCTTCATGGCCACGTCGTTGAAGGCGCGGTACACCCCGACGTCGCGCACGGTCGTAAAGCCTGCGAGCAGGGTCGCACGGGCGTTAGGGATGGCTGCGTACGCCAGTTCGACGGCCGACATTTTCAGGACGTCGATCGGCTCGGCCGAGCCGATATCAGCCACGTGGGTATGACAGTCGATCAGGCCCGGCAGTACCGTCATCTCCGACAGGTCGATGACCGTGGCGCCGCTCGGTATCGCGACCGTCGACCCGACCGCCTCGATGGTCTTGCCGCGAATCAGGATGGTCTGGTCGGAAAGCACGCGCCCGGCCAGGACGTCGACGAACTTGCCGGCGCGCACAACCGTGACGGTCTCGGTGTCAGGCACTGCCGCGACGGCAACACCAACGGCGCACAGGCAAAAGGCAGCAAACAAAGTCTTCATGGGCGCGATTTCCTCGAGTGTCGACGAACGCCGAGTCGGTGGGTCGCTCGGTCGGGGGCCGCCATAGTAGCGCGCCGTGTCAGGCCCTGGCATTTGCCGCGACGCACCAATTATGGCGCGGCGGACGGTGCTGCGGCGTCGTCTTCGGGCTACCATTCGAGCCGCCGTCGCCCCACCGTAGCCGGAGTTCCGCCGATGCCGACGTCAAGCCGCCCGTGGTTCATTGCCGGCACTGCCACCCTCGCGGTATGGCTGGCCGGATGCGCGCGAGAACCCGTGGCACCCCCGCCCCCGCCGTCCGCTACCGCGACCCGGGCAGCGGCGGTCGACAGCGAGCGACTGGCCCGCGCCGAGCCCGAACAGTGGTTCACGCAGGGTCGCGACGCGAACGGCACGTACTTTTCCCCGCTGACCGACATCACGCCCGACAACGTCGGCCGGCTGGGGTTTGCGTGGGCCTACAAGCTCGGTACGTCGCGTGGCCAGGAGGCGACGCCTCTGGTCATCGACGGCGTGCTCTACGCGTCGAGCAACTTCGGTCGCGTGTACGCGCTCGACGCGGCGAGCGGCAAGGAGCTCTGGAAGTACGACCCGCAGGTCGACGGCCAGTGGGCACGTTACGCCTGTTGCGATGCGGTCAATCGTGGCCTCGTGGCGTTCGATGGCACGCTGTACGTCGGCGCGATCGACGGCTGGCTGCACGCCCTTGACGCCAAGACCGGCCAGCTGCGCTGGAGAATCGATACCCTGATCGGGCGGACGGAGCGCAAGCCCTACACCCTGACGGGTGCCCCGCTCCTCGCCGGCGACCTGATCGTCGTCGGCAATGCCGGCGGTGACTTCGCCGGCGCCCGCGGCTACGTGACGGCCTACGATCGAAAGACCGGCGCCCAGCGCTGGCGCTTTTTCACGGTACCGCGCAACCCGGCCGAGGGTCCCCAGGACCAACCCCATCTCGAGGCCGCCATCAAGACCTGGGACCGCGCCCATCCCTGGGATCGCGGCTCGGGCGGCACCGTCTGGGACGGCATGGCCTACGACCCGGCGCTCGGGCTCGTCTACATCGGCACGGCGAACGCCGCGCCTTATAACAGCCACGGCAACGGCCGCAAGGGTGGCGACGAACTCTACGCCGCGTCGATCCTCGCGATCCGAGCCGACACCGGTGCCCTTGCCTGGTACTACCAGACGGTCCCCCAGGACCGCTGGGATTTCGACTCGACGCAGAAGCTGGTACTGGCGGACATCAGCCTCGACGGCAAGGCGCGCAAGGTCGTCATGCAGGCCGCCAAGAACGGCTTCTACTACGTGCTTGACCGGCAAAGCGGCGAGCTGCTGTCGGCGCACAACTTTGCCGTCGTGACGTGGACCAAGGGCATCGACCCCAAGACGGGTCGGCCCATCCCCGCCAAGACCGCCGACTACGACAACGGGCCGGCGCTGGTATTCCCGTCCGAGTCCGGCGCACACAGCTGGCAGCCGATGGCCTTCGATGCCGGACGGGGACTGACGTTCATCCCGGTCATCGAGTCGGGCAATGTCATCGTCGAAGCCGAACACCGGCGTGCCGGGCTCGTCGAGGGCCAGTTCACGACGCCGGCGTTCACGCCGGAAGGCTACGATCCCAAGGCAATGCAGAGCCTGTATGGCGACCTGCCCGCCTTCAAGACGCTGGCCAGGGGGCTGAGCAACGACACCGCGTCGCGCGGCTTCCTGCGGGCCTGGAGCGTCGCCGAGCACCGAATCGTCTGGGAGGCACCGACCGCTTCCAGCTGGGACGGCGGCGTCATGGCGACCGCCGCCGGTGTCGTCTTCCAGGGTGACGCAAACGGCATGCTCAACGCCTATGCCGCCGACAGCGGCCGCAAGCTGGCGTCAATCAATGTCGGTTCATCGATGATGGCGGCGCCGATCACCTACAAGGTCAACGGCACGCAGTACGTGGCGATCATCGCCGGCTACGGCGGCGGTGCGGTCATCACCGGTGCCCCCTTTGACCCGGCTTCGGCGGCCTACCGGTACGGCAACGACGGCCGCGTCATTGCGCTGAAACTCGACGGACCCGCACCGCCGCTGCCGCCCGAGCGTACCGACCCGCCCTGGCCGACCCTGCCGGCAAAGCCGACCGACGCCGCCCAGGTCGCCGCCGGTGAACTCCTCTACAACCGCTACTGCAGCCGCTGCCACGTCTTCGGGCGCAGCATCCTGCCGGATCTGCGGCGGATGAGCCCGCAAACGCACGGCCTGTTCCGCACGATAGTCCTCGAAGGCGCCTACCGGGCCAAGGGCATGGGCCGCTTCGACGACGTACTGAAGCCCGAGGACGCCGACGCCATCCACGCGTATCTGATCAGCCAGGCCTGGCTGGCGCAGAGCCCGCCGTAGGAGCGCGAGCGCCACGTCTTGCGTGACCTGCCGGAGCCCTCCGGTCGATCGGCGCGCTCGCGCCGCCGGTCGGCGCCTGCAATGGGGGCGACTCCAGAAATCAGGGGAAGCGCGGTGACATTTCCGCCGCCCGGCCGGTCTGGTGGCGAGAGATGCGCAGTCAAAACGCGCCCGCCGCCGTACACTGGCGCGGAACGTGTTTCGCCGCGACGCTGCAACGTATTGTTTTGCCGTTCATGACACTGGAGAGATTTCGATGAATACACTGATCGACTGGCTTGTCGGCTGGCCTGAGCGCACCGCGCGCCACTTTACGTCGCTCGCCCCGCTGTTTGCCCGAGTCGTCTGTGGCTGGGCCTTCCTGTGGAGCGGCTGGGGCAAGCTGAACAACCTGCCGGCGATCACGGAGAATTTCATTTCGTGGGGCATTCCGTTCCCGCAGGTCCTGACGCCGTTTGTCTCTGGCGTCGAGTTTGTCGGCGGCATCTTCCTGCTCCTCGGCCTTTTCACCCGCATTTCGGCCGGCGCGCTTGGCGTTACGATGATCGTCGCCATCAAGTCGGCCAAATGGGACCAGGTCGACTCGCTGGAGACGCTGCTCGGCTTCGACGAAACCGAGTACCTGGCACTCTTCTTCTGGCTCGCCGTCGCCGGTGCCGGCAAGCTGTCGATTGACCACTGGCTGCGCCGTTACACCAAGTCGTGACTACCTTCCGGACGCAACTGCGCAACCAGTCGCTGGCCATCCTCAGCCTGGTGATCGCCCTGACGAGCTTCAGCCACTCGGCGTGGCGAACGGAGCAGAGCGAGCAGAACCGGACGACGCGCCAGGCGGCGTTCCAGATGCTGGTGGCGCTCGGTCAGATGCAGGAAGTGGTCTACCGGGCACACTACGACCACGACGCGGTGCGCGGCAGTCCGCGCACCGGCTGGGTCTACGTGCAGACGATCAGCGACTTCAGTGCGGCAATGCCGGCCTCGGTCGGCCACGATGCGCAGCTGCTGCTCGAGGCCTGGCGTGATCACTGGGAAGGTCTCGGCACGCGGGACGACGACGCCGCCGCGATCAGTGACGCGGTGGATCACTGTCGGGCATCCGTCGTCGACACCCTGCGCTCGCTGCGCTGACCCGGCTCCTTAGGGAACCAGACCCGGGGCACCCCGCGACCGCGATGGCAGGGTCCATGAGCCCCGCGGCGGGATGGTGCTCAGCCGGCGTGGCCGGCTATCGCGAAGGAAGCGATCAGCTCCTCGCTCAACCACGTCCGCAGGAACGAGGCGGCGCGCAGCGCCACCTCGGTCTCCTCGACGTCGGCGGCGAGCTTCTCGCACAGGTCGCCAAACGTTGCGCCGCCGGCAACGGCCTCGACAGCACCGGCTTCGAGGGGCGACATCGACCGGAAGAAGGTCTGCGTGCCGCGCCGCCACGCAAGCCAGGTGGCTTCGGGTGCCGGAGCCAGCGCCGCGGGCGCGGACGCGAGGTCGTTGGCCCATCGCCACCACTCGACGGCGTTGGTCGCCAGCACGACGCGCCGCAACGATGCGCGCAGGGTAAAGGCGGCGTTCGGCCAATCCGTCGGCGCGACCGCGGCCAGCGCTTCCATGGGCAGCGGTGCGTCGTCCGGCGCGTCGAACACGTCCGCCAGCAGCCATTCCCAGCGGGCAAGCTCGCCAAGGGCTGCACCGGCCTCACCGGGGTTTCGCTCCACGACGAGCTGCCAGAGGTCGGCGCCGTAATAGCGGATGTTGTAGTGGCGCGAGGGATTTCTCTCGATATACGCGCGGGCAAGGTCATCGAACGCGTCGGGTCCCATCACTTTGCGTAGCGCGCCGTAGGGCACCCCGAGCGCCTCGGCCAGACGGCCGCGATAACCCTCCACGTAGGCGCCGAGCCGGGCGGGCAGGTCGCCACGCTCGGCGCCGGCCAGATCGTCGGCGACGCGCGGCGCACGCGTGAGGACTTCCTGCTGAAAGTCGCGCTGCAGGGAAACGAGCGACATCAGGCAGCCGCCTCGACGCCCGCGAGCCGCTCGGCAACCGCCAGTTCGTCGAGCAGCTCACCCAGCGGCGGAATGTTGGCGTCGCGCTCGATCATCGTACTGACGGCACCCAGACGCCGGACCGAGCGCTGATAGAGCGCCCACACCGGATCGGCGACCGGCGCATCGTGGGTGTCGATAATGAACGATTCCTGGCGCTCGTGGCCGGCCAGGTGGATCTGCGCGACGCGGTCGGCGGGAATACCGCGTAGGAATTCGTCGGGATCGAAACCGTGATTGACGCTGTTGACGTAGACATTGTTCACGTCGAGCAGCAGGAGGCAGTCGGCCTCGGAGGCAAGTTCGGCCAGAAACTGCCATTCCGTCATGTCGGAGGATCTATAGGCAACGTAGCTCGAGACGTTTTCCAGCAGGATCCGCCGTCCCAGCAGGTCCTGGACCTGGCGGATGCGGGGGACGAGGTGCCTGATGGCTTCCCCGGTATACGGCATCGGCATCAGATCGTGGAGATTGATGCCATCGACGCCGGTCCAGCACAGGTGGTCGGAGACCCATTGCGGCTCGACGCGGTCGACGAGGGCCTTCAGGTCCGCCAGATACCGCGCATCGAGGGGCGCCGTCGAGCCGATGGACAGCGACACGCCGTGCAGGACCACGGGATACCGGGCGCGGATCCGCTCGAGATAATGGAGCGGCCGGCCTCCGGGAATCAGGTAGTTCTCGGTCAGCGCCTCGACAAAACCGAGCCGCGGGCGGTCGGCCAGCAGGGCTTCGTAGTGATCCGGTCGAAGCCCCAGTCCAAAGCCCAGATTCCGCACGGACGAGATCTCCCAGGCGCAGAAGACCCGGTCGGGAGCAGCGCTCCCGACCGGGCCGATCGACGGAAAGACTTACTTTTTCGCGGCCTTCGCGGCGTCGCATTCCTTCTTCGTCATTTCGGAGAAGCCGGTGCCCTTGCAGGAGTTCTGGCCCTTGCAGGCGTTGTGCGCGGTCTTGCAGGCCGACTGGCCCTTGCACGCGTTCGCCCCGTCGCAATGCATCTTGGCTTCATCCGCAGCCGCCGTGCTGATCGACGCCACGCTGAAGAGCAGAGCGGCCGCCGTAGCAATCGCAGCGCCTGAGACAGTCTTGGTCATGGACATGGAGAGTTCCTCGTGTTGGTTTGACTAGCGGACGGCCGAGACACCCTGTCTTACCGTCTCACTGAGCATAGGACCGGACGAGGCGCGTGGATATTACATTCCCTCCATCCTATTTTTGCCGCACTGCACAAGCCGAACGCCGGCGGGGCTGGCCGCGGCGACCCCTGCGCCAGGCCCCCGCCCAATTGCCACAAATCCCGCCTATATTAAAACCGTCATTTTACCCGCCGTGCGCCCGCACGGCCGGAACTGGGAGGCCGGTAATGTCCATTGCGATCAGCCACGTGCCGACGCTGAAGATCGGCCAGAACGTCACCTTCGCCAATGCCGCCTTCGTCGCCGACGGTTCCACCGCCGAGGGCGGTGACGGCACCGGTCCCAGTCCCCACGAGATCTATGACGCCGCGCTGGGCGCGTGCAAGGCCATGACGATCTTGTGGTATGCGCGCCGCAAGTCGATTCCGGTCGACGACGTCCACGTGACGGTCACGCACGACGCGAGCCAGGAGCGATCGGGCCGCTACGTCATCAGCGCGGCCATCACGGTTCGCGGCGCGCTGTCGGAGGAACAACTGGCGGAACTGCGGACGGTCGCCGAGAAATGCCCGGTGCACAAGCTGATGACCGAGGTGACGACCGACATCCAGACCTCGCTGGCGCTCGAGCGCTGACATGCCATTGTTCGTCGATGGCGCCGAGAAGGACCTGGGCGGCGGCTTCCACGTCACCCGGCTGCTGCCGTCCGCCAATTGCCGGACCGTCGGACCCTTTGTCTTTCTCGATCACTTCGGACCCGTGGTCCGCCAACCGGATCAGAATTTCGACGTACGGCCGCACCCCCACATCGGCCTCGCCACGGTAACCTACCTGTTCGATGGCGCCATGATGCACCGGGACAGCATCGGCTCCGTGCAGCGCATTGAAGCCGGCGCTGTCAACTGGATGACTGCCGGGCGGGGCATCGTGCACTCGGAACGGGCGCCGGACGACCTGCGCGGTGTGGCGCACCGGATGCACGGCCTGCAGATGTGGGTAGGCCTGCCCACCGAGCTCGAAGAGTGCGCGCCCTCCTTCTCGCACACGCCGGCCGACGCCCTGCCGGAGTTTTCGGTCCAGGGCTGCCCCGTGCGGCTTCTGGTCGGCTCGGCCTTCGGGCACGTGTCGCCCGTGGTGCCGGCATCGGACACGCTTTACGTGCACCTGAAGCTGAACGCCGGGGATGCGATCGACCTGCCGCTCCTGGCGCCGGAATTGGCGGTTTACCCGGCCGATGCCGACATCGACGTGGACGGCAGGACCGTATCGCCGCGTAGTCTCGCGGTTGTGAATGGCCAACGGGCGACCCGGATCGAAGCCGCGCAACCGACCAACGTCGTGCTCGTCGGTGGCGCGCCCCTGGATGGGCCTCGCCACCTGTCCTGGAACTTCGTCTCGCACAGTCGCGAGCGGCTCCTGCAGGCCGCACTCGACTGGCAGCAGCGCCGCTTTTCCGATATTGCGGGCGAAACGGATTTCATTCCGCTGCCGGACTACGTGGCGACCCGCTAGCCGTACCGTGCCGCCCGGTGAGGCCGGTGGCCACGGGGAACCGCGCCGTCGCGCGGTAAGGAACCCGTAACCGCCGGCCACCGGGCCGTCACCCAGGGTCAGATCTGGCCGATCCCGCCGTCGATCGTCAGCTCGGCACCCAGTACATAGGCCGCGTCGTCACTGGCAAGATAGGCAACGCCAGCAGCGATGTCATCGGCCGTCGCGAACCGACCGATGGGAACGGTCTTCAGCAGCGCTTCCGCCGTGGCGTTCAGCTCCGCTTCGCTCAGGCCGAGGCGACCGAATATCGGCGTAAACGTCGCGCCCGGGCTGACGGCGTTGACCCGGATCTTGCGCGGCAGGAGCTCTGCCGCAAAGGTCCTGGCCAGCGAACGGACTGCCGCCTTGGTTGCGCTGTAGATGCCGATGCCCGGCCAGCCCTTGGTGTTCACCGTCGAGCTGTTCAGCACGATTGCGCCGCCGTCGTTCAGGTGCGGGAGGGCTTTCTGTACCGTGAAATAGAGGCCCTTCAGGTTGATATCGACGATGTCATCGAAAAACTCCTCCGTGGTGTCCGCGAGCGGCGCGCTGCGATAGACGCCGGCGTTGGCGAACAGCACGTCGATGCGGCCAACCTTGGCGGCAATCTCGGCATACATGCGCTCGATGTCGGCGACCTTGCCCACGTCGGCCTGGATCGCAACGAAACCGTGCGCACTGGCCTCGGCGGCGAGTGTCTTGGGGTCACGGCCGACGATCACGACGCGCGCGCCCTCCTTCTTCAGGCGAATCGCGGTCGCGAGGCCGATGCCACTGTTGCCACCGGTAATAACCGCTGTTTTTCCTTCAAACCGATTCATAGCTTTCTCCTTGAGATTGGGGGTTGACCGACCGGCGACTCAGGCTGCCGCCTGACGGGGCGTGACAACCGGAAAGTCGATGACAGTCCCGGCAACCTCATTGACGTAGTTGGTGAAGGTGTTGAGGGCGACGGCGAGCACGATCTCGACGACCTCGGCGTCCGAATAGCCAGCGTCGCGCACGGCCTTCAGCTCGACGTCGCTCACATGACCACGCGCACGAACGACCTGGGTTGCAAACCGCACGGCGGCGTGGGCCTTGATGTCATTGGACGAGCCGTTGCGATTGGCAGTGATTTCCGCGTCGTCGAGCTTGGCGACATTGCGACCGAGGTAGGTGTGCGCCGACAGGCAGTAGCCGCAGCCATTGACCTCGGCCACCGCGAGGGCGATCCGCTCCTGGGTCTTGGCATCGAGCGAGGCGCCGCCGAACGAACCCGACAGGGCGAGGTAGCCCTTGAGGGCCGCCGGACTGTTGCCGACCACGCGGAACAGATTCGGCACGGATCCGAGGCTCTTCGCGACGGCGTTCAGCGACGCGCGCGAGGCTTCGGGGGAGGAATCGACAGAATCAGGGGTATGCAGACGCGACATGATTAATCCTTTTTAAATCAGTTGGTTTGGTGAAGACTCGGCCTCTCTGGCCGTGGCGGATACTATCTGCCGTTTTTCCCCAATAGATAATCCGGTACTATCTGGAATCTATTTCTCATTTAGTGGAACAATCATGGATCGGTTCGAATCCATGACGGCGTTCGTCGCCGTCGCACGCGAAGGGGGTTTTTCGGCCGCCTCGCGGGCCCTCGGCGTACCGCTGCCCACGATCAGCCGACGGGTTGCCGATCTCGAAGCGGAGGTCGGCGTCCGGCTCTTCCACCGGTCGACCCGCCGGGTCGTCCTGACCGACCAGGGCCGGACCTACCACGCGGCCTGCCAGCGCCTGCTTGATGACCTTCGCGACGCCGACCGGTCCATCACCGGCGAGTACCAGACGCCGCGCGGCGAACTGACGGTGACCGCCTCCGTCGGCTTCGGGCGCATCCACTTGCAGCCGGTCGCCACCGAGTTCCTTCAGGCATACCCCGACATCAACCTGCGTCTGCTGCTCGTTGACCGGATCGTCAACCTGGTCGAAGAACACACCGACATCGCGGTGCGGATCGCGCCTTTGCTCGACAGCACGCTGATCGCGCGCCAGCTCGGTCAGGTACGGATGGTGATCTGTGCCAGCCCCGAGTACCTGGCGATGCACGGCGAGCCCGACACACCGGACGACCTCACGAAGCACGACTGCATCGGCTGGTCGAGCGCCGGGCTGACGTCAGGCTGGTGGGTTCGCGACCGCGGCGGGGACCGGACGGCGCCGATCCGCGTCCGCCTCTCGACCACGATCGCGGAGTCGGCGAGGGCGGCCGCCGAAGCCGGGATCGGCCTCGCCCAGATCCCGTGCTATCAGGCGGAAGCGGCCGTTGCCGCCGGACGATTGGCGATCATCCTCAGCGACTTCGAATGCGCGCCCCTGCCGGTGAACCTCGTCTATCCGAGCAACCGGCTGGTGCCGCTCAAGCTGCGCGCCTTCGTGGACTTCGCCGCGCCCCGTCTCGCCGAACGGCTGACGCGGGCGGCGGGGATGGTGCGACAGGCACACGCCCCCGCCTGAGCCGACGCACCGTCAGGCACGCATGCGCGCGCCGGTCGGATCGAACAGCGGTTCGCCGATGATCGTTGCCGTTCGCCGCTCGCCCAGGATCTCGATTTCGAAGGCACGGGCGCCAAGCTCCGTCGCCAGCTCGCGCGGCACGTAGCCCTGGGCAAGCGACCGGTCGACGTAGTGGCCGTAGCCACCCGACGTCACCCAGCCAATGACCTTGCCGGCATGCCAGATCGGCTCGTCACCGAGGACATCGGCATCGGTAGCGTCGACCACGAAGCTGACCCGGCGCAGGGTACCGCCGGACTGCTGTTCGGCAAGCGCGGCGTCCCGGCCGATGAAATCACCCTTGCCGAGGTCAACGAAGCGGTCAAGGGCGCCCTCGAAGGCGCCGTAAATCGGCCGCAGCTCCCGGTACCAGGTCGGGAAGTTCTTCTCGAGCCGCATGCACAGCAGGGCGCGCATGCCGAAGTTGACGAGCCCGAGGTCCCCGCCGGCCTCGTGTATCGCCATGAAGAGGCGTCGCTGGTACTCGGGAGCCACCCAGATCTCGTAGCCGAGATCGCCGGTGTAGGTGATGCGGTTGGTCATCGCCGGCACGTTCGCAATGTCCATCGACCGGTGCTCCATGAAGCGGAATCCCGTGGCCGATACGTCCTCGTCGGTGAGGCGCGCCAGCAGCTCCCGGGAGCGCGGACCGGCGATCGACAGGCCGACGAGCCGCATGTCGAACCTCTCGATACGGACCGAGCCATCCGCCGGCAGGTGCTGCTCGAACCAGCGCATGTGATAGATCTGCGCCTGCGAGGAGCCCCAGATAAGGAAGCGCCCGGCAGCCGCCTTGGCGATCGTGAAGTCGCCGATCAGCTTGCCGTTCTGATTGAGCATGGGGGTCAGGATCAACCGCCCTTCGCGCGGCATCTTGTTGGTCATCAGCCGCGACAGGTAGGCCTCGGCACCGGGACCCGTGACGGCGTACTTGGCGAAGTTGGCGATCTCCGTCACGCCGACCCCGTTGCGCACGCCGAGAACCTCCGCCTTGACGTGCGGAAAGTCATTGGACCGGTGGAACGAGACGATGTCGCGGGCCTCCACGCCCTTGGGCGCGAACCACAGCGGGGTCTCGAGGCCCCAGGAATCGCCCATGACCGCACCCTGGGCGAGCATGACGTCATACAAAGCCGTCGTCTGCTGTGGCCGCGCGGCCGGCAGTTCCTCGTTCGGGAAGCGGATCGAGAAGCGCCGCGAGTAGTTCTCGCGAACCTTTTCGTTCGTGTAGCTGCGCGTTGCCCATTCGCCGTAACGGGCGACGTCCATGGCCCACACGTCGAAACCGGGGTCGCCATTGACCATCCATTGGGACAGCGCGAGGCCGACGCCACCACCCTGGCTGAAGCCCGCCATGACCGCGCACGCGACCCAGTAGCCGGGCAGCCCCTGGACGGGGCCGACCAGCGGATTAC
>CAIMCI010000316.1 GCA_903839465.1 uncultured Pseudomonadota bacterium
CGACAGCGAGCAGCACCGCCGAGGCCGGCAGGTCGGCAGGTCCGCGGCGCCAGAGCGCGATGTCGGCGAAGGTTTTCAACAAGGCCAAGGCGCACCCTCGGGCTGCATGGTGGACAATGCACGTACCAGCACGCCGATTGTACCCGTAGGCTTTACCCGGCACCCGACTTGCCCACCCCACCCGGAACTCCCGTGACAGTACCCGAGCTGATTGCCGACTCCGCCCCGTTCGCCGCCGCCTGCGCAGGATTCGACGGCGCCGCCGAGGTCGCGCTCGACACCGAATTCCTGCGTGAACGGACGTATCTCGCGGAACTGGCCCTCGTCCAGCTCGCCGCCGGCCCGGAACTCGTCCTGCTCGATCCGCTGGGCGGCGCGGACCTGGCGCCGCTGACGCGCCTTCTGACCGATCCGCGCACGACCAAGGTCCTGCACGCGGCCCGCCAGGACGTCGAGGTGCTTCTGCCGCTGACCGGTGAACCGGCGGGGCCGCTCAAGGACACGCAGATTGCGGCGGGCCTCCTCGGCCTCGCGCCCCAGATCGGCTACGCGGAGCTCATCCGCCAGGTGCTCGGCATCGAGCTCGCCAAGGGGGGTGCCGGCGGCAATCTCGCCCGCACCGACTGGACCCGCCGGCCGCTGTCCGCCGCCCAGCTGTCCTACGCGGCGGACGATGTCCGCCACCTGCTGCAGGTGGCGGCGGAGCTCGCCGAACAGCTTCGCGCCCGCGGCCGGCTCGAGTGGTGGGCCGAGGACTGCCGGGCGCTGCAGGACCCGGGCCTCTACGCCGTGAGCCCGGAAGACGCCTGGCGGCGGCTGAAGGGGGTCGAGACGCTGCCGGTCCGCGAGCAGGTCCGGGTCCGGGCGCTGGCGGCCTGGCGGGAAACGAAGGCGCGCGAGGTGAACCTGCCGCGGTCCTGGGTGCTTGGCGACGATGGCCTGCGGGACCTCGCCGCCCGGCCGCCGGCGACCGTGGCGCTGCTCAAGTCCCGGCGGGTATTCCGTGACGAGACCGTCGGGCGGATCGGCGAGGAACTGCTCGCGCGGCTGGCCGCCGCCGAGGCAGAACCCGTTGACGGGCTGACGGAACTCGCCAGCCGCCGGCCGAGCGGTGAGGAGCAGGCGCTGACAAAGCGCCTCTCGGACCGGCTGAAGGCGGTGGCGGCGGAGCTCGACGTCGCCCCCGAGGTGCTCGCGACGAGCCGCGATCTCAAGCGCCTGGCACGCCAGGACCTCCGCCCGGTCGGTCCGCTCGCGGGCTGGCGCCAGGCAGTCATCGGCGAAGCGCTGCTCGCCACGCTCTGAGCGGCGCCCGCCGCGCCCGTCCGGCCCGGCCTTCCTCCAAGAACGCGCCATAAAAAAACCCCCGGCATCCTCGCGGATGCCGGGGGCTGTTTCATCTCAACTCGTCAGTATCAGAACTTCGCCGAGAAACGGGCGTAGTAGAACCGACCGACCGTATCGAACGGACCGGCGAGCGAGTTGCACTTGCAGATGCTGTCCTGGCCGAGGAACGGGGGTTCCTTGTCCAGCAGGTTGTTGACACCAAGCACGATCCGGGCCTGCTTCACGAACGCCCGGTCCTTCAACGTGTAGGAACCGCTGATAGCGTGGTAGTACGTGTTCGGGATGTAGTTGCCGTACACGTTGTTGGACACGCCCTGCTGCTTGTCGTCGAAGTTCACCATGTGCTCGTAGAAGCGCGTATCCCAGTGCGCGCCCCAGCTGCCGACCGTGTAATCAAGCGCCGCGAAACCCTTCCACAGCGGGTTGATCGCTTCGCTCGCGTACTGGAACGTACCCGGGTAGCTGCTGACCGAACCGTCCGCGTTGGTCTGGGTGTTGTGGTACTGGATCTCGGCCTGCAGGTCGAAGCGCAGGCTGCCGGGGATCGGCAGCTTCCAGTTCGCACGCGCCGTGTCGTAGATCAACTCAAAGTCCGTACCGGTCGCCTTCGCCGTGCCGAAGTTGGTGTTCAGACTGTTGATCTGCGTGATCGTGCCCGTGGGTCCACGGGTGATCAGGTCGCAGTACGCCTTGTTCTGCGACGGCCCGTAGCAGCCGAGCAGGACCGTGTCGACGCTCGTCGCGCTGACTACACCTCCGGTCAGGATCGTGTTGTCGATCCGGATGTTGTAGTAGTCGGCCGTGAACGTCAGGCCCGGGGTGAAGCGCGGAGTCAGCACGATGCCGTAGCCGAAGCTCTTCGACTTCTCAGGCTTCAGGAGCGGGTTGCCGCCGATGGCGACCTGCTGCTGCTGCGCCGTCTGCTCGTTGTTGCCCGATTTGAAGTTGGTGACGGCAGCACCGCCAGCCACCGCCTGCGAACAGGTCGAACCCGCCGAGAGGACGCCCTTGCCGACGTTGCTGTTGCCGTTGTAGCCGGCTGCACGCGAGTCGCACGGGTCGCCGTTCGCGGTCAGGTCGCTGATCGCCTGGCCCGAGTAGAGCTCGGCTACCTGCGGGGCGCGGAAGCCGGTCGCGTAGGAGGCGCGAACGCGCGCGTCCTCCGAGATCGTCCACTCAAGCCCGAGCTTCCACGTGTCGGCGGTGCCGAACGTGTTGTAGTCGTCGTGACGCGCGCTCGGCGACAGGGTCAGGTTCTTGACGAACGGCAGGTCCTTGAACACCGGCACATTGAGCTCGCCGTAGTAGGACTGCACGTTGTAGCCGCCACCCGTCGGCGCCGACTGGTTCGGCCCCCAGCCCTGCTGCACGAGCTTGTCCGGCGTGTCCTGCTGGAACTCGTTGCGGTGTTCGATGCCAACCGTGCCGCGCAGCGGGCCGGCCGGCAGGTCGATCAGACGGCCGCCGATGTTGGCGTAGAAGTAACGCTCGGTCGACGAGTTGTTGTCGGTGTTGTCCCAGGTCAGGTACTTCACCTGCTCCTTGGTGAACATGTACGGACCCTTGAAGAAGTTCGGCATGTTCTTCGGCACGGCGCCCGGGATGGCCAGGCCATTCGTCGTGTAGTACGCGATCTGCGAGGCCGTCGGTGCCGTGCAGCCGCCCGGCACGTCGATACAGGTGATCGCGCCGGTGATCTGCGCCAGCGCGTTGAAGTTACCCTCGTTGTGGGTCACGTTCTGCGTCGTGTTGTGCTGGTCGGCGAAGCCGAGTTCCCAATCCCAGCGCTCCATCAGCTTGCCTTCGAAGCCGAAGCGGATACGCGAGGTGTTGGCGTGATCGTCATACAGACGCGGACCGAACTGCTCGGGGGTGAGGAACGCCGTGATCGGCGCACCCGTCGTGTTGCCCGGCGCGTAGGTCGGGATGACGAGGCCGGCGTAGGCCGTGGTTGCAATGGTGTCACCGAGCAGCGGCTCGGGACGCAGCGCACCCTGGGTCGTCTTGTCGACGAAGAAGCCGTCGGTGACGAAGGTCACGCCCGGCGTGATGTCGTAGTGGGCGTTGAAGCTGATCTGCTTGCGGTCGATGCCCTGCTGGATGTCGTTCCAGGCACCGGCGTTCAGCTTGATCTTGCCGGCGCCG
>CAIMCI010000317.1 GCA_903839465.1 uncultured Pseudomonadota bacterium
GCCCCCGACCGGCGAGGCGCCGGCCGGCGCGCCGCTACCGGCCGCCCCGCCGTCCGGCCTGTCGCTGCACCAGCGGCCGGATCCCAACGCGGTACCGCGCGATCCTGCCAAGGCCTCGCCGTACAACGGGATGAAGATGTCCGGCAAGGCACAGGCCTACTACCCCGCGGCCTGGGGCATCGACCACCTGAAGACCTCGATCACCTCGTCGGGCAACCTCGTCCGCTTCAGCTTCCGCGTCGTTGAGCCGAGCCTGGCCAAGGCACTCGGCGACCACGAGGCGACGCCGTACATGTACGCGCCGCGGACCAACGCGATGCTGCAGGTGCCGACCATGGAGAAGATCGGCCAGCTGCGCCAGCTCGGGGCCTCCGAGGCCAACAAGGACTACTGGATGGTATTTTCCAACAAGGGGCAGCTCGTCAGGTCCGGCGACCGGGTCGACGTGATCATCGGCCGCTTCCACGCCGTGGGCCTCCTCGTCGAGTGAACTCAATGCCTTGCAAAGGACCGTCACCATGACCCGCAATCCCTTCCTCGCCACCTGCCTCCTGTCGCTGGCGGCGGTGCCGCTCCTCGCGGTCGCCGCGCCGAGCGCCGAGCAGATCCTCGACAAGAACGCCGCCGCGCGCGGCGGTCTCGCCGCCTGGCGCGCCGTGCAGACGCTGACCACCGAGGGCATGATGGACGCGGGCGGCAAGCCGAACCGCGAGCTGCCCTACGTGCTGCGCCAGAAGCGGCCGCACAAGTCGCGGCTGGAGATCACCTTCAAGGACCAGACCTCGGTCCAGGTATTCGACGGCAGCGAAGGCTGGAAGGTACGCCCGTTCCTCAACCGCACGGATGCCGAGCCGTTCACGGCCGCCGAGACCGAGGCCGCCGCGGCCACCGACGAGCTCGAGGGCGCGCTGATCGACTACGCGGCGAAAGGCACGCGGGTCGCCTACGTCGGCGAGGAGCCCGTCGACGGGCATCCCGCCTACAAGCTCAAGCTCACGCTGAAGAACGGCAAGGAGCGGCAGGTCTGGATCGACGCCGGCACCTACCTCGAGGTCCGCATGGACGGCGAGCCGCGCCGGCTCGACGGCCGCCTGCACAACGTCGCGCTGTACTTCCGTGACTACCGGCCGGAGCACGGCCTGACCGTGCCGCACCTGCAGGAAACCGTGGTCGAGGGCACGAAGCAGAAGTTCAAGCTCACCGTGACGAAGGTCGCCGTGAACGAGCCGATGGCCGACGCGCTCTTCGGGAAGCCGGCGGCGGCACCGGCCGCGAAGCAGCCCTGACCGTGCGCGGGCGTGTCCTGCTGCTGGCCCTGACGCTGCTCGGCCCGGCGCTGGCCGCGGCGGCGGCGAAGGACTCGGCGAGGGAACCGGCGAAGACCGCCGAGGAGGTCATCCGGCGCAACGTCGCCGCGCGCGGCGGCCTCGAGGCGTGGCGTCGCGTCGATACGCTCGTCTGGCTCGGGCACCTGGAGCGCGCCGATGCCAACCACGCGACCCACGTGCCGTTCGTCATGCAGATGCGCCGACCGAACCTGACCCGCTTCGAGCTCAAAGAACAGTTCGACCACTTCACGCGCATCTTCGACGGCACGCACGGCTGGAAGGTCCGCCCGGGTCCGGACGGCCGCCCTGACGTGAAGCTCTTCTCGCCCGAAGAGGTCAAGTTCGCGCAGGCCGAGTACGTGATCGACGGCCCGCTGATCGACTACCAGGCGAAGGGCGTGACCGCGACCCTCGACGGCCTGGACACGGTCGAGGGCCACAAGGCCTACCGGCTGTCGCTCGTGCTGCCTGGCGGCGGGGAGCGCAAGGTGTGGGTCGACGTCGGCACCAACCTGGAGCTCCGCCTCGACCGGCCGGCAACCCATCCGCTGATCGCCGGCAAGCCCGTGTCCGTGTACTACCGCGACTACGCGACGGACGAGGGCCTCGTCCTCGCGCACAGCATCGAGGTCAGCGGCGCCAGCGGCCGCCCGGTCGCCGAGGCCGCCGACCGGCTCGTCATCGACCACGTGCTCGTCAACCAGAAGCTCGACGCCTATACCATTCTGCCGCCCGCAACGCCGATGCGTAAGGGCGGCAAGGTCCGCATCCCGGGCACCGGTCCCGGCGGCGAGCCGGTCGGCGACGCGCCGCGGTGAGGAACCCGGCCGCCGGGCGCGCGCGGC
>CAIMCI010000318.1 GCA_903839465.1 uncultured Pseudomonadota bacterium
AGCTCCGTGGCGGTGATGAAGCCGCGCTCCTGCAGCAGCACGAGGAAGGCCGCGAACTGCCGTTCGTAGTAGCTCATGCGCAGGTGCTCGGCGGCCGGCACGAGCTCTACCTGGTGACGGCTCGCATCGATGTTCCAGCGTCCCCAGGCGCCCATGGCGCGCCGCAGCCCGAAGACGCGGCCTTCCCACGGATGGTGGAAGACCGGTTCGGCCGGCTCCGTTTCCACCGGGCCCATGCCGTGCATGCCGCCCATGTCATGAACGCCGTTCATGCGGATGCAGCCGCCGGCGGGGCGCTGGCCTTGCCGACGCCAATCATGGAATCGCGCGTTACCAGCGCCGCCAATTCGTCCTCCGTCAGTCCTGCCGTGTGAGCCGGTCGCTCCGGGAGGACGAGGTAGCGCAGCTCGGCCGTGCTGTCCCAGACCCGCACCTCGACATCCTCACCGAGTTCGAGACCGAACTCGCGCAGGACCCCGCGCGGGTCGATGACCGCGCGTGAGCGGTAGGGTGCCGACTTGTACCAGACCGGCGGCAGGCCGAGGACCGGCCACGGGTAGCAGGAGCAGAGCGTGCAGACCACGACGTTGTGGATTGAAGGCGTGTTCTCGACGACCACCATGTGCTCGCCCTGCATGCCACCGTAGTCCAGTTCGGCGAGGGCCGCGTCGGCGTCCGCGAGGAGCCGACGCCTGTAGGCCGGATCGGTCCAGGCCTTCGCCACGACCCGGGCACCGTTGCGCGGACCGACGCGGTGTTCGTAGGTGTCGATCAGTTCGTCGAGAGCGCCGCGGTCGACAAGGACCTTGGCGACGAGCAGCGACTCCAGGGCCTTCACGCGCAGCGCCGGATCGGACGGCACGTCCTGGTGGTGGTGATCGGGGTCGTGGTGATCGTGGTCGTGGTGATGACCGTGCTCGGCTGCGGCCGGGTCTTCGCCGGCCCCTCCCTGCGTCAGGTTTGTCGTCATGCGGCTCGATCCCTCGAGGTAAGCCCCGTGCAGGCAGCGGGCGATACTACGGTCCTGCCTTCCCCGGCCGACGGCGACGACGGGACCCGGATTCGCGGCGGCCGGGCCGTTGCCCGGTCGTGCGACCCGGTGTCCCGGGCCGATACGCGGAATCTGGCACAGAACGGCCGCAGCGGGGAAGGGCGCCCGGTCCCGTGCGGGGTCCGTCAGTGCGGGAAAGGCGGCCGGGCGAGGCCGGCTGCATGTTTTACCGCGCCTGCGCACGGGCTCGTGACCCGATCGTTCCTCGATTCACGTCCATCGATCGGGTGTCGCGCCGTGCCTGCCCGTCCACGGCCGGCGACGGCGCGCCGCGTTTCGGCGGTGCCGGCGCGGGGGTTGCCACCGCGAATAAAAGGGCGGAAGGTGAGGACGATCGCGGTTCACGCCCCAATCGGGCGTGGTGGCACCGCAGGCCTCTTCCACGCCTGCGATGCCGAGCGCCGCGCCGGCCCGTCGGACAGCAGTGACTCCCCATCGGCATCGAGGAAAACGGTTATGCGCAGCCCCCGGATCGTCGTCGGTCGGTTGAATTGGGTCGCAACCCTGGTCGTCGGCGCCATCGCATCGTGCGCCCCGGCACTCGCCGAGGCCTGTACCCGCGCCCTCTACGTCGCGAAGGACGGCACGGTGATCGTCGGGCGCTCCATGGACTGGGGCGAGGACATGCTGTCCAACATGTGGGTGCTGCCGCGCGGGATGCACCGTGACGGACGGGGCGGCAAGAACACCGTTTCGTGGATTTCGAAGTACGGCAGCCTGATTGTCACGGCCTACGACATCGGCACGGCCGAGGGAATGAACGAAAAGGGACTTGTCGTCAACGAACTCGCGCTGGTCGAGTCCAACTACGGCCGACCGGCGCCGGAGGCCAAGGTCATTTCGCTGAGCACCTGGCCGCAGTACGTCCTCGACAACCACGCCACGGTGGCTGAAGCGGTCGCCGACCTGAGCCGGGAAGCGTTTCGAGTGCAGACGGTGCTGCTGGGCAATGGCCGGCCGGCCAACATGCACCTCGTCATCTCGGATGCGACCGGTGATTCGGCCGTCTTCGAGTACGTCGACGGCCGTCTCGTTATCCACCACGGCAGGCAGTACAAGGTCGTGACGAACTCACCCACCTACGACAAGCAGCTCGCGATCATGGAATACTGGAAGGAGGCGGGCGGCCTTGAGAAGTCCCTGCCGGGCACGTCCCGGGCGGCGGACCGCTTCGTGCGCGCGACCTACCTCCTCGCCGCGCTCCCGGTGGAGGAGTCGGCCAAGTACATCAGCGGTTCACCGCAGCAGAAGTTCCAGTTCCAGGCCGCCATGTCGGTGTTGTCACTGATGCGCAGCGTCGGCACGCCGCTCGGCTTTTCGCTGGACGAACAGCCGTGGGTCTCGTCCACCATCTGGCGCACGGTGAGCGACAGCACGCACCGCGTGGTGCTGTTCGACTCGGCGATGGCTCCCTCGACGTTCTGGGTGCGCCTCGAGGACCTCAATTTTGCTGCAGGTGCGCCGGTGCGCAAGCTGCAGCTGGCGGGCGGCAGGACCTACAGCGGCAATGCCGTGGACCGGTTCGTCGACGCGCCGTTGTTCACGTTCCAGGATCTGACGGACGTGGCGCCGGCCAAGTGACGGGCGGGGAGCGGGGAGGGCCACGCCGCCCGGGGCACGCCCGCTGTGGCGACCGTCCGGTGTATGGACTACCCTCCGGCAGTGCATTGCTCGAGCCGGTGTCCGCTGCGTCGTCATCCCGGCGAGGCTGCCGGTCGAGCCGACGCGTTTCACCACAAGGACCGTTCCCATGAAGTTAAAGAATCCGCTGCTTGCCGGTTGCCTGGCCGTCGCCCTGCTGTGTATGACGGCCGCCGCATCGGCCGCGGACGTGCGGATGTTCGTGCGTCACGAAGTCGCCGACTACGGCACCTGGAGAAAGTCCTTCGACGGCTTTGCGGCTACGCAGAAGAAGCTGGGCGTGACCTACAAGGCGGTCTATCAGTCGGCCGACAATCCCAATGACGTGACCGTGATCCACGATTTCCACAGCCTCGAGGCGGCACGGTCCTTTGCCGCGTCCGCGGAACTGAAGGCGGCGATGGAAAAAGCCGGCGTGAAGGGCGCGCCGCAGGTCTGGTTCGCGACCAAGAGCGACTAGTAGGGCACGCCGGCGGCCGCCGGGATGGTGGTGGCGCTCCGCGCGTCGGAGCACCACCAACCGCCGCCGGTTGGTTCTTAACCGCCAAGGCCAAGACCCAGGAGCGGCATGCGACGCCACCTGACCGTTTTCGTCATGCTGCTGTGCGGGTGTGTCTCCGCGCTGCCGTCCCCGGCCGGGGAGCATCCGGACTGGACGACGCCGCTGCCGCCGTTTCGCCTAGCCGACAATCTCTACTACGTCGGCAGCCGCGACCTCGCGGCGTACCTCATCACGACGAGCGCCGGCAACATCCTGATCAACGCCAACCTCGTCAGCTCGCCGCCGCAGGTCCGCGCCAGCGTCGAGAGCTTGGGGTTCGCCTGGAAGGACACGCGGATTCTCCTCAACAGCCACGCGCACGCGGATCACATCGGGGGCGTGGCACAGGTGCTCCGCGAGACCGGTGCGCTCGATGTCGTGATGGAGGGCGATGCGGACGTGGTGCGCAGCGGCGGGCGGAGCGACTTCGCGTTCGGGACCGACGGCATCGAGCCCTTCCCGCCGGCACGCGTCGACCGGGTGCTCCGCGACGGGGACACCGTGGTCCTCGGCGGCGTCACCCTGACGGCGCACCGGACCGCGGGCCATACCCGCGGCTGCACGACCTGGACCTTCCGTACGCACCTGTCCGGGGATCCCGCCGGTCGCGAGCGCAACGTGGTCATTGTCGGCAGCTGGCGGCCGTTGACGCAGTACCGGCTCGTGGACTCGCCGGGGCGGCCGGCGTCCTATCCGGGCATCCGGGCGGACTTTGAGCGGACGTTCGCCACACTCCGTTCGCTCCGGGCCGATCTCTTCCTCGGCGCCCACGGCAGCTACTTCGATCTCCTCGGCAAGCGCGAGCGGGCAAGGGTCGACGGCGAAGCTGCCTTTATCGACCCGGAAGGGTATGCCGATGCGGTCCGTCGGGCAGAGGCGGAGTTCGAGCGGTTCGTCGCGGCCGAGGCCGCCGGGGCCTGATCGGCGCGTCAGGCGCGAGCGAGGGCCCGGGAGTGGCGGCGAGGGGTTCCGCCGATGAGGGTCGTTGCGCCCATCCGCCGACTCGTCGCGCGGGAGCGTCGACCTCGGCCGTCGACCGTGTCGACGGCGCCGCCCCCGTCGCCTCAGGTGATCGTCAACGGGCGCGGTCCTGGGGATGGGTGGTGTCGGCGCCCGGTACCGCGAGGCGCTCCGCCAGTTCCGCCGCATTGGCCGCGAGCACGTGCACGACATCCCCGGGCACTACCACCGCATCGCGCGCCCCGGCCGCACGCAGCGCGCCGAGGTCGACGGTCGCTGTGTCGCGTACGGCCACGAGGATCCGCCCGGGCCGCAGGGTCACGCCGCGCACGTTGCCCGGCCCGCCGAGGGCGCCGGCCACGGCCGTCACGCTGGCCACGAGCGCGGGCGCTTCGGCCTCCTGCAGTACCGCGCGGATATGCCCGGCGACCTGGTCCGCGACGGGCCCGAGCACGACCTGCAGCGAACGGGCGGACGGGCGCACGACACCCAGCGCCCCCAGTCGCACGAGCTCCGCCTCGTCGACCCGGTGGGTGTCCTCGAGCACCAGCCGCAACCGCGTCGTGCAGGCATCCACCGTCCGCACGTTGTCCCGCCCGCCGAGTGCCGCGACGAACGCCTGCGCCGAATCGCGGCCCGGTGTCGCCGTCCGGCTGGTCGCCCGAGGCGGGGAGTCGCCGGCCGACCCGCGGTCGCGGCCCGGCGTCGGCAGGTCCAGCCAGGCTATGCCGTAACGGAACACCGCGTAGTACAAACCAAAGGTGGCCACACCGACCGGCAGCAACAGCAAAGGCCGGGTCGAGCGCGAGAAATTCAGCGCGTAGTCAAACAGGCCGGCCGAAAAGCCGAAGCCGAGCTTCACGCCCAGGGCCTGCATGAGCACCATGGCCAGGCCGGTCAGCAGGGCGTGTACGGCATACAGCACCGGCGCGACGAACATGAACGTGAACTCGACGGGTTCCGTGACGCCGGTCAGGAACGAGGTGAGCGCGAGCGAGGCGAGGAGCCCCGCCGCGGCCCGTCGCCGTGCCGGCGCGGCGGAGCGGTACATCGCAAAGCAGGCTCCGGGCAGTCCGAACATGGTGATCGGAAAGAAGCCGCTCATGAACGCACCGGCCGACGGGTCGCCGGCAAAGAAACGCTTGAGGTCCCCGGTCACGCCATGAAAGTCGCCGATGAGGAACCAGGCGATGTTGTTCAGGATATGGTGCAGACCCGTGATCAGGAGCGCCCGGTTCAGGACGCCGTAGAGAAAGAGGCCGGCCGATCCGGAATTGAGCACCGCACGGCTGAGCGCGTCCATGCCGTGCGCCAGCACCGGCCAGGCAAGGCCGACCAGACCACCGAGAGCGATGCCGACGCAGCCCGTCACGATCGGCACGAAGCGCCGTCCGGCAAAGAACGCGAGATAAGGGGGCAGGCTGATGTCGCCGAAGCGGTTGTGCGCAAAGCCGGCGATGAGCCCCGACAGGATGCCGAGCGGCACGCTGAACTTGGCGAGCTGCTGCAGGCGCCAGGTGTCGGCGGTGAGCCCGGCCGGCAAGTCCGGCGGCAACGCCAGTATCGCCGCGGCGCCCTGGGTGGCGACCAGGTAGCCGACGACGCCGGCGAGCCCGGCAGCCCCGTGGTTGTCGCGCGCAAAGCCGACGGCAACGCCCACCGCGAAAATCAGCCCGAGCTGGCTGAATAAGGCGTCGCCGGCCGCCGCGAGCAGCGGTATGTCGAGCAGGTCCGCCTGGCCGAGGCGGAGCAGCAGGCCGGCAACCGGCAGCACGGCGATCGGCAGCATCAGGGCCCGGCCGAAGCTTTGCAGTCCCTCGAGCCGCGCGCTCATGGCCACGCTCCGGACGCCACG
>CAIMCI010000319.1 GCA_903839465.1 uncultured Pseudomonadota bacterium
ACGCTGGAACATCGATGCGAGCCGTCACCAGGTAGAGCTCGTGCCGGCCGCCGAGCACCTGCGCATGAGCTACTACGAACGGCAGTTCGCGGCCTTCCTCGTGCTGCTGCAGGAGCGCGGCTTCATCACCGCCACGGAGCTCGAAACGGGCACACCGGCCGCCGGATCGCCGGTCGCCACGCCGGCCCTGCGGCCCGACGGCGTGGCGCCGATGGTCCGCAAGGGCTCGCCCACGAGGCGCGACGTGCCGGTGCCCGCGAAATTCCGGCCCGGGCAGCCGGTGCGGGCGATCGTCGCGAACCCGACCGGCCACACCCGGGAGCCGCGCTACGTGCGCGGCAAGCTCGGTACCATCGACCGCGACCATGGGGTCTTCGTGTTCCCGGACACCAACGCGCATTTTCTCGGCGAGCATCCGCAGCACGTCTACTCGGTTCGCTTCGCCGCGCGCGAGCTGTGGGGCCCCGGGGCCGCACCGCAGGATGCCGTCTACGTCGATCTGTGGGATGACCACCTTGAGCCCGCCTGAACCGCCGGCAGACGAGACACTGGCCGCACTGCCCTGCTTGCCGCGCGATGACGACGGTGCCGTTTTCGGCGAACCGTGGCAGGCGGAAGCCTTCGCCCTGGCGGTGCGCCTGTCCGCACAGGGCCACTTCACGTGGAAGGAATGGGCCGCGGCACTCGCCGATGAACTCAGGGCCGATGAGCTCAGGACCGACGGGCTGACTGCGCCTGCGCGAGTCGCGGACGGTGGGTCGCGTTACTACCGTTGCTGGCTCGCCGCGCTCGAAGGCCTGGTCGTCGAGAAGCGCCTCACGGACCGGCCGGCCTTATTGGCGTGCAAGGAAGCCTGGGCCGAAGCCTACCGGCGGACACCGCACGGCAAACCGGTCGAGCTCGGCAGCTAGCCCGAGGGCGCGCTGCGCTTTCCACTCGACGGTCGCATCGGCACGCCGAAGGCCGAACGCGAATTCCGGTCCACGAACTCCGAACAAAGGCCAGCCCTTCCCGTCGAGGCGGTCCGCTGCACCGGGACCTCCCTGCCGTCCGCCCCACGCGCTCCTCCCTTCGCCGGTCCTTCGTATTCCGAAAGGACGCTAAGGACAACCCGTATGGACACATCCTGCTGCTCCGCTAGCGTGACAGCAGTCCGTAAAGGAACGCCAGAGTCCGGGGAGAGACCGCATGCGCATCCTGATGATCCAGCCCAATTACCACGCGGGCGGTGCCGAGATCGCCGGCAACTGGCCACCGGGATGGGTGGCCTACATCGGCGGCGCACTGAAGCGCCACGGCTACACCAACCTGCGCTTCCTCGATGCGATGACCAATCACATCGACGACACCCGCCTCGAGGAGTTCATCCGCCACAACGCACCCGATGTCGTCATGGCGACAGCCATCACGCCGATGATCTACCAGGCGCAGAAGACGCTCGAAATCGCGCGCCAGGCGGCGCCCGGCTGCGTCACGATCCTGGGCGGCATCCACCCGACCTTCATGTACTCCCAGGTGCTCGGTGAGGCGCCCTGGATCGACTACGTCGTGCGCGGCGAAGGCGAGGAGATCATCGTCGAACTGATCCAGGCGATCGAGGCCGGCCGCGACCGCACCGAGCGCCGCGCGATCCGCGGCATCGCCTTCCTGGAGGAGGGAAAGGTGGTGGCCACCCCGGCCCGCCCGGTGATCGAGGACCTCGACTCGCTGACGCCCGACTGGTCGCTGCTCGAATGGGACAAGTACATCTACGTGCCGCTCAACACGCGGGTAGCCGTACCCAATTTCGCGCGTGGCTGCCCGTTCACCTGCCGGTTCTGCTCGCAATGGAAATTCTGGCGCAAGTACCGGGTCCGTGACCCGAAGAAGTTCGCCGACGAGATCGAGACCCTGGTGCGGGACTTCAAGGTGGGGTTCTTCATCCTGGCCGACGAGGAACCGACCATCCACCGCAAGAAGTTCGTCGCCTTCTGCGAGGAACTCATCGCACGGCGCGTACCCGTGCACTGGGGCATCAACACGCGGGTGACCGACATCCTGAGGGACCGCGACCTGCTGCCGCTCTTTCGCAGGGCAGGCCTCGTGCATGTCTCCCTCGGCACGGAGGCCGCCGCACAGCTGAAGCTCGACCGGTTCCGCAAGGAAACGACCATAGAGGAGAACAAGCTGGCGATCCGCCTGCTGAAGGAGGCCGGGATGGTCGCCGAGGCTCAGTTCATCATGGGCCTGGAAAACGAGACGCCGGAAACCATCGAGGAAACCTACCGCCTGGCCCAGGACTGGAAGCCGGACATGGCCAACTGGAACATGTACACGCCGTGGCCGTTCGCCGAACTGTTCGAGGAACTGGGTGACAGGGTCGAGGTCCGTGACTATTCCAAGTACAACTTCGTCACGCCGATCATCCAGCCGGACGCGATGTCGCGCGAACAGGTGCTCAAGGGCGTGTTGAAGAACTACGCGCGCTTCTACCTGCGCAAGACGTTCTTCGACTACCCGTGGATACGCGATCGATTCAAGCGCCGCTACATGCTCGGCTGCCTGAAGGCCTTCGCGAAGACCACGGCGACCAAGAAGTTCTATGACCTCGAGCGCCTGAAGTACAACGGCCTAACGGCCGAGGTCGATCTCGGCTTCGACAGCACGAAGGTGCTGAGTCCCGAAGCGCTTGCGGCGCTCAGGCAGTCGCGCCCGGATCTCGCGGCCGACGTCGACTTCGCCGGCACGGGGGCGGAAGTGGCGGTCAAGGTGCCGGTACCCGGCGCACGGCGGCGGCGCACGCCGCCGAACGTCATGGCCTGCGGCGGCGGGCACGCCCACGAGGCCCCGCCGGCAGAAACGGCCCATGCGGGCGACCTGTAGCGGGGTCCCGGCGATGGCAGCCGAGGCGCGCATCGGCCCGAATGCGATCACTCAGGTGCGCGCGGCACTCGAGTCGCTGGCCGGCGCTAACGCCTTACGCGGCGTTTTCGGCTCGGCGGGACTGGAGCGGTACCTCGATGTGCCGCCGGAACGGATGGTGGCGGAAAGCGAAGTCATCCGCCTGCACGCCGCCGTGCGGGAGGCTCTCTCCGAACCGCAGGCGCGGGAGATCGCCTACCGGGCCGGGCTTGCCACGGGCGACTACCTGCTGCGCCACCGGATTCCCCGTCTTGCCCAGACGTTGCTGAGCTGGCTGCCGCGGCGTCTGGCAGGCTCGCTGCTGATCGCGGCGATTGAACGGCACGCGTGGACGTTCACCGGCAGCGGCACGTTGCGCGTTACGCGCGGGCCGTCGCCTGCCCTCATCATCGGCAATTGCGCCGTCTGCCGCGGCGCGCATGCGCCTGGTCCGCTGTGCGGGTACTACGCGGCCACGTTCGAACGGCTGTTCTGCCGCCTCGTTGATCCCCGTGCCACGGTGGTCGAGGCGCAATGCGCGGCCGTCAACGGCGGCGACTGCCGCTTCGAGGTGCGGTGGGATGAGAACCGCCGCGCCTACCGGCGGAGGCCCGTGTTGGTACCGGTAGCCGGGACCCGCGGCGGACGTCACGGCGGTGCGTGACCCTCGGCCAGTTGGCGTCGGTAGTCGGCCGCATCGAAATGCCCCAGCGACTCGGCAATCAGCCCGTCCGGCCCGAAGCGCCAGTCCTCGTAGCCGCTGAACCGGACGGCCTTCCCAGTGCCGCCGGGACCCGTGTTGGTGCCGGTCACGGTCCAGTGAAATTCCCACCGGTCGCCGTTGGCCACCAGCCGGTCCATCGTCACCACGAGATCCGGAAAGGTCGTCATGAAACCCTGCGCCGCCGCGGCGATGGCCGCTCGCCCCTGGGCCGGCGCGCCGTCGTTGATGGTCAGGGACCCCTGGTCTTCGAAAAAACCGGCGACGCTCCCGGCACGGTGGCTGCACCATGCCGCGGTGTACCGGGCCGCAAAGCGGTCAGGCCGGCCCGAATCCGTGGCCTCGTGCTTCACCGCACAGCCGCCGACCGCGACGGACGCCAGACCGAGCAGGGCCACAAGACCCCGGTATCTCCCGAAAAACGCCAGGCATCTCTCCCGGATCGGAGGTGGAGCGGAACAGACTACCGGTGGCTACGACCCGGCCACAACGGCGTGCGTTTCAACACCGTCTCGCCTGCGGCGGGCCAGCCCGCACCGCGTTGTGCCCCGCACAACGGTCATGGGTTCGACGGCCGGAGGCTCAGCTTGGCGACGACCCCGCCCTTCATCACGAAGGCCGTCGACTGCAGCACGGCAACGTCGGCCAGCGGGTCACCGTAGACACCGACGAGGTCCCCGTAGCGGCC
>CAIMCI010000320.1 GCA_903839465.1 uncultured Pseudomonadota bacterium
GGCCAGCCAAACGCGCCGCTGCCGATGACGACGGCCTCCCCGGGGCGCCACGCGTCCACGGTCTGGCCAAACAGGTACGGCGCGGCAAGCACCTCGTTGGGCGCAACGTGGCTGCGCGGCTCCCTCGTCAGATCGCGACTGAACATCAGGATCACCCGCCCGTCGAGCGGTGTGGTGCTCCGGGCGGCCGGAAAATCGACCGCCACGCGGGGGGCTTCCGCGGCGCCGACGCCAAACGCGACCGCGAGCCAGGCGAGGCCCAGCCAGACGGCCAGTCGGGGAGCTAAGTTCATCGGCGCTACTCCGGGGAGGTAAGACCCGATTGTGGCGACGTCAACCTCGCCGGACAATCCCGGTCTGTCAGGCTCCGCGATCCAGCAAGGGCGTCACGATCCGTGAGAGCCGATCTTCCGTCCACGTCGGTTGCCGGTCTTTCCAGCCATCATCAACGAGGCGCCCATCGCGCGCAATCGTGAAGTTGACCGGTATCCGCCACGGCCGCCCGTAGCCGGCGGCCTCCGAGTTGACGAGCAGGCCGACCGGAAAATGCAGTGATGCGGCAACCTTGCGCACGGCGGGCAGCGAGTCATGCTCGTCGAGGCAGAAGCCAAGCACGACCAGCCCCTGGCTTTCGTGTGCCGCGCTGTAGGCCGACAGCAACGGCAGTTCCTCGCGGCAGGGCCCGCACCAGGTCGCCCAGAACGTCAGGATCACGACCCGGCCCTGCAGCTCGCTGGTCACCCACGACTTGCCGTCGAGGTCAATCAGCGTCGCGCGCGGCGCGAGCTCTCCTACCCGAAGCCCACCCGCGGCGGCCACGTTAACCGCACCGAGCCCTGCCGCAGCCGACGCGGCCAGCCCCCGGCCGAGCAGCCAGCGCCGGCTAACCAAGGATTGTCGATCAGAAGCCATAACTGATGCCTGCCGTGACGATATAGCGAGGGAAGAGCTGGTGGCCGCTCAGATTTCGGTACACGGGCAGCTGCACAAACCCGTACAGATGCACGCGTGCCATGGCCTGAACCGCGATCCCGGGACTGGCGAACACCGTCGTTCCGGCGGTCCCCTGGGTGTCGGCGAGCGCGCCGCGGTCCGCCTCGTGGCGCGTGACGTTGAGCTGCACCTGGGGGGTCAGGCGCATGTCGGCAACGTAGCGCAGTCCGGCGGTCGCGGTCGTGACGTCACCCGGTCGGTAGTCGTTCCCCGGCGCATCGAGGTGTTCCCGGAACGCATGCTGCCACTGCCCGGTGAAGATCAGGTCGAACGTCTGGCTGACGGGCTGGTAGTAGTACGCACCGGCGATCACGTCGGTGCTGCCGGTGCCGGGTTGCAGGCTCGCATCCAGCGGCGTCGCCGCGAGCGGTCCACTGGAGAAATTGACATGCGTGCCGTAGGCGCCGGTCGGCAGCTTGATGCCGACCTGCAGACCGAGATTGTGCGATGGCAGAAGGCCCTGGTAGCCGACGACGACCCGACCGTCGCCGATGCTCGAGCTGTGCGACGCACTCGCCGGTGGCAACGGCTGGGTCGGATCGTAGGTGCCGTAGGTCGAATGACTCCGGATGACGTACGGCAGCTTGAGGTCCAGCCGCCAGTCCGCATTCGGGCTGTAGGACACTCCCGCGGTGACATAGCGGCTGAGGGTCTCGCGCTCCAGTTCGTCGCCGGCCGGGACGGACCCTGCCGCCCCGGTGCCGCCACTCAGTTCGTCCTGATGCAGATAGTCGTATTGCACGCTGAATCGCAGGCCCGCACTCGCCGAGTAGCCGGTCACGGCATCGGCGTTGAGGCTGCAACCACAGGTAGCGCAGGCCGAGGCGACGCCAGTCGCCAGTAGGCCCAGCGGGGCGGCAATCGCCGCCCTGAGACGGGTATTCATGAATCGCTCTCCGGTGTCCGCCGCGGGCGGACACGACCAACCGTCAACGTCCCGACCGGGCGCTGTCGCACGGCGGGGAGGCCTGAAGTCCGTCAGGCGGCCAGCGGTGGGCCTCGGGAGCGGTTGGCGCGAGCCGGTCGCCCGGCCGGGGGAGTTACCGGCAGCGCGGGGGCGAAGGCACCCGCCCGGACCGGATGAAACTGAAGATCGGCGAGACTGGCGACAGGTCCGGCCGCCGGGGCCGAGCCGAACGGACAGTGTTCGGCATGCCCGTCGCGGTGCCCACTGCCCGGCGCCGCCGGGTCGGGGACGGTCATCCCGGCGTGGCAGAACTCGAGCGTCCCGGCCCGCGCGGACGACGGCATGAACCCGCTCGGAACCAGCGCCCGGGCGACGAAGGCGCCGATCAATAGGAGTGCGAACCAGCGCGGCAAACGCAGGCGTCCGATGCTAAAGGCGCTCCCGACGTGGAGTCGATTCAAGGCACCCGCTCCCGCGATGCGGCAACCCAACCGTGGGCCGGCTGCCGGGGACGTCCATTCCCGCGTGGCACGGCCACGGGCGCAGTCCACAGCCACCGTCCGTTGATCGAGTATCCCACGGCCCGTCGCCGGGGCGGAATCCCCGTACGGGATTCACCTACCTCGCCGTTCCGGACCCCGGTAGCTGGCCCCGGCGCGCAGCGCCGCCTCTGCTCCGCTCGGGTCGACCGGGGCGGCCAGCCCGAGGAGGTAGCGGGTCACCCACGCGGCCCCGAGGCTGGCGCCGCCCCGGGTCGGATCGCCCGGCCGGGAGGGATGGCCGGCGTAGCGGCCCGGTGCCAGCCAGGCGATTTCCCCGGGCGCACATCGCGCATCACCGCAGGCCGCCAGAACGCCGTCGTAGGCCGCCGGATAACTGGCCGGGCCGCGGGCGGGCGTGGCTGCCACGATGACCACGCCGTGCCGGAGGGCGTTGGCAACGGCCGCCGCCAGGACGGGTCGGTCGACCGCCAGCCCAAGGCTGAGGTGGAGCAGATTGGCCCCGCACTCGACGCTCCAGTCGATGGCGGCAGCGACCGCGGCCGCCGTCGTCGGACCCTCGTCCGGGAAGACCTGGGCGACGAGGAGCGGGCTGGAACCGAGGGCCGGTGCCAGCACCGCCAGCACACCGGTTCCGTGGCCGGTCGGATCGGCCTGCGCGCCGGCACGGACGACCTGTCCGCCGTCCGACCGGAACGCCAGCGACGCCGACGCCCCCGGGACGAGACCGGCGCTGTCGACGACCGAAATTCGCCAGCCGCTGTCAGGCACCGCGGCTCCGGGACTCGAGCCTCCCGTCGGTCATCAGCCAGTCCGTGTCGGCACCGGGCACGGGTGCGCTGCCGTGGCTGACGACGATGCGTGTTCTTCCGGCGAGGTACGAGTCCAGCGCCTCGTGCAGTTCGCGGACACCTTCCGGGTGCAGCCCGCTCGTGGCCTCGTCGAGGATCAGGACCAGCGGGTCGGCAAGCAACGCCCGACCGATCGCAATTCGCTGGCGCTGGCCGGTCGAGAGCGCGCCGCCCGCCTCGCCGACATCGGTCTCGTAGCCGTGAGGAAGGCCCGCCACGAAGGTATCGATACCGACGAGCCTCGCCACACGGACCATGGCCTCGGCGCCGACACCGTCGGTTCCGTAGCGGAGGTTGTCGGCGATCGAACCCCGGAACAGCACGGGTGAGTGCTCCACGACGACGATCCGACGGCGCACGTCGGCAAGCCGGTACGAGTCGAGAGGATATCCGTCGAGCAGGATCTGGCCCTGGTCCGGCTCGACGAACCGGCGCAGCAGGTCAACCACCGTCGTCTTGCCGACACCCGACGGACCGCGAACGACGATCTTGGTGCCGGCCGGAATGTCGAGATCGAGTGCAAAGAACAGCGGTTCCCCGGCGCCCGGGCCGGAAACCACAACGCCGGTCAGCCTCAGATGACCGGCGGCACCGGCGGGGATCGGCCGCGCCGCGGGCGGGTCGGCAAGGCCGCGCAGCTCGTACAGGCGAAGGACCCGGACCAGGCTGACCCGGGCGCGGTGGTACGAACTGTAGAGACCCGCGACCGATGACGCGGCACCCGCCGACCGGCCAAGGTACGCCGCGAACGCCACCAGCGTGCCTACCGTCAGGCGCCCGTGAACGACATACCACCCGCCCACCAGAAACGTCGCCGCCGTCGCCAGGTGGCCGATCAGCCCGGCCGCCGATGCCGTGGCATAGCTGACGAGCTGCTGGCCGACTGCCCGATCCAGGTAGTCGCCGGCCAGCGACCCCAGTCGGGCGACTTCAATTGGCTCGCTCGCCGAACCCTGAACGTGCCGGGAACCACCGATCGTCTCGACCAGAAA
>CAIMCI010000321.1 GCA_903839465.1 uncultured Pseudomonadota bacterium
CCTCGACCACTACCAGCTCTACGAGCGGACGGGCCTGCTGCCGTTCTTCGAGATCATCCGCCTGCATAACCGCGGCGCCGCGTTCAGCTTCCTCGCCTCGGCCGCCGGCTGGCAGCGGTCTCTGTTCAGCGGCCTCGCGGTCGCGGTGTCGCTCGGGATCGTCGTCTGGCTGGCACGGCTCCGGGCCCGGGCCGACTGGCTGCTGGCCGCGGCCCTCGCGCTCGTCGCGGGTGGGGCGCTTGGCAACGTCATCGACCGATTCCGGTTCGGCTACGTGATCGACTTCATACACGTCTTCCAGGTCGGGATCTGGGACTTCCCGGCATTCAATCTGGCGGACTCGGCGATCACGCTCGGCGCCGCGCTGCTCGTGATCGATGCCTGGCGCGACAGCCGGCGGGAGCGGACGTGAAGATCGTCCTCGCCAATCCGCGCGGCTTCTGCGCCGGCGTCGACCGTGCGATCGAGATCGTCGAGCGGGCGCTCGCGGCCTTCGGCGCACCGATCTACGTCCGGCACGAGGTCGTCCACAACCGCTACGTCGTCGACCGGCTGCGCTCGATGGGCGCCGTTTTCGTCGATGAGCTCACCGAGGTGCCGGACGGCGCCACCGTGATCTTCAGCGCCCACGGCGTATCGCGTGCCGTCGAGGAGGAGGCGGCGCGCCGGCAGCTCGCGGTCTTCGATGCGACCTGTCCGCTGGTCACCAAGGTCCATATGGAGGTCGTCCGCTACGCCCGCGAGGGTCGCGACGTGGTGCTGATCGGCCACGCCGGACATCCGGAGGTCGAAGGCACGATGGGGCGGTTCGATACCCGCCACGGCGGGCGCATCCACCTGATCGAGACGCCCGACGACGTCGCACGACTCGAGGTCCGCGTGCCGGACGAGCTGTGTTTCGTGACCCAGACGACGCTGTCGGTGGACGACACCGCACGCATCGTCGAGGCCCTGCGCGAGCGCTTCCCGGGGCTGGCCAGCCCGCGCAAGGAAGACATCTGCTACGCGACGCAGAACCGCCAGGACGCGGTCAAGGCGCTCAGCCGGGAATGCGACGTGCTGATCGTGGTCGGATCGGCGACCAGTTCGAACTCGAACCGACTGCGCGAGATCGGCGAGAAGCTCGGGATCCCGGGCTACCTCGTCGACGGCGCCGACGAGTTGCAGCCCGAGTGGGTGGCCGGCAAGCAGGCGGTCGGTGTGACGGCCGGCGCGTCGGCCCCGGAAATCCTTGTCCGCCAGGTCGTCGAGCGGCTGCAGTCCTGGGGCGGGCAGGCGCCCGAGGAGAGGCGGGGCGTTGAAGAGCACGTGGTCTTTGCCCTGCCGCGGGCGCTGCGGGCGGCGACCGACGCACCGCCCGGCGGAACGTGAGCGCGGCTGGCCTCTGGCGAGCCCTCTGGCTTAAGATGACGGCGTGATGTCAGGAGGATTGCCCATGCCGGCCAGTTCCACGCCGCTCGGTCATGAACCGCTCAGCCAGGAGGCGTTACGGGCCCGCCTGACCGCGCACGGGATCGGCGCGACGGCGCAGCGGCTCGAGATCGCCGCGCTGGTGTTGAGCGAGCCGCAGCACGTGACCGCGGAAATCGTCCTGTCGAGACTGGGCGCACTCGGTCGCCGGGTCTCGAAGGCGACGGTCTACAACACGCTGAACCTCTTCGCCGCCCGGGGCCTCTTGCGGACGCTCGCCATCGATCCCGATGTCACCTGGTTCGACTCCAACACCGACGCCCACTTCCACATCCAGCACGTCGATTCCGGCGAGCTGGTCGATCTGGACCCGCACTCGGTGCGGCTCGTCGGCCTGCCGCCGCTGCCGCCAGGCACCGAAGTGGCCGGGATCGAGGTCGTGATCCGGGTCCGCGCCCAGACGGGCTGAGCGGCGTTTGCCCGACCGAACTTGCCCCCGTATACTGCGCGGCCTCGGCAGGCCGGTGTAGCTCAGCTGGTAGAGCAGTCGCTTCGTAAGCGAAAGGTCGGGGGTTCGATTCCCTCCTCCGGCACCATATTTGATCATTGATAACAATCAGTTGCCGACCCCTCGGGACGCACCGGCCGGGCACGCCCGATGGCGGGTCCCGCCGCTGGACGCCGCCACGGCCGCGGCCTGGGCGCTCCCGGCGCGCGACCCCGCCGTTTGTCTATGATCGACCGATGCACAGTTCTCCCCTGCCACGATCCCCGGGCCGGCGCGCTGTTGTTACCCGCCGGCAGGCCGCTGGCTGCGGCGCCCGGTAGCTGATGCTCCGCCTGCTGTCGCGACTGCCGCTGACGCTTCTTTATCCGCTCGCGGCGGCGCTCACCTGGCTTGCCTGCCGCGTTTTCGGCTACCGGCAGGAGGTCACGGCCGACAACCTCAGGCAGGCCTTTCCGGAACTCGATGCGGCGGGCCACCGCGCGCTGCAGAGAGCGAGCGAACGCCAGCTGGGCGAGGTGGCCGCGGAAGTGCTCAAGGGTCTGACGCTGCCCCGCGCCGAGATCGTCGAGCGCGTTGCCATCGACGGTCTCGAGGCGCTGGACCCCGAACTCGCCGCCGGGCGGTCGGTGCTGATCGCGACCGCCCACTGCGCCAACTGGGAGTGGCTGCTCCTCGGCGTCTCCGCCCGCCTCAGCGTACCGCTCGTGGCGCTCTACAAGCCGATCAAGACCGCGGCCGCCGACCGCTTCTTCCGCGCGCTGCGCGGTCGCTTCGGCGCCGAGCTCGTGCCGGCCAAGGACGTGGTTGCGGAGCTGGCGAAGCCCGTGGCGAGGCCGCGTGTCTACGCGATGGTCGCCGACCAGGTGCCGACCTCGACCCCGCATCGCTACTGGACGCGCTTTCTGGGCCGCGACACGGCGTTCTACCAGGGGATCGACGACATCGCGCGGGCCCGGGGGCTGGTCGTCTACGTGCTGCTGGCAGAGCGCGTTGCGCGCGGTCGCTACCGGGCGCGCCTGACCGAAATCGCCCGCCCGCCGTACGGGTCGCTGCCGCCACGCGAGATCGTGCGCCGGTACGTGACCGCGCTCGAGGCCCACCTGCGCGCGCACCCGGCCGACTGGCTGTGGGGCCACCGGCGCTGGAAGCTCAAGAAGCCGCTCTACGGTCGCTGACG
>CAIMCI010000322.1 GCA_903839465.1 uncultured Pseudomonadota bacterium
GCGGTCTTGCCCTCATAGAAAGCGATCAGTTCGTCGCGCGAGAGCTCGGTACCCGGCTTCTTGACAACAGCGATGATGGGACGCTCGTCCCACTTGGGATGCTTCATGCCGATGCAGGCCGCCATGGCGATGGCCGGGTGGCCCATGGCAATGTTCTCGATGTCGATCGAGGAGATCCACTCGCCGCCGGACTTGATCACGTCCTTGGAACGGTCGGTGATGCGCAGGTAGCCCTCGTGATCGAGGTTGGCGATGTCGCCGGTGTCAAAATAGCCGTCCGGATCGAGCAGCGGACTGCCGTTGCCGCCGAAGTACGCGCTCGCGACCCAGTGACCGCGGATCAGCAGGTGACCCGAGGAGCGGCCGTCGCGCGCCAGGCCGGCGCCGTCCTCGCCGGCGATCTTCAGCTCCACCCCGTACGGTGGCCGGCCCTGCTTGGCCTGCAGCGCGACGCGCTCCTCCAGCGAGTCGTTCCGGTGGGTCGCCTTCGGCGTGCAGGTCGTGCCGAGCGGCGAGGTCTCGGTCATGCCCCAGGCGTGGATGACCCTGGCGTCGAACTTCCGCTCGAACTCCTCGACCTGGGCGGCCGGCGCCGCGGAGCCGCCGATCAGCACGCGCCGGAGCTTCAGGTCGCGCTGGGGGTCGAGACCCCGCGCGTTCACGTAACCGGTCAGCGCGAGCCAGATGGTCGGTACGCCGAGCGTCATCGTCACGGCCTCGTCCTTCAGGAGCTGGTAGGTGCTGGCGCCGTCGAGCTGAGCACCCGGGAGCACCAGCTTGGCGCCGCACATCGCTGCCGCGTACGGCGCTCCCCAGCCGTTGACGTGGAACATCGGCGTCGCGAGCAGGAGGCTGTGCAGTGCCGACAGGCCCATGCCGTCGACGGTACAGGCGGCCATGGCGTGCAGCACGGTCGAACGGTGCGTATACAGCACGCCCTTGGGATTGCCGGTGGTCCCTGACGTATAGCAGAGCGAGGAGGCGGTGCGCTCATCGAGTGGCGGCCACGCGCAGCGTGTCGCCTCCGCCGCGACCAGGTCCTCGTAGCAGAGCAGGTTCGGTATCGGCGTCGCGGTCTGCGGCAGGTCCTCGCGCCGGCAGAGGGCCACGTAACCCCGCACCGACGGCAGCTTCGGTGCCAGCGACGCGACGAGGCCGGCGAAGGTCAGGTCGAAGAACACGTAGCGGTTCGCGGCGTGATCGATGATGTACTCGATCTGCTCGGGAAAGAGCCGTGGATTGACGGTATGCAGGACGACGCCGGCACCGGAGACGCCGAACAGGAGCTCGAGGTGGCGGTAGCCGTTCCAGGCGAGCGTCGCGACCCGCTCGCCGGGACCGACGCCGAGGCGTGCGAGCACGTTCGCTACCTGCGCGGACCGCGCCGCGATGCCGGCCCAGGTCGTGCGGTGGATCGGACCCTCGACGGTGCGCGAGACGATCTCGATGTCGCCGTGTTCGCGGGCCGCGTGCTCGATGAGCCCCGAGATGAGGAGCGGGTGGTACTGCATCAGACCGTGCATGGCGGGTTCCGTGGTGGCCGTCGACCGGCCGAGTCTAGGCAAGTACCCGACGGACACAAGCGGCCGCCGTGTGGCGATGCAGCATTCGGGGCCGACGGCAGCGGGACGCACGCGTGCTAGGGTGGCCGTCCGGGCGTGCCGCGACGGCCCGCCCGAAGGCCAGTGCCTAAGGAGGGAGCGATGCAGAGCAGGGGCGTCAGGGACGGGTCGGTCGGACGGAGCGGGGGCGGGTGGCCTGCAGGCCCCATCTGGGCGGGCCGCCTCAGCGGCGGCCTCGCCGGCGTCCTGCTCGGCATCGCCGCCGGCGCGGCACCGGCGCCGCCGGCAGATCTGCCGAGCGACATTCCGCCGAAGTTCAACCGCGTCGTTCCGGCGATGGACTTCGAGAAGCGCGACGTGATGATCAGGATGCGCGACGGCGTCGCCCTGCACACGGTGATCGTGCTGCCCAAGGGCGCGCACGGCGCGCCGATGCTGCTGACCCGTACGCCCTACGGTGCGAGCAGCGACGCCGCGGTCAACAACAGCACGCACATGAAGGCGGTGCTCTCCATCGGCAACGACACGGTGGTCGACGCCGGCTACATCCGCGTCTACCAGGACGTGCGCGGCAAGTACGGGTCGCAGGGTTCCTACGTGATGAACCGGCCGCTGCGCGGCCCGCTGAACGCGAGCCGCACCGACCACTCGACCGACACCTTCGACACGATCGACTGGCTGGTCAAGAACGTGCCGGAGAGCAACGGCCGGGTCGGCATGATCGGCACCTCCTACGACGGCTTCCTGGTCCTGATGGGCGTCATCGACCCGCATCCGGCCCTCAAGGTCGCGGTCGCGATCGCACCGATGGTCGACCCGTGGATGGGTGACGACTGGTTCCACAACGGCGCCTTCCGCCAGATCTACGCCGCCGACTACGCGGTCGAGCAGAGCGGCTCGACCTCCTCGGAGTTCGAGCTCTGGCGCGACCGGCTGGATGACTACGACTTCTTCCTCAGCCACGGTTCGGCCGCGGACCTCGCCCGGGCCACGGGCACCGACCAGCTGCCGTTCTGGCAGCGCCTCGTTGCGCACCCGGCCTACGACGCCTACTGGCGCGAGCAGGCGGTCGACCGCCTGCTCGCGGCGCGGCCGCAGACGGTGCCGACCATGTACGTGCACGGGCTGTGGGACCAGGAGGATATCTACGGCGCGCCGGCAGCGTATGCCGCGACCGAGCCCAAGGACACCGGCAACGACCGCAACTTCCTGGTCATCGGGCCGTGGTCGCACGGCGGCTCCAACCGGGACGGCAGCGGGCTCGGCGTGCTGCGCTTCGGCGCCGATACCTCGCGCTGGTTCCGGCGCGAGATCCTCCAGCCCTTCCTCGACCAGCACCTCAAGGACGGTGCGGCCCGGGCCGACACGCCGCCGGTGCTCGCCTTCGAGACCGGCACCGACCGCTGGCGGCGTTTCGACCGCTGGCCGGTCAGCTGTGCGAGCGGCTGTGCGGCGATGAGCGCGCCGCTGTACCTCAGTGCCGGCGGTGGTCTCACGTTCAAGGCCGGCGCCGTACGCGGCGGGCAGGACGACTACGTGTCGGATCCGGCCAAGCCCGTCCCGTACCGCGCCCGGCCGCTGCTGCCGGTGTACAGCAAGGACTCGACGTGGGGCCAGTGGCTGGTCGATGACCAGCGCAACATCTCGTCCCGCACCGACGTGCTCGTCTACACGAGCGAGGTGCTGACCGAACCGCTGCGCATCGCCGGCCAGCCGGCCGTGCATCTCTTTGCCTCGACCACCGGCACCGACGCCGACTGGGTCGTGAAGCTGATCGACGTCTATCCCGACGAGTACCCGGCGCAGAAGGCGCTCGGCGGCTACGAGCTGATGATCAGCGCCGACGTGCTGCGCGGCCGCTACCGCGAGAGCTTCGAGCGGCCGGTGCCGATCACCGCGGGCGCGGTCCTCGAATACGGCTTCCCGCTGCCCATCGCCAACCACGTGTTCCAGCCCGGGCACCGGCTCCGGGTCACCGTGCAGTCGAGCTGGTTCCCGCTCTACGACCGCAATCCGCAGCGCTTCGTCGACAGCATCTTCAACGCCCGGCCCGCCGACTACCAGAAGGCGACCCAGGCCGTGCAGAGCGGCGGCGCGACCCCGAGTCGCATCGACCTGCCGCTGGCGCCGGCCGACGGCCGCTGAGCGGGCCTGTCAGTGCGCGGTGCCCGGCGCGGCACCGCGTACCGGGGCGATGCCCCAGGCGACGAGCTTGCCGTGGGCGCGGCGGCTGCCGGTCTTCTGCCAGATTTCGTAGTAGCGCAGGAGGTCGTCGGTCGACGGCCGGTGGCAGCCTTCGGCGAGATCGGCGAGGACGTCGGTGACGGCGACGAACTTCGCCGCCAGTTCGCCGAACACGGCCCGCCGCGCGGCGAGCGACGGCGCGCGGGCGCCGCTCGCCAGCGAGCGGTAGGCCTCGCCGCCCATCGCCACGTAATAGTCGACGTCGACGAGCCTGCGGGCGAAGCCGTGGGCGAAGAAACCCGCCCAGAACAGCGCGACGTCGCCCAGGCGGCGCAGTTCCTGGTCGCGCGCGGTCCGGTCGGCGGCGGACAGGGCCCGCGCGAGGCGGCGGGCGAGGAGCGGCGTCACCAGGTGGCCGGCGGCATCCGTGTCGAGCAGCGCCTCGGTGCGCGCGAAGCCGGCCAGAAGGTCGGCGAGGTAGGCTTCGGTGGCGCCGGCCAGCGCCACGTGTTGCCGGTCGGTCGCCTGGTGGAGTTCGCTCGCGAAGTAGTCGCGCAGGTCGCTGCAGGCGAGTACGGCGGAATCTGGCATGCGCGGCTCCTCCGGACGGCGCCGGCCGCACCCGCGGCGGCCCGGGCTTCGCGTCGTCCCTGACCGTCCTAGCGGGAGCGCCGGCGCGGAGTTGAGGGCCCGTGCGGGAGCATCGGCCAAACTGTGACGCACATGGGATAATCGCCGCCCGCGCGCCCGGTGCCGCGGCGGACGGCGGCCGCTACCGCGCAGGCGACCCCGGGACGGACGATGAACCAGACGAGCGGAATCTACGCGCGCCACCGACGGGTCCTCGGCGCGAGCCTCGTCGGTACGGCCGTCGAGTTCTACGACTTCTACATCTACGCGACGGCGGCCTCGCTCGTGTTCGGCGCACTGTTCTTTCCACGGGTCTCGGCGGCGAGCGGCCTCGTTGCCTCCTACGCGACCTTTGCCGTCGCCTTCGTCGCCCGGCCGATCGGTGCGCTGGTGTTCGGACACTTCGGCGACCGGGCGGGGCGCAAGGCGACTCTCGTCGCCTCGCTCGTCCTGATGGGCGCATCGACGTTCGCGATCGCGTTCCTGCCGGGCTACGCGACGCTCGGCATCTGGGCACCGGTCCTCCTGTGCGTGCTGCGCTTCGGGCAGGGGTTCGGGCTCGGTGGCGAGTGGGGCGGAGCGGCGCTGCTCGCGGTGGAGAACGCGCCGGTGGGCCATCGCGGCCGCTTCGGGATGTTTCCGCAGCTCGGCGCGCCGGTCGGCTTCATTGCCGCGAACGGGCTGTTCCTGGTCCTCGGGCTCGCGCTCTCGGCGGAGGAGTTCCAGCGCTTCGGCTGGCGCCTGCCGTTCCTGTGCAGCGCACTGCTCGTGGCCGTCGGCCTGTGGGTCCGCCTGAAACTGACCGAGACCCCGGCGTTCGCGGCGCTCCTCGCCCGCGAGCGGCCCGCCGACGTGCCGCTCCTCGACGTCCTTCGCGATCACGGGGCCGCCTGCCTGACGGGTACGGCCGGTGTCGTCGCCTGCTTTGCGGTCTTCTACATCGCCACGGCCTTTGCGCTCGGCTATGGCACGCACACCCTCGGCATCCCACGGACCACCTTCCTCGGCCTGCAGCTGTGCGCGATCCTGTGCATGGCCCTCGGCATCGTGCTGGCCGGGACGCTGGCCGATCGCTTCACGCCGCGCCGGGTGCTGATCGGCGGGGCCGTGGCGACGATGGCAACGGGCGCGGCGCTGGCGCCGCTCTTTGGCAGCGGCCGGACGGCGGGCGTGCTCGCCTTCCTGTGCCTCGCGCTCCTCGTCATGGGTTTCGTCTACGGCCCGCTCGGGGCATGGCTGCCGGGGCTTTTTCCCGCCCGGGTCCGCTACACCGGCGTGTCGCTGGCCTTCAACGTCGGCGGCATCCTCGGCGGCGGACTGGCTCCGGTCATCGCCCAGGAGCTGGCCGAACGCGGCGGCCTCGGCTGGGTCGGCGCGTACCTCGGCCTCGCCGGGGCGGTGACCCTCGCCGGACTCGCGGCCGCGCCGGTGGCGGCGGGCGACGACTGACTCACAAACGCCATCGGCTCTTCGCTACACTGCGCGCGCCGTCCACCGGCATGCGAGGCCGCGTGCAATGAATACCGTGCAGATTCTCGAGCGACTGATCGGCTTCCCGACGGTCAGTCGCGACTCCAACCTCGACCTGATCGGCTTCGTCCAGGACTTCCTCGGCAGCCGCGGTATCGAATCGCGCCTGTACCGTGACGCCGGTGGCACCAAGGCCAACCTGTATGCCTCGATCGGCCCGCGCGACCGCGGCGGCGTCCTCCTCTCCGGCCACACCGACGTGGTGCCGGCCGACGGCCAGCGCTGGAGCTCCGACCCGTTCACGATGACGGCCCGGGGTGGCGCCTATTACGGCCGCGGCGCGGCCGACATGAAGGGCTTTCTCGCCGCCGCGCTCTCGGCGATGGACCGGGCCCGGCGGCGCGAGCTGTCCATGCCGCTCGAGATCGCCTTTTCCTACGACGAGGAGGTCGGCTGCCTCGGCGTCCGCTCGCTGATCGCCGACATGGCGAGCTGGACGCACCGGCCGCGCTTCTGCATCGTCGGTGAGCCGACCCTGCTCAGGATCGCAACGGGCCACAAGGGCAAGACCGCGCTGCGCGCGAGCTGCCATGGACTCGCCGCCCACTCGGCGTATCCGAACCGCGGCGTCAACGCGATCTACCTTGCCGCCGACTTCATTACCCGGGTGCGCGCCCGCCAGCGCGACATCGAGATGCACGGCCGCCGCGACCCCGGCTTCGAGGTGCCGTACACGACGCTGCACGTCGGTACGATCCGCGGCGGCACGGCGCTCAACATCGTTCCCGACCGCTGCGATGTCGAGCTCGAGGTCCGCAACCTCGCCAGCGACGATCCGCGGCGGATCGTCGACGGGCTGCGCGAGGATGCCCAGGCCTGCGGAGCGCCGCCCGAGCGCGGCCAGGCCGCGGCCGGCATCGAGCTTGCCGTCACGAACGAGTACCCGGGACTGGACACGGCGGAGGACTCCGACGTCGTCTCCCTGGTCGCCTCGCTGGTCGGTCACCGCGAGTGCGTGAAGGTGGGCTTCGGCAGCGAAGGCGGCCTCTTTGCCGGCGAGCTCGGCATCCCGACGGTGGTGTGCGGCCCCGGTTCGATCAACGACGCGCACAAGCCGGACGAGCACGTCACGGCCGAGCAGCTCGTCGCCTGCGATGCGATGCTCGATGCCCTGATCGAACGGCTGGCCTGAGCCCGGGCGCTCAGCCGGCGACCGGGATGCGTCGGGCCGTCACGTAGTAGAGCGGCGCGGTGGTACCGAGACCAACGAGCCAGGCGATGTCGGCGCCGCCGAGCGAGTCGGCAAGCGGCCCGCGGAAGACGTGCGTCACCATGAACGGCAGCTGGACCAGGATGCCGACGGCATAGCAGGCGAGCGCCGGCACGTTGTAGCGGCCGTAGATGCCGCCATCGGCGCGCATGAAGGCCGCCACGTCATAGCTGCCGTGCTGGACATAGTAGTAGTCGACGAGGTTGATCGCGGTCCACGGCACCAGCACGTACAGCAGGACCGACAGGAAGCTCTCGTAGCTTGCCAGGAACGAATCCTTGGCCCACAGCGCCAGCGCGAACGAGATCAGGCAGAGGGCGACCGAAAAACCGGCGCGGGCCGCGGCGCGGGGCGACCAGGCGGGCACCAGCGTCTGGCCGAAGGTGAGGCAGGACAGGGCGCCGCAGTAGATGTTCATGGCGTTGGTCGCGGCCATGCCGACCGCGAAGGTGACCAGCACGACGGACGCGAAGCCGTCGGTGAGGCGCACCAGCGCCTGCATGACGCTCAGCTCCGCAAAGCACAGTCCCGCCACCGCGCCGAGCAGCATCGGCAGCAGTGAGCCGAGTGAGCAGCCCCAGAAACTCGCCCAGAACGCGTCGCGCGGGCCGGTATCGACCGGCATGTAGCGCGAGTAGTCGGAGACGTACGGGGCGTAGGCGATTTGCCAGAGCGCGGCGAGCGACACCGTGCCGAGCGCGCCGGCCGCGCTGAAGCCGTTGCGCGCCGCGAAGTCCGCCGGCAATCCGTGCACGGCGACGATCCAGAGGAAGGCGAGGGCAAGCACCAGGCCCGACACGTAGGTCATGACCCGGTTGTAGGCGTGGATCAGGTCGTGCCCGTAGATGGCGCCCAGGACCGACAGCACGCCGATCAGGACGATGCCGGCCGTCTCGGTGAGCCCCGGAAGGATGAGGTGCAGGGCCTCGCCGCCGACGACGAGGTTCGAGGCGAAGAAACCGAGGTACATGACGATCACGACCGCGACGACGAGCAGCGAACCCTGGGCCCCGAACTGGCCACGCGTCTGCACCATCTGCGGCACGCCGAGCCTCGCGCCCTGCGCGGCGTGCAGCGCCATGAAGACCGCGCCGAGGAGGTTGCCGACGGTGAGGCTCGCCACCGCCCAGCCGAAACTCAGTCCGTAGACCTTGGTGGCCAGCGCGCCGGTGACGATGGTCAGCAGCATGATGTTGGAGCCGAACCAGACGGTGAACAGGTCGCGGGCGCGGCCGTGGCGCTCGTCGGCGGCGACCGGCTGGATCGTGTGGCCCTCGAGGCGGGTCGGTTGCTCCTGCTTGCTCATGAACGGTTTCCTGTCGGACCCGGGTCCTGGCTGAAGGTGACGGCGTGGCAAGGTACGCACGCGTCCTGCCCGCTGTAAAGCGCCGGGACCGGCGCGGGTGGCGGCCGGCCCGGCTCGCGGGGTGCGCGGGCGCGGCCCGGGTCCAGGTCCTCCTGCATTACAAAATGCAAAGCAGGGGTTAATATTTCCGTGGTTTCTCCGATGCGGTCCCTTTGTCATCATGGCCCCGCGCCGCTCCCGCGGCCCGTCCGCCGGCGCCTTCGTCAAGGAGTGGTTCAGAACGTGCATACCCGAATCCGCAAGTTCAACACCAGGGATACCTACCCGGAGCAGAAGCTTGACAACGACCTCTGCCAGGCGGTCGTGGCCCGTGGCCAGACCGTCTTCGTGCGCGGCCAGGTCGGCCAGGATCTCGATACGGCGGTCAACGTCGGCATCGGCGATCCCGGCGCGCAGGCCGAGCAGGCGATGGCCAATATCGCGAAGCTACTCGGCGAGGCGGGCGCGGAGCTCGCCCACGTCTGCAAGATCACGATCTACCTGACCGATCCGCGCTTCCGGGAGACCGTGTATCGCGTCGTGGGGCGCTGGCTGAAGGGTGTCTACCCGGTCTCCACGGGCCTCGTTGTCTCGGCCCTTGCCCGCCCGGAATGGCTGGTCGAGATCGACGTCATCGCCGTCATCCCCGACCGCGACTGAGCGCGCCGTGACGTTCTCGCTCGTCGCCCGTGCGCCGGATACCGGCGAGTTCGGCATGGTGATTTCCTCCTCCAGCCCGGCGGTGGCGGCGCGCTGCGCGCACGCCCGGGCGGGGACCGGCGTCGTCGCCTCGCAGAACATCACCGATCCCGCCCTCGGCCCGCTCGTCCTCGAGGCGCTCGCCGGTGGCGCCGACGCCACCGACGCGATCGCGCAGGTCATCGCCCGCACGCCGTTCGCGGCGTACCGCCAGCTGCTCGTGGTCGGCCGCAGCGGTGTACCGGCCATTCATTCCGGAGCGCGCGCGCTCGGTGTGGTGGGCGAGGCGATCGGCGCCCATGCGGCGAGCGCCGGCAACCTGCTCGCGGGTCCTGACGTCCCGCGGGCGATGGTCGCCGCCTTCGAGGCGGCGCGCGGTCCGTTCCCCGCCCGGCTGATGGCCGCGCTCCGGGGCGGCCTCGCGGCGGGCGGCGAGGCGGGCCCCGTGCACTCGGCGGGGCTTCTGGTCGTGCGCGAGGTGAGCTGGCCGGTCGCCGATCTGCGCGTCGACTGGAGCGAGCACGATCCGATCGGTGAGCTCGACGCACTGTGGAGCCGGTACGAGCCGCAGCTCGAGGCCTACGTGCAGCGCGCCCTCGATCCGGCAGAGGCGCCGCGCTATGGCGTGCCGGGCGACCCTTAAGGCCGTGGCCCGACCGGCCGGCGCATGAACCTCACACTGCGCCAGCTCGGCTACTTCGTCGCGGCCGGCGAGACCGGCAGCGTGACGCTCGCCGCGCGCCGTCAGAACATCTCGCAGCCGGCGATCTCGACGGCGATCGCGCATATCGAGCGCGAACTCGGCGTACA
>CAIMCI010000323.1 GCA_903839465.1 uncultured Pseudomonadota bacterium
CCGAACCGGCCGATCACGTCAGACTGGCGGAGTTCGGCCTGTATGGGGCCGATGATGCCGCGCAGACAGGCGTCGCCGGCCGCATGGCCGTAGGTGTCGTTGATGGCCTTGAAATGATCGAGGTCGATGAACAGGAGCGCAAGCTCGCGCGCCGCCACCGTCGCCGCACCGAACTCGACGGCGATACGCTCGTCGAAGGCGCCACGGTTGAAGACACCCGTCAGGGCGTCGCGCCGGGACGCATCGTTCAGCGCCGCGGCCTGCGCCTCGAGCGTCGTGGCCGAGGCCTTCAACGTCGTGATTTCCTGCATCGCCTCGACGTTGCGGTTGGCGAGGAGTTCGGCGGCATCTTCTGACAGGGTCAGCGCCTCCTCCGCGGACAGGAGCGCCGTGTCGAACATCGCCCCGACATCGTGCGTGAGGGTCGCGATGCGCTCGATGATCCCGGCCATCTGCGCGGCGTCGAGGCCCAAAAGTGCCTCGCCGACCGTGCAGGCGGCGGCGAGCGACGCACGCCGGTCGGCATGCATGAGCGCGTCGGCGAGCGCATTGCCAGTGGCGACGCAGCGAACCAGCACGCCCGCCGGCGTTGCCGCCTCGAGGTCGCCGGGCGTATGGCTCGCCGCGACGCAGCGCACGAGGTCCTCCGGCAGGTGCCAGCTCTCCAGGAGCCAGCCGCCGAGCACGGCGTGGTCGGCGCCGAGGCGCGCCACCTCGTAGGCACCCCGTTCCTCGTGGCTCGCCTCGGCGGCGAGCTCGGCGTAGAAGCCCGCGTGCGAGCGGTCGATGGCGATCATGCCGATGTCCTGCAGGAGGGCGGCGAGGAACACCTCCTCGCCCTGGCCCACACCGGCCGCCTCGGCCGCGCAGCGGCTCGCCACGGCGGACAGCAGGCAGCGCCGCCAGTACGTCGGGTAATGGAAGGACGCACCCTTGGCGGCGCGCAGGCTTCCGGTGATCGAAAAACCGAGACAGACGGTGATCGTCGCATCGATGCCGAGCACGGTCAGTGCCTGGCGCAGGTTCTGGGTCTGGCGCCGGGTTGCGTACACCGACGAGTTCGCCATCCGCAGCACCTTCGCCGCGAGCGCCGGGTCGCGGCCGATCGCGGTCGCGACGGCCTGGATATTGGTGTCCGGGTTGCGGGCGAGTTCGAGGATGTCGCGGGCGACCGCGGGCGGCGTCGGCAGGTTCCCCAGCTTCATGAACCGTGCCTTGATGTCAGCCGTCATGCGATCTCCCTGGTGTTCGTGCGGCCCGCGCAGGCCAGGCGAAACCCTGACCTCGGGTCCCGGTCACTACTCAGTAACGGCAGGCCGGGGCGGTTCTTTAGGGGAATTACGGAGGACTTGCTCGGGTGCCGGTTGCCCTGCCGGGCGCATCGGCCGGGACGTGTCGGCGCCGGGTCGCGGGCTGAAATGTCACATATCTATATTAAAAACAATAGTTTAATGAATATATCTAATTTTAAATGAGTAAATAGCTACTAAAGACCTGTTATCAAATGACGTATACCGGAATCCATCTAATTACTGGCATCAGATAGTGTCTGTAACTTATTGGTTACAATACGATTCTTGGACTCCGAATCGGCAACACCCTCGTCACCGGTGCACGACTAAAGGTCGCCGAGGCGGACGATGGTCTTGCCGAGGTTGCCGCCCCGCATCATCTCGGCAAAGGTCGCCGGCGCCGACTCGAAGCCGTCGACGACGTGCTCGCGGTAGCGGATCGCGCCGCTGCCGAGCCAGCCGCGCATGTCGCGGCTGAACTCGAGGAAGGGCTCGCCGTAGTGATCGGAAATGATGAAGCCCTGCAGGCGCAGGCGCTTGACCAGCACCGTCGCGGTCAGGACGCCGGTCCGGTCCGGTCCCTCGGGCAGCGCCGTCTGGGTCATGCCGGCGATCTGTCCGCAGACGGGGATCCGCGCACCGACGTTGAGGAGCGGCAGGACGGCGCGGAGCACGGCGCCGCCGACGTTCTCGAAATAGACGTCGATGCCGCGCGGGCACTCGGCGGCGAGCTGGTCGCGGAGGTTCGCGGCGCGGTGGTCAAGACAGGCGTCGAAGCCGAGGTCGCGGACGGCGTAGGCGCACTTGTCGCTGCCCCCGGCGATGCCGACGGCACGGCAGCCGCGCAGCTTCGCGAGCTGGCCGACGACCGAGCCGACCGCACCGGTCGCCGCCGAGACCACCACCGTCTCGCCCTGCACCGGCGCACCGATGCGCAGCAATCCATGGTAGGCGGTGTAGCCCGGCATGCCGAGGACGCCCAGGGCATACGACGGCTGGGCAAGGTCCGCGGGCAGCCTTGTCAGGTCCTTGCCGTCGCTGAGCGAATACTCCTGCCAGCCGCCGTAGGCGAGCACGAGGTCGCCGGCGGCGAAGCCCGCGCGGCGCGACTCGACGACGCGACCCACCGTCGCACCGACCATCGTCGCACCGAGCGCCAGCGGCGGGTCGTAGGACGGGCCGTCGATCATGCGCCGGTACATGTACGGGTCGAGGGACAGCAGGCGGTTGTGGACCAGTACCTCGCCGTCGCCGGGCGCCGCGACCGGCAGCGTCTCGATCCGGAAGTTCTCCGGCACGGGCGCGCCGACGGGCCGGCTGGCGAGGACGATGCGACGGTTGTGGACGACGGCCATGGGCAACGAACCTCGGCGACGGGGGGTGAAGGCCGGTGATCGTAGCGCGGATCGGCCGGCCTCACACGAGGCCGAGCGCGTCCGGCCGGGCGCCCGGGAACACCCGCTCGAGCGCCTGCGCATCGAGGCCCCACAGGCGGGCGAAGAGACCGCCGAGGAGATCCCGGTACGGGTTGAGGACCGGGTAGTCGCGGTCCTCGAACAGCGTGCCCGCTGCCAGCCGCTGCTGCCGGCCGACGACCCGCCCGCCGCGCACGGCGCCGCCGAGCACCCAGTAGACGCTGCCGTGGCCGTGGTCGGTGCCGCGGTTGCCGTTCTCGCGGAAGGTCCGCCCGAACTCGGAGACCACGACGACGACCGTGCGGTTCCAGTCGGGACCGAGCGCGGTCTTCAGGGCCGAGAGGCCCGTGCCGAGCGCGGCGAGGTTGCGTGCCAGCGCGCCGTCCGCCCCGCCCTGGTTGACGTGGGTGTCCCAGCCGCCGAAGTCGACGAAGCCGATCGAGAAGCGGCTGCGCAGGAGGGCCCCGAGCCGCGGCGCATCGGCGGCGAACGCCCCGGGGCCGCGGGCGCTGCGCGCGGAATCCTTCATCTCGGCGGCGAGTTCGGCGCGTACCTCGGCACGCAGTTCGAGGCCCTCGCCGACCGCATCGGCCAGCGGCTGGCCGGCATACAGCTCGCGGAAGAGCCCGCCCTGGCGCGCGTCGAGCGGCGCGCGCGCGGCATCGCGGATGGCGATGCTCGGTACGTCGGCCAGGCCCGCGAAGGCGAGCGGCAAGGCGCTCGTGAAGGCGATCGGCCGGGCACCACTGACCTCGGCGCTCAGGCGCGCGAGGAAGCCCGATCCAAAGCGCCTGCCCGCCGCCGGCGAGCCGCCGAGCTCGATGTCGTCCTGGGTCTCGAAATGGCTGCGCGAGCGGTCCTCGGTGCCGGCGAACGGCACCGCCGCCAGCTCGCCGGCCTGCCAGAGCGCGCCGAAATCGGCACGCAGCGCCGGCGCGAGCGCCCAGTTCGCGTCGAGCACCTGCGCCGCGTGCGCCGCGTCCGTGCCGCCCGTCTGAATCGCGATCGTCGGCCGGCAGGCGTGGTAGTAGTCGGACGCATACGGCACCAGCGCACTCGCGCAGTCGTAGCCACCGCGCAGGAAGACCAGCAGGAACTTCGGGCCCGCGTCCGCTGCGGCGTACAGCCGTCCGTGCACGGCAAGCCCCGCGGCGGCGAGCGGCAGGTCGGTCAGAAAGCGCCGGCGCTTCACGGGCGTGCCGCCGGACGGCCGGGCAGTAGGCGTGTCTCGGTCATGGGCGGTCCTCAGCGGTAGTTCATGTCGGGCGAGGCGAGCAGGAGCGCGTTCCATTCCTGCGGCGACTGGGCTCGGGCGAGCACGGCCTTCGTCTGCGCCGAGAGGCCCGGTTCCACCGCCTCGAAATACAGCCGGTTCGACAGCTGCGCGAACGCCGGCCCGTCGCCGCTCGTCCCGGCCGTGGCAAAGAGCGTGCGGTCGCCGCTGCCGAAGGTGCGGGCCGCGTCGATGCGCTTGGCCATCTGCCCGGAGCTCGTGTACGCGGCGCCGTCGAGCGGGAAGCCGTCCGGCGTCTGCCGTCCGTACAGGCCCTGGTCGAGCTGACCGAGGAGATTCACCAGCGGCCGCACGTTGGTCACCACGCTGCCGTCGTAGGCGAGGCGGACGGCGCCGACGACGAAATGCATCGGGTCCTTGTACTTGTGGCCGAGCGAGGCCGCGAACTCGGGGCTGTCGAGCAGCGTGCGCATCACCGCCCGGATGTCGCCGTCGGTGTTCTGGAACGTCGATGACAGGCGCGCGACGAGGGCCGGCGGCGGCTCGTCGGCGACGAAATAGCGGGCGAGCCCGCCGGCGATGAAGTCGGCGCAGGCCTTCTGCCGGACGATGTGCGTGACCGCTACGCCAAGCTCGTCGTAGCCCGCGGGCTCGATGCGCCGGCCGAGCAGGACCTTCGGCGTGAAGTCGTGGCGCGCCGGGTTGAATTCGAAGGCGCCGTCGGCCCGGTAGTAGCCGGCGAGGCGCGGCGGCACCCGGGCCGCGGTCGCAGCGCGCAGGCCGAACCCGGTCAGCACGTGGGCCAGCGCCTCGACGTCGGCCTGGCGGTAACCGCCGTTGACGCCGAGCGTGTGCAGTTCCAGCAGTTCGCGCGCGTAGTTCTCGTTCACGTGGCCGAGGCCGTTCTGGGCGTTGTCGAGGTAGATCAGCATCGCCGGGTGCAGCGCGGTCGCCAGTACCAGGTCGCGGAAACGCCCGAGTGCATGCTCGCGTATCGCCCGCTCCTGGTAGTCGGCGAGGTAGAAGGCCACGTGGCCCTTGCCCTCGTGGACACTGAAATGGTTGAGCCAGAACCAGACCAGCTGCTCGTTCAGCTGGTCGGGGGCATACAGCGCGCGCCACAGCAGGAGGCTCTTGGCCGCGGTGGCGGCTTCGCGGCCCTCCTCGCGCAGCGCCTTGCGCGCCTGCTGGCGCTCCCCGTCGGTGGCGAGCGCTGCGTTGCGCTGCTCGCGATCGCGAAGATACGCGTTGGTCTCCACCGCCGGCCGCGCCAGGCTCGGCAGCGCCGCGAGCTGCCGGCCGACCGCGGCGGGCAGCACGGCCGGCGGCGGCGTC
>CAIMCI010000324.1 GCA_903839465.1 uncultured Pseudomonadota bacterium
GTCGCGGTGTTCACGTACTCGTATCTCGAGCAGAACCGGGACAAGATCCGCGCCGCGACGGTGGACGGTGTCGCCGCCAGTCTCGAGACGATCGCGGATGCCAAGTACCCGATCTCCCGGCCGCTGTTCATCTACGTGAAGCAGGCCCATATCGGCCTGATCCCGGGCCTCGCCGAGTTCGTGACCGAGTTCGTCAGCGACAAGGCGGCCGGACAGGACGGGTACCTGGTCGACAAGGGCCTGATCCCGATGCCGAAGAAGGAGCTGGAGGCCCAGCGCGCGGCAGTCCGGGCCCTCGTCAAGAAGTAGGGTGCGCGCCGGGCGAATACGCCCGGCCGGACCGGTCCCGATGCAGGCCAGGCGCCCCGCAGGGCGCCTGGCCTCGCTTTTTTTGGCTGACGGCACGGCCGAAGCCGCCAGCCGCGACGCCGGAACGGCTATAATAGTCGGCCCGGTGTGAGGCCGGCGGGTTTGCGCCGCGCGAAAGTGGCGGAACTGGTAGACGCACTGGGTTTAGGTCCCAGCGGGTTCACACCCGTGAGAGTTCGAGTCTCTCCTTTCGCACCAGACCCGACTCGTCGGCGCGCCCGGGTCGGGCGCACGACGCTTAATGGATTTCGAAGGTCAGTACCGGCCCGAAGGCCCCGCAGAGGATTGAAGTAGCGATGAGGGTAACAGTCGAAGCAACCGGCGCGCTGGAGCGTCGCGTCGAAGTGGCACTGCCGGCCGAACGGGTCGAGCAGCTGTTCAAGGACCGCCTGACGCAGTTCAGCCGCACGGCGCGCCTGAAGGGCTTCCGCCCTGGCAAGGTGCCGGTCAGCGTCGTCGAGCGCCAGTTCGGTGCCCAGCTGCGCGAGGAGGTCGTCGGTGACCTCGTACGCAGCAGTTTCGCCGAGGCCGTGAGCCAGGAGAAGCTGGCCCCGGTCGGCGGCCCGCGGATCGAGACCCTGACCGCGCCGTCGGGCGAGGAGCTGCGCTACCGGGCCGTGTTCGAGGTCTACCCCTCCGTGACGATCGCCCCGCTGGCCGACCTCGCCGTCGAACGCCCGGAAGCGGCGGTGAACCCCGGTGACGTCGACGCGATGATCGAGAACCTGCGCCGCCAGCGGGTGACCTACGCGCCGGTCAGCCGCCCGGTCAAGGCGACCGATCGGGTCCGGATCGACTTCGAGGGCACCCTGGACGGCGTCGCCTTCGACGGCGGCAGCGCCAAGGGCGCCGAGGTCGTGGTCGGTGCCGGGCGGATGCTCCCCGACTTCGAGAAGGGCCTCGAGGGGGCTGCCGCCGGCGAAACCCGCACCTTCCCGGTCGCCTTCCCGGTCGACTACGGCCAGCCGTCGCTGGCCGGACGGACCGCCCAGTTCACGGCGACCGTCCATGAGGTGGCCGAGGAAGTGCTGCCGGTCGTCGACGACGAGTTCTGCCTCGCCTTCGGCGTCGCCGACGGCGGCGTCGAGTCGCTGCGTCGCGAGGTCGAGGAAAACATGCGCCGGGAGCTTGCAAACACCGTCCGCGGCCGCATGAAGACTCAGCTGTTCGATGCACTGCTGGCCGCCAACCCGGTTGACCTTCCGGCGAGCGCGGTCGATGGCCAGGTGCAGCAGCTGCAGATCGAGTGGCTGCGCCGCATGGGCGTGACCCCGGAGCAGATGACCCAGGCGCCGCCGCGCGAGCCGTTCGAGGCAGCGGCGCGGCGGCGTGTCGGCCTGTCGCTCCTGATCGGCGAAATCGCCCGTTCCGAGCAGATGCTGCCGGATCCGGTCAAGATCGAGGAGCAGATCGAGGCGGCGGCGCTCGGTTTCCCGGATCCGGAAGAGGCGGCGCGGCAGATCCGCGACAACGCCCAGCTGATGGATCAGGTGCGGTCGGCGGCGATCGAGGAGCAGGTTCTGGACAAGCTCCTGACCGTCGCGAAGATCACCGGCGTGCCGGCGACCTTCAAGGAAGTGATGAATTTTGGCGCCTGAGGCCGGTCTCGGCGCTGTCGGTTAAGCGGAGCCCAACGCAATGATTGAGAAAGCACTGAACCTGGTCCCGATGGTGGTCGAGCAGACCGCCCGCGGCGAACGCGCCTACGACATCTATTCGCGGCTGCTCAAGGAGCGGGTCATCTTCATCGTCGGTCCGATCGAGGACCAGATGGCGAACCTCGTCGTCGCCCAGCTGCTGTTCCTGGAGTCGGAGAACCCGGACAAGGACGTGGCGCTGTACATCAATTCGCCGGGCGGCATCGTGACCTCGGGGCTCGCGATCTACGACACCA
>CAIMCI010000325.1 GCA_903839465.1 uncultured Pseudomonadota bacterium
CACCGCGTCACGGTCGGCGAGCGCACCGTGCCGCTCGGTCCGACCGAGTACCGGCTGCTGTCCTTCTTCATGACCCACCCCGAGCGGGTCTACAGCCGCAGCCAGCTGCTCGACCGCGTCTGGGGCGGCAACGTGTATGTCGAGGAACGCACGGTCGACGTGCACATCCGCCGGCTGCGCAAGGCGCTGGAGGCGTTCGACTGTGACAAGTTCATCCAGACGGTGCGCGGCGCGGGCTATCGTTTCTCGGTACGCCCTGTCTAAGGCGGCCCGCCTCGTGCGCGCTGGCGGCCCGTGACGCCCTCGGCCGCCGCCTGGTCCTACGCGCTTGCCCGCCTGGCGGCGCTGTTCGCGCTCGCGACACTCGGCGGGCTCGTGTTCGGCAACATCAGCGTCTGGATCGTGGCGACGCTGGCCGGTTACCTCGCGCTGCAGATCACCTACCTCTACCGCCTGCAGCGCTGGCTGCGCCTCAGGCGTACGACCGACCCGCCGGATCTCGGTGGTGTCTGGGGCGACGTGGTCGCGCTCGTCATCCGCATCTACCGGCGCAAGCAGTTCCACAAGCGGCGCATCGTCCAGCTCTTCCGCGAGTTCCGCCGCATGACGACGGCGATGCCGGACGGCGTGATCGTGCTGTCCGCCGAGCGCGACATCATGTGGTTCAACCGGCCGGCCGGGCAGCTCCTCGGCCTGCGGCGCAAGATCGACTTCGGCCAGCGCATCCACAACCTCCTGCGCCAGCCGGACTTCGTCCGCTATCTCGAGGCCGAGGACTACAGCTCGCCGGTGATCCTGCGCGCACCGCAGGCACCCGATGCGTTCCTCTCGGTACGCGTCGTCTCCTACGGCGCGGGACAGCAGCTGCTCCTGGTGCGCGACGTCACGCGGCAGATCCGGCTCGAGGCGATGCGCAAGGATTTCGTCGCCAACGCCTCGCACGAGCTGCGCTCGCCGCTGACGGTGATCTCCGGTTATCTCGACACCATGGTCGACGATCCCTCGCTCGAGGAGTCCTGGGGTCATCCGCTGCGCGAGATGCGCCGCCAGGCCGAGCGGATGCGCACTCTGGTCAATGACCTTCTCGAGCTCTCGCGGCTCGAGGCCTCGGACGACGAAGCGCCCGAGGACGTCGTCGACGTGCCGGGGATGCTGGCGCTGATGCGGCGCGAGGTGCTCGCGCTTGACCGGCACCCGCGCAAGGTCGAGCTTGACCTCGACTCCGACGCGCAGATCCTCGGCTCCGAGGCGGAACTCCACTCCGTCTTCTGGAACCTGATCTCCAATGCCGTCAAGTACACGCCGGCCGAGGGCCGCGTTTCCATCCGCTGGGAGGCCGATGGCAACGGCGCGCGCTTCGCGGTCGAGGATTCGGGGATCGGCATTGCCGCCGAGCACCTGCCGCGGATCACCGAGCGCTTCTACCGGGTCGACCCCGGCCGGGCCCGCAAGACCGGCGGCTCGGGCCTCGGCCTCTCCATCGTCAAGCACGCGCTGACCCGGCACGGCGGCGTGCTCGAGGTCGAGAGCGAGGAAGGGCAGGGCAGCACCTTCACCTGCCATTTCCCGGCCAAGCGCCTGGTCCGCCCCGAGCGCCGGGTCGCGGCGGACTGACGGGGACCGCGCAGTCCGTCACGTTTCCGGCCGATCGGGCCCATCTTTTGTCAAAACGGCGCACGGCGTCCATCAGGCTGTCACCGTCGCGGGCGACACTTTGTCTGAATGGCGGCCGTTCGGGTGCGCCGATGCTGGAGTCGACGAACGATGAGGACGGTAGGACACAGCCGCGAGCGCTGCCTGATTGCGCTGCGCGGGTACTGGGACGAAATCGAGACGC
>CAIMCI010000326.1 GCA_903839465.1 uncultured Pseudomonadota bacterium
CGGCGCCGCGGCGGCGCTCGAGGCGGTCCGCGACCAGCTGCGGGCGGATCTGGCCACGGCCTACCGCAACGGCCGCGATGCGCCGCTGAAGCTGATGCTGAACGCGAACGACCCGGTACTGCTCGGCCGGATGCTCTCCTATTACGGGTATTTCGGCGCCGCCCGCGCCGCGCGCATGCGGCTCATCGAGCAGGACCTGGCCAAGCTCGCCGCCCTGGACGCCGACCTGTCGCGGCAGGCCGGCGAGCTAGAGCGGCTGGCCGCCGCCCAGGAAGGGGAGGTCCGCGGGCTCAATTCGGCGCGGCTGTCCCGCGAGAAGGCGCTGGCGACCGTCGAGGCGGACCTCGATTCCAAGAGCTCCGAGCTCGCCCGGCTGCGCGGCAACGCCGCCTCGCTGGAAAAGCTGCTCAGCCAGCTGCGGGAGGCGCTCAAGGACGTGCCGGCCGAGGATTACGCGGGCACCGGCCGTCACCGCCAGCCGTTCGCGAAAGTGCGCGGCAAGCTGCCGTGGCCGGCGCGCGGCAGCGTCGTCGCCCAGTACGGCAGCGCGAAGCCGGGCGGCCTGGTCTGGCAGGGCCTCCTCCTGGACACCGAGCCGGGCACGCCGGTGCACGCCCCCTACTACGGCCGCGTCGTCTACGCCGACTGGCTGCCGGGGCTCGGACTCCTCGTCATCCTCGACCACGGCGGCGGCTACCTGACCCTGTACGGCAACAACGCCCGCCTCTACCGCAAGGTCGGTGACAGCGTGGCACCGGGCGACGTGCTGGCGGCCAGTGCCGCGGAGGCCGGCGCCATGGCCTCGCAGCTCTATTTCGAGGTCCGCCGCGGCAAAGAGGCCGAGGATCCGCGCCGCTGGCTGCGGCCGCTTTCCGCCCGGAACTGAGAGGCCGGTCACGCAGCACGGGCCCTCGAACTGTCGACCGCGTCGCGGAACCCCGACACCGTCTGGCGCAACATAATTTCCCGGCGAGTGCGACCGCCAGCGATGGAATGCTGGGGGTACGCCGCGGAAAGGATCATCGATGGCCGCTGCCACCAACTTAAAGCCCACCAACCGCTCGCAGGCCGGTGCAGGCCTCGATCCGTACGCCCAGCTCCTGAAGATGCTGATCCCGCGCGCGCGCGAGATCGGCATCTACGGCGGTACGGGCCGGGCGCTGTGGCTGAGCGGCGGCCAGGACGACCCCGACATGCACGCGCTTGCCGTCGAGGCGCTGCAGGCCGGACTCGCCTCGCCGCTCGAGATCGACGGTTTCGCGCGCAAGGGCAACGACGCGATCTTCTACGCCTTCCGGCTCCGGGACATGGTCGGCAAGCCACTTGCCGTGGTCACCCTTCAGGTGCCGGAGGCCGGCGAGGCCCGCGCGTTCTCGCTGATCCTGTCGCTGGTGCGACCCGCCCTCGAGTGCCTCGCGCGCGAAGTGAACATGCGCGTCTCGCTGGGCGCCCTGAACCGCGACCTGTCGAGCCGCGACGAGGACCTCGAACTCCTGCTGGACGTGGCCCGCGAGGAGTCCGGCGCCGGGCGCGATGCCGACGAACTCGGCCGCCTGACGCAGGCTGCCACCGAACACCTCGGCTGCCTGGTCGGTGCGCTGATCGTTCCCGAGCGCAACGTCGCCCTGGTGCGCCGTGCGCCGGCGGCGAAAATCGCCGATGCCGAACTCGTCGCGCGCACCCACCGCCACCTGCTGACCTGGGCCCAGGTGCAGCGCAAGACCCTGCTCGTCAACGGCGTCAACGGCTCCGACCGCCTGCCGCCCTGCAAGATCCTGTCGGTCCCCGTCCGCCACGCGTCGGGACGGGTGATCGGCTTCCTCGCCCTCTACCGGGGCGTGGATGCCGATGACTACGAAAGGCGCCATGCGCGGCTCGGCGAGCTCCTGGCGCGCAAGGTATCGACGATTCTGCAGACGAGCTTCGATGCGGCCACGGGCCTCGCGACGCGCGCCGCCTTCGAGGCGGAGGTCGGCGCATTCCTCGGCACGGCCGCGGACGCCGGGGAACACTCGGTGATCTACATCGACATCGACCAGATGCACGTGATCAACGAGAACTACAGCATGCCGGTCGGCGACGAGGTGATCGCGCGCGTCGCCGAAGTCGTGCGCCGGCGCGTGCCGCGCAGCGCGAGGGTCGCGCGCATTTCGGGTGACCGGTTCGCCGTCTTCCTGCCCGAGATGGATCTCGGCAAGGCCTGGCACGCCGCGGAAGTCGTGCGCGAGGCCGCGACCGAGCTCGCGGGCAGCTTCGGTCGCGCGAATATCCGTATCAGCCTCTCGGCCGGCGTCGCGCAGATCAACCTCGGTTCCAAGCAGCCGCTGGCGCACGGCCTTGCCGCCGCCGAGATCGCCTGCAAGGCCGCCAAGGATCGCGGTCGCGATCGCGTCGAGCGCTACGAATCATCCGACGAGAGCATCATTCGCCGCCACGGCGACGTGCAGATGATCTCCTCGCTGCGCGACTGGCTGGCCTCGGACAGCTTCAAGCTCTATGCGCAGCCCATGCAGGCCCTGTCTGACAGCGGCGCCGAGCCGCGTTTCGAGATTCTCCTGCGCCGGCTGACCGAAGCGGGCGAGGTTATCCCGCCGGCCAAGTTCATGTCCGCGGCCGAGCGCTACCAGATGATGCCGGCGATCGACGAGTGGGTCGTCAACAACACCTTCGCCGCGCTCGCCAAACACCGCGAACTGCTGACCAACCGCATGGCGCGGTTCTCGATCAACCTCTCGGCTCAGTCGATGAGCGACGATTCCCTGATAGGCATGATCGACAAGGCCTGCACGGCGGCCAACATACCGCCCGACCTCATCTGCTTCGAGCTGACGGAGACGGCGGCGGTAAGCAACCTCGGGCGCACCGAGTCGATCATGCAGGTACTGCGCGACATGGGCTTCCAGTTCGCGCTCGACGACTTCGGAACCGGGCAGTCGTCGCTCGCCTACCTCAAGTCGCTGCCGGTGTCGGTGCTCAAGATCGACGGCTCGTTCGTGCGCGACGCGATGACCAACACGCGCTCGGCCGACATGGTCAAGGCGATCGCCCAGCTCGCGCGCACGATGGGCATGACGACCGTCGCCGAGTACGTGGAGACGGACGACCTGCGCGTGCTCGTCTCCAACCTCGGGGTCGACTACGGCCAGGGCTATGCGATCGGCCGACCGTCGCCATTAAGCGACATCCTGCAGGATCTCGGGACGCTGATCGAGGCCGGCGCGCGGGCCTCCGATACGCTGATCGCGCGCCTCGATATCGCGGCCCAGGCCGTGCCCGAGCCGCCACGCCTGGTGCCCGACCCGGTCGACATGGATGATCTGGCCGCGCTGATTGCCGCCACGGGCAACGGTGACTTCGGCGACGAAGCCGACTAGGCTAGTGAACGGCACCAGCGCGGCCATACCGGCTCCGCGCGGCCGACACTGCCACCAGGTAACCCGCCCTGACAATGCCCGTCCACGATACGCCGGCGCCATCGCCGGCCTGCACGCCAGCGCATCGGTCGCAGCGATGAGGGTCATTGGTGAACGTCGTGCCGTCGAGGGCGGCGCGCCGAACCCCGAGGCGACGCTGCTGATCAAGAGCGCCGCGCTCGCCGACTGGCTGGCGCTCGTCATCGTCACGCTCTACGAGCTTGCCGGCGGCGAACGCGGCATCGCCGGCAGCGTCATCATCGCGATGATCGCCTTCGCCGCGGTCAGCCTGGTGCTGCGCATCCCGCGCGTGCTCGGCCGGTCGCCGGACACCAAGCTCTACGCCCGCGTGCTGGCGACCACGAGCTTCATCGCCTTCGTCGTCTGGCATGCCGGCGGCGCGACCAGCCCGCTCGTGAGCCTCTACCTGCTGCCGATCATGCTGACGGCGCTGGCACTGCGTACGCTGCATCTGGTGCTGCTGCTGCTGCTGATCACCGTGCTCTACGTGCTGACCGCTCGCTACGCCTCCGGAGTCGACGTCACCTCCGCGGCTTTCGCCGCGCGGCTCTTCTCCTCGCTCGGTCCGTCGATCGTCGTCGCCTGGCTGACGGCCGAGCTCGGCAACCAGCTGATCGCGGCCCGTCGCCGCGAGCGGGACAGCGCCCACGCCGACCCGATCACCGGCCTTGCCAACCGGGCCACGTTCAACGAGGCGATCGACGTCGAGCGGCACCGGGCCTCGCGCGACGGACGCCGTTATGCGGTCGTCGTCGTCAGCCTCGAGCCGACCGCCAGCGAACCGGGTGAGCACCCCGGGGCGGCGACGGCGGCGGCGCTCAAGCTCCTGGCGAGCGTGCTGCAGCGGGCGCCGCGCGACACCGACCTTGCTGCGCGTACCGCCGACCATACCTTTGCCGTGCTGCTGGCCGGTGCCGACACGGATGCCGCGCAGACCGTCGCCAACCGCATCCGCCATGCCGTGCACGCGGCGACCGTACGGGTCGGCAGCCGCATGGTGCGCATGCAGGCGCAATGCGCGGTGGCCGAGGCGCCCGCCGACGGGCTGCTCGCCAATGAGCTGCTGGCCGCCGCCGAGCGGCGCCTCGCCGAGGACGCCATCCGGCGGCACAATGCGCAGCCGATGGCCTGAGCGCGGCCGGCCCTAGAAGCCGAGCTGGACCCGCAGCGTGGCGTACAGCGATCCCGCCAGCAGGATGACGACGGGCGTGAACGACAGGCCGAACCCGGGGCCGCGCCTGGCCGGGTCCTGCGTGTAGGTAAAGAAGTACAGCGTACGGCCGAACACGAACACGAGGCCGAGCACGGCCGCCCACAGCGAACTGACGTAGTGGCCGAAGATCAGCATGCCGGGGATGAAGGCGACGAGCAGCTCGAGCGTGTTCATCTGCACCCGGTAGTAGCGCTCGAATTCGGCGTTGCCGGTGATGGCCGGCGCGGAAACGCCGCAGCGGCCGCGGGCGCGGCCGACCGCGAAGGCAAAGGCGATGTACTGGAAGAGGGCGACGACGATCACGATATTGACGAGTGCCATATAAATCTCCCGATGCGCTAGCGGTTGTTCTGATCAGGGCCGGGCGTGCAGAATAACTGACCCGTTGGCGGAAGTTTCCATACCGATGAATACCCGCGGCTACGCGCAGACCATTTCGATCGACGTCGACGCGGCAACCGCCTGGGCGGCCTGCACCGACGCGGCCGAGCTGCGCCGCTGGTACGCGAGCGAGGCGACGCTCGAGCCCCGCCGCGGTGGCCGCTGGCGGATACGCCGTCGCGACGGCGCCACCGTCGAGGGCATCATAGACGTCTGGGACGTCGGCCGGCGACTGCGCATCATCTACGTCAACCCGCCGGTGACTGCCGCCCTCAACGACGGCGCACCGCTGGTCGATGACCTTCTGTTCGACTTCCGCAACGGCCAGGCGGTGGTCCGCATACTCGGCTCCGGCATTCCGGTGGCGCCCGAGTGGGACAGGCACTACGTCGTACTGCGCCAGGCCTGGGCCTTCTACCTGCGCGAACTGAAGCGCGTGCTCGAGACTCCCGCCGCGGGGCCCGGCCCTTGAGGCGTCGCGCACTCTTGCGCTCGCTGGCCAGCGCCGCCGTCCTGCCCGCCTTCGCCTACGCCGCCGAGCCGGACCCGCTGACCGCGCTGGTCGGCGGGCGGCTGATCGACGGCTACGGCGGCATGCCGCTCGAGGACAGCGTCATCCTCATCGACGGCGAGCGCATCGTCGCGGTCGGGACCACGGCCGATACGACCGTGCCGGCGACGGCGAACGTCGTCTCGGCGGAGGGCTGCACGGTGCTGCCGGGGCTGACCGACGCCTGCACCCACCTCGCCCGGCTCGGCCACGCCGACCTCGCCCGCTGGGACAGCGTCTACCTGCCGCTCGCCGAGCGCGTGGTGATGCCGCTCGCCGCCCAGCTGATGAGCCGTGCCGGGGTGACGGCCGCCCACGACGTCGGCAGCCCGCTCGAGGCGACCCTCCTGCTGCGCGGCCGCGGCCACTCGCGGGCCACGCCGCAGCCACGCATCCACGGCAGCGGGCCGCTGCTCGCACAACGCAACCACGCCGGGTTCGCGACCGTCGTCGTCGACGACCCGCGCGAGGCGCGGGCACGGGCGCTGGAACTCCTGCGCTCCGGCGTCGATTCGCTGGCAGTCGCCGACGTGGCGGCACTGGCGGACGGCGAGCTGGCGGCGATCGTCGCGGCCGCGCACGGCCTGCAGGCCACCGTGCACGCGTACCTGGCGACGGATGCCGATCTCCTGCCGGCGCTGGAGGCCGGTGTCGACGGCTGGCTCGGTGTCGGCGACGGCACGGCCGACCCGTGGCCGGCCGGCGTGACCGAGGCGCTGACCCGGCGCACGGCCGCCCAGCCGCTCGTCGTGGCGAGTCTCCTCTCGCCGGCGCTGGCCATCGCCTGGCTGAAGATCACCCACGAGCCGCTCGACGACCGCCGCTGGCGGGAGGGCTGGCCGGCGCTCGTCGCCGACGACGTGCGCGAGTCGCTGAACGACGGCACGCTCGGTCTCCTCGCCGCGACCGACTCCACGGCTCGCCAGAAGGTGCGCGCCCAGCGCGTCGCGACCCTCGTCGCCAACGGCGCGCTGGTCGTGGCCGGCTCCGGTGCAGGCCTGCCGGGGCAGCTGCCGGGCCAGGCCATGGCGGCCGAGATCGAGGCGCTCACCGTCGATGCCGGGCTCGGCGCCATGGAGGCGATCCGCCGGGCGACCTACTGGCCGGCCGTGGCGCTCGGCGTGCAGCACGAATCGGGCACCGTGACCGCGGGCAAGTACGCGGATCTCCTCTGCGTGCGCGGCGACGTGCTGCGCCACGTCGAGCGGCTGGCGGACATCGAGGCCGTGTTCCGCCGCGGTGTGCGCCTCGCCTGAGGCGCGCGTATAGTCCGGACAGGGTCGCGAGGCGCCGACCGGACTACGGGAGACAACGACGATGCCGGGTTTTCTGTTGCGCGGGCTGTTTGCGGCCGCCGGGCTGTGGGTCGCTACCTTTTTCCTGCGCGGCCTCTCGTTCGATACGCCCGCGACGCTCGCGATCGCCGGCCTCACGCTCGGCCTGGTCAACGCCTTCCTGCGTCCGGTACTGGTGATACTGACCCTGCCGGTGACGATCCTGACCCTCGGCCTCTTCCTGCTGGTCCTGAACGGCGCGATGGTTGCGCTCGTCGGCCACTTCCTGCACGGCATGCACGTCCAGGGCTTCACTACGGCGGTGCTGGCCGCGCTGATCGTCAGCGTGGTGAGCTTCGTCGGCCAGGAGCTCTTCCGGCGCTAGCCGCCGGGCGCCGCAACGGGCGCTCAGCCGGCGCGCTTGGCCGTCGGCGCGCTGCTGCGCGCCGTGTCGAACACCGTGATCAGCGTGACGCCCGCCAGGATCACCAGCGTGCCGAGGATCTGCACGCCGCTCAGCGTCTCGCCGAGCACGGCCCAGCCGAGCACCGTGGCGATGGCCGGGTTCACGTAGCCGTAGGTCCCGAGCCGCGCCGGCGTCGTGTTGCGCATCAGCCAGATATAGGCGCAGTAGCCGAGCGCCGAACTCATCAGCGCCACGTAGGCAAGGCTGGCCAGGCCCGCCGGCGCCCACGACCAGCGGGCCGCATCGCCGGTCACGAGGCCGGCGACGAGCAGCACCAGGCCGCCGATGGCCATCTGCATGGCCGTGAACATCAGCGGCGGGGTGCGCGGGCTCATCGACCGGTAGTAGAGCGTGCCGGACGCCCAGCACAGGCAGCCGAAGACGATGCCGAGCTGCCAGCCGAGGTGTGCCGTGACGAAGCCGCCGCGGGGCCACAGCACGCAGCCCACGCCTATGAAGCCGAGCGCGAGGCCGGTCCGCGTCGCCGGCGACAGGCGGTGGCCGCCGGGCCCGAGCGTGCCGAGGAGCGCGATCCACAGCGCCGAGCTCGAGTTGAGGAGGGCCGACTGGTTCGACGGGATCACGCGCAGCGCATACGTGTTGACGCCGGTCGACATCAGGATCGTCAGCGTCGCCATGACCGCGCAATGGCGCCACTCGCGGGCCGACAGCGGGAAGCTCTCGCCACGCAGGCGGGCAATGGCGCACAGGAGGCTGCCGCCGATCAGGAAGCGGACGCTCGTCGCGAGCAGCACCGGCAGGTACTGCACCATGATCTTGGAGGCCATGAAGCTCGAGCCCCAGACCAGGTAGATGACGGCGAACGACGCGTACAGCATCGTCTGGCGGCTGACCGGCAATGAGGTTCGCTTAACCATCCGTGGCCGATTATAGTTCGCGGCTCGTCCCGTCCGTCGGGAAACACAGGCACGCCGACGGCGCATTTGTACAAGCGCCGCGCCAGGAGGAGAGGGTGGCTCGATCGATGCGGAACCTGCGACTGGCCTGCGCCATCGGGGCGGTTGTCCTCGCGACGCTCGCGGCCGGGCGTGCACCCGGGCGCAGCCACCACGGGCAGACCGACCACACCGCCGGCGAATTCGACTATTACCTGCTGTCCTTGTCCTGGTCGCCGGCCTACTGCCTGGACTCGCCGACCTCCAGCCAGTGCAACGGCTCGCGCGCCTACGGTTTCGTGGTGCACGGCCTGTGGCCGCAGAACGAACGCGGCTGGCCCGAGCGCTGCGCGACGACCCGCGTCCCCGAGGCGGTGGCGACCGGCATGCTCGACCTCATGCCGGCCCGCGGCCTGATCTACCACGAGTGGTCGACGCACGGCACCTGCAGCGGGCTGGAGCCGGCGGACTATTTCCGGCTGGTCCGCACCGCGCGCGCGACCATCAAGGTGCCGGAGGAGTTCGCGAGGCCGGGCGCCACCGTCGAGCGCGAACCGCGCGCGGTGGCCGAGTCGTTCCTGCGCGCCAATCCGCGACTCGGGCCGGACTCGATCATCGTCGACTGTTCCGGTGGCAACGCGCCGCGCCTGCGCGAGGTCCGCATCTGCCTCGACCGCGATCTCGCGCCGCGGGCCTGCGGCGACGACGCCCGGCGCGCGTCGTGCCGCGCGCCGAGCGTGATCGTCCCGCCGGTACGCTGAGGGCGGCGCCGGCGCCTCAGGCGTGCCGCGTCGATGCCCGGTAGGTCCACACGCCGATCAGCGCCAGGAGCAGGGCACCCAGCCAGCCACCGCCATGCCAGGCATCCGGCAGGGCCAGCACGTCGGCGTTCTGGAAGACGACGATCGGGATGGCGACCAGCACGCCCATGATGGCCTCGCCGGCAATCAGGCCCGCGCACACCAGCAGCCCCGACTGGCGGGCGGTCTCGAGTGCAGCGCCGCTGTGCCGCCGGGCGAGCGAGCGCTCGACGAGGTCAGCGATGATCCCGCCGGCGAAGATAGGCGTCGAGAGCTCGAGCGGCAGGTAGATGCCAACCGCCACGGCAAGGATCGGCGCCCGCCACGAGGCGCCGGTCCGCTGCAGGTGGAGATCGAGGACGATCACGGCCGCGCCGATCACGGCGCCAAGGCCGACCATGTCCCACGGCAGACCGCCGCCGAAGATGCCGCGGGCGACGGCCGCCATCAGGTTCGCCTGCGGGGCCGCCAGAGGCTGCACGCCCGGGTGCGCGGCAACGCCGATGCCGTAGGCCTGCAGCAGCAGGTTGAGTACCGGGGCCATGACCGCGGCGCTGGCCAGCGCGCCGATCGCGAGCATCACCTGCTGGCGCCAGGGCGTCGCGCCCAGCAGCTGGCCGGCCTTGAGGTCCTGCAGGTTGTCACCGGCCACCGCGGCCGCCGAGCAGGTGACCGCACCGATGAGGATCGCAGCGACCGGGCCTACCTCGGAGCCGCGGCCAAGGAAGGCGAGCAGCACCAGCGACGAGAAGAGGATCGTCGAGATCGTGATGCCGGACACCGGGTTGTTCGACGAGCCGACGAGGCCTGCCATGTAGCCGGACACCGAGGAGAACACGAAGCCGGCGACCACCATGATCAGCGCCATCGCCAGCGCGACGCCGAGGCTGCCGACGACGATGAAGTAGAGCGCGTAGAGCGGCAGCACGAAGAGCGCGATGCCGCCGAGCACGAGGTTCATCGGCAGGTCGCGATCCTGGTCGGCGATCCCCGAACGGTCGGCCCGGGCCGCCCTGAGGCCGGTGGTTACGCCCGACAGGAGCGACGCGCGCAGGCTCCACAGCGACCACAGGCCGCCGGTCAGCATCGCGCCGACGCCGACGTAGCGGACCTTCGCGCTCCACAGCGCGTGACCGACTTCCTCTGCCGACAGCCCGGACAGCTTGAGCGCGAGAGCCGGATCGTGGGCGGGGAAATAGGCCGCGAAGAGCGGGATCAGCACCCACCAGGCGAGCAGGCCGCCGGCGACCATCAGCGCAGCGACGTTCATGCCGACGATGTAGCCGACGCCAAGGAGAGCCGGTGACAGCGCGAAGCTGAACACGCCGGGTATGCCCTCGCGGATGAATGTCGAGATCACGAAGGTGTCCGGAATGACGCGCAGCCCCGAGCCCGCCGCGAGCTTCGTGACCGAGGCAATGAAGCCGGCCATGCCAAGGAGGCGCACGCCCCGGGCGGGATCCGCACCGACCTTGAGCACCTCGGCCGTGGCCACGCCCTCCGGGAACTTGAGGTCCTGCTCGAGGATCAGCGTGCGCCGCAGCGGCACCGAGAACAGGACGCCGAGCAGGCCGCCGAGGCCGGTAATGGCCAGCACCCAGCCGTACGGGAAGGTCTTCCAGTGACCGAGCACGATCAGTGCCGGCAGCGTGAAGACGGCGCCGGCGGCGATCGACGATCCTGCCGAGGCGCCGGTGGCGACGATGTTGTTCTCGAGGATGCTGGAGCGGCCGAGCAGCTTCAGTACCGCCATCGACACGACCGCCGCCGGGATCGCGGTCGCGACCGTCAGCCCGGCGAACAGGCCGAGGTAGGCGTTCGCCGAGGCGAGCAGCATCGTCAGCAGGATGGACAGCAGGACGGCCCGTACGGTCAGCTGCGGCGGATTTTCTTGGCTCATGACGATGACTCCGGTTTGCCGGTCTTGAGGTTGGCTAATCCACGCCCGCCATCAGGCGCCTGACCGGGCGGGCGATGACAACGAGAACGAGTGCCGCACCGGCCGCCAGCGCAAAGACCTGGAGGAACTGCGCCGGAAAGGCGGCGACGTTGTCGGCCGAATAACCGCCGGCCGCGAGGCCGGCCGCGAGGTTACCCAACGAGTTCGACAGGAACCACAGTCCCATGACCTGGCCGACGAGACGGCGCGGCGCGAGCTTGGTGATGTAGGACAGCCCGACCGGCGAGACGGCCAGTTCGCCGAACGTATGCAGCAGGTAGGTGGTGATGAGCCAGGTCGGCAGCGGCCGGCCGCCGGCTGTCACCACGTGTGCGGCCCCGACCATGACCAGGAAGCCCGTGCCCATCAGGAACAGGCCGAAGGCGAACTTGTAGGGCGCGCCCGGCGAGAGGTTGCGCCTTGCCAGCGCCAGCCAGATCCACGTGAAGACCGGCGCGAACAGGATGACGAACAGCGACGGAAACGCCTGCAGCATCTCCGCCGGCATCTCCCAGTGCAGGAAGCCGATCGTGCGGTCCGTGTAGCGCTCGGCAAACAGGTTCAGCGACGAGCCGGCCTGCTCGTAACCCGACCAGAAGAGCGTCGAGGCGATGAACAGGATCAGGATCACGACGGCGCGGCCGCGCTCGACGGGCGTGATGTCGGCGAGCAGCAGGAGGTAGGCGAAATACGCCGCCGCCATCGCCACGATCATGCCGGCCGTGTAGCGGGACAGGAGCGGCGCATCGACGCCGAACACGCCCAGGCGCAGCAGGACGGCGCCGGCCAGCACGACTGCAAGCCCCCCTAGCAGCGGGTACCACGCCGGCCCGAAGGGTTTCAGGGCCGGCCCGCCACCGTCGCGCAGCCCCTCGTCGGCCGCCCCGAGGTGCCGGCGCGCGTGCCAGAACTGGGCGAGCCCGACGACCATGCCGAGGGCGGCCACGGCGAAGCCAAGTCGTCGGCTGGCGTGCTGGGCGACGAGGCCGGCAACGATCGGACCGAGGAAGCCGCCGGCATTGATGCCCATGTAGAAGAGGCTGAAGCCGGCATCGCGGCGGGCGCCGCCCTCCGGGTAGAGGCTGCCGACGATCGCACTCGCGTTCGGTTTCAGGAGGCCCACACCCGTGGCGATGACCGCGAGCCCCGCGCAGAAGCTCGTCAGGGATGGCGCGACGCAGAGCACGAGGTTGCCGGCCGTGATGAGTACGCCACCGGCGAGGATCGCATTGCGCTGGCCGGTCAGGCGGTCGGCGATCCAGCCGCCGGGCAGTGCCATCAGGTAGATGCCGGCCGTGTACAGGCCATAGATCGCGGCGGCGGTGCGGTCATCGAGGCCAAAGCCGCCCTCGTTCACCGTCGAGACCAGGAACAGCACCAGCAGGGCCCGCATGCCGTAGTAGGTGAACCGTTCCCACATCTCGGTCATCGCCAGCACCCAGATGCCACGGGGATGAGCCGGCGGCGGGTGGCGGGTATCGGTGACGGCCATGGTGTTGTTGTTGGTTCCCGGCAGGCGTTCGGCGCGGGCAGTGTGACGGATCCGGCGCCCGGCCCGCAATGCGCTGCGGGCACTCGCTACAATCGGGGCAGGGCCAGCACCCGTGACCGGCGAGCCGGGCCGGCGTGCGGCAGCGCGACAAGGAAGACCCGTGAGCGGAGCAGAGGCGGCAGGACCGCCGCCGTACGAAGCCGAGTATTTCTGCGCCAACCCGGTGTGCATCCTGCACCGGCGCGAAGGCGATGCCGGCGTTCGCGGCCACGGCAACTGGGCGATTCTCGAGGATGGCCGCGTCGCCAGCCGCTCGCGCTACGGGGCGCTCATGCTGTGCGATGCCTGCGGCCGGGCGGTGCTCGCCGGCGAGCACCGCTGACCGTGGCGCCGGCCGCCTAGTCGCCCGGCGGCCGGTCCGCGGCTGCCTCGGCCAGCGCCTCGGCGCGCTTTTCGGCAATCTTGCCGCGCGCCAGCACGAGCGCCATCAGCATGCCGATCTCGTAGAGCGCGTACATCGGTGCGGCGATGATCGCGAGCGAAACCACGTCCGGTGTGATGACGGCGGCCTGCACGCACATGCCGAGCAGCACATAGCCGCGGTTGTTGCGCAGCGTCTCGATGCGCACGAGCCCGGTCGATACCAGAAGGACGATGGCGACCGGGATTTCGAAGGCGAGCCCGATAGCGAGGAACATCACCAGCACGAAGTCGAGGTACTCGGAGATGTCGGTCATGATCTTCACGCCCGCCGGAGCCGCGTGCGTCAGAACGGCGAACAGGAGCGGGAAGATCACGACGTAGGCGAACACCACGCCCGCGTAAAAGAGAAGGATGCTCGAGACCACGAGCGGCAATGCAAAGCGCTTCTCGTGCCGATAGAGTCCCGGCGCGACGAATGCCCAGAGCTGGTAGAGCACGACCGGCATGGCGAGGAACGCCCCCGAGTACAGCGCCAGCTTGAACGGCGCGAACATGGGAGCCGCCACCGAGGTCGAGATCAGCTGGCCGCCTTCCGGCAGGTTCTTGATCAGCGGCATCGCCACGAGCTCGAACAGCGGATTGGCGAACGCCATGCAGCCGATCGCGCAGACGATGATCGCGACCACGGCGTACAACAGGCGCTGTCGCAGCTCGAGGAGGTGCGAGATCAGCGTGCCTTCGCCCAGCGAGTCGCGGTCAGGCGTGGCTTCGGGCATTGCCTTCGCCGGCCGGCGGGATGTCAGCGGTCACGGGCGGGGACGCCGCCACCGGGGCGGGCGGCGCGTAGTCCGGATGGGCCTCGCCCGGCCCGTGCGCGTGCGAGTGGGTCGGATCCGGCGCGGCGGTCAGCACCGGCGCCTCGGTCACCGCCGGCGCCTCGGTCACCGCCGGCGCGGACTCCGTGGCGCCGGCCGGCGAGGCTGCCGTCGCCGTCGGCCGGTTCGGCGTCATCGTCGTCACGGCGTTCAGCTGCTCGCGCAGCACGCTCTGCACGTGGACTTCCTGGTCGAGCTGGGCCTGCAGCTGGCGGGCCATGCCACGCGCCCGGCCGATCCAGCGACCGACATCGGCGGCGAGCTTGGGCAACCGCTCCGGACCCAGCACCAGGAGCGCGATCACGAGGATCAGCAGTATCTTGCCCTCGGCCATCGGGAATCCGCGCGCGCGGCGCTCAGGCGCTCGGCTTCTGCTCGGACTTCGCTTCCGCCTTCTTGTCTGCCGAGAAGTCCGCATCGCGCGGGCTGTTGGCCAGCGCCTTGAGGCGCTTGTCTTCCTCTTCCTGCTCGCCTTCGCTCATGGCCTTCTTGAAGTCGCGCACGCCGGCGCCGAGGTCCGAGAGGATCGGACGGATCTTCTTCGTCCCGAAGACGACCAGCACGATGACCAGGATGACCAGCAGTTCTCTCATGCCCATGGTGAGTACTCCGCGTCGATGGCAGACGCTGCGCCGCCCGGCGCGGCGCGCAAGCGAATGATTTTGTGGGCGACCAGTATACCCGACGCGGGCAGGCTGCTACGGCTCGCGGGGTTCGACCTCGAGCCAGAAGGTGACCGGGCCGTCGTTGGTGAGCGACACCTGCATATTGGCGCCGAAGCGGCCGGTACCGAACGCCGCGACCAGAGGCCGGGCCCGGGCCACGAAATAGTCGTACAGGCGCTCGCCGTCGGCCGGCGCCGCCCCTTTGCTGAAACCGGGTCGGGTGCCTTTGCCGGTGTCCGCCACCAGCGTGAACTGCGAAACGACCAGCAACCCGCCGCCGACGTCCTGGACGCTGCGGTTCATCCGCCCCGTTTCGTCGGGGAAAATCCGGTAGGTCAGGATCCGTTCCAGCAGCCGGTCGGCCTCGGCGGTGGTGTCGCCGCGGGCGACGCCGAGCAGGACCAGGAGGCCCCGGCCGATCCGGCCGCTGACCGTGCCGTCGATGGTGACGGAGGCATCCGCTACGAGCTGGATCAGGCCGATCATGGGGGGCTCCCGGGTCAGGCCGGCAGTCTGCCTGTACCACGCGCCGGTCGCCAGTCCGCTTCAGAAGCCGCGAGAAAGAGTAATGGCGTCAGAAACGGCGATTTTTCACCCACCCGATATCGTAAATTACCTATAAGGTACTCTAAAAAACCACTTTATACCGATTATTTGCCGATTGGGCGACAATGCCGATCCGATTTCGACTACTGCGCCCGATAGAACCAAAAATGGGTAATTGAATACGATTTAAGGCGATTTATTCTTATGAAGTGGGTCACAAGACACCAAATTGTCCTGTGACCCGTCTCCTTTGCCCCTACGGCGGGCGCTCAGGCGCCGAGACGACGCCGCCGGCTGATGCCCACCAGGCCGAGCAGGCCCGAACCCAGCAGCCAGACCGACCCCGGCACCGGTACGACGCCGGCCTGACTCATCGCCACGCCGCGTAGCGCCGAGCCCAGCGCCGCCGTCTGCAGCGTGGAGAAGTCCTCGCCGGTCGCCTGTGTCGAGGTCGTGTAGCTCAGCGTGTCGGTGATCGCCACCAGCTTGTTCGGGTCGGCGCCGGAGTCGCCGAGCACGCTGCCCGCCGTGGAGGTGACGGCGTAGAGCGTCACCGTGCCGTCGCCGTTCACCTTGCCGGTGAGGTTGCGCAGGCCATCGGTCTTCGTGGTCAGCGAGTAGTTCGCAAGCGCGCCGCTGCCCTGGACCGTGTAGCTCGCCCCCATCAGGCTGCCGCGCAGGGTGTAGTCGAGCGTCCACGTGCCGTTCACCAGGCTCCATTTCTGCAGGCCGCCGAGCTCGAACGGCGTGGCGCCGGTGCCCGACGCCAGGAAATCGTTGGTCGACCCTGAGCCCTCGTCCGCCACGTAGAGTGTCGTCGAATTGGCGAAAAACAGGCCGAACGGGTGGTAGACCGGTGCCGCGGCCGATGCCGCCGACTTGGCCAGCGCGGTGGAGAAGCCCGGCAGGATGCTGATCGTGCCGCCGGAGGTGGTGATGCCTCCCGTCGTCGTCCCGCCGCTCACCGTATATACGGTATTGATGCCGTTGCTGCCGCTGCCCTTGGTGAAATAGATATTGTTGCCGTACGTGGTCAGGCCGCGGAAGTTGTTGTCTTTGGCCGTCTTGTCCGCCGGCAAGCCGAGCTGGGTGATGTCGAAGGACCCGACCTGGGTAGTACCGGGCGTGGCCGCCGTCGCGTTGGCGCCCGGGGTCAGGAGCTGCAGGCCGGTACCCAGCGTCGTCTGCGTGCTGCCGCTGCCGTTGCCGCCGTTGCCGACCATGTAGTACTGGCCGTTCGACGCGAGCAGTGCCGCCCGGCCGTTATTGCCGTTGTAGGCGTTGCTCGTCGTGTACTGCAGGCCGTTGTTGGTCAGGTTGAGCTGCGCGACACCGCGGTAGGTGCCGGCGGCCGTATCGGTATTGCCGGGCTCGACGACGCCCGGCGTGTCGGTGTTCGACACGTCGAGCCGGCCGAGCGTCGTGTTGTAGCCCATCAGCGTGACGCCGTTGCCGTCCGGCGTCGTGTTAAGGGCCAGTTCCGACTTCGAGGCGAAGCTCGTGACGAGATTGATATTGTTCGCGGCGGCAAGCGCCGTCAGGTTCAGCGAGCGGACCGTGGTGCCGGTGGTCGTATCGACCTGCGACA